>NZ_JAPJAV010000019.1:0-60686 GCF_035616495.1 Mycobacterium sp. 663a-19 | reverse complement strand
CCCGCTGAAGCCCTCGACGAACTACTGTCTAACCCACCCAAACCGCCCACTGTTGCATCCATCGCGTGAAAGCGCCGGTGATTTCTTCGCCGTGGGCTCACCGCCAACGCCGTGGTTTCACAGTCAAAGCCGTAGGTTCACACTCAACGCCGTAGCTTCACACTCAACGCGGCGGGCTGCGACGCCGCGGGCTGCCACGCTCGGCGGCGGGGCCCGTCAGGCCGGCAGCGAGAACACCACGCAATCGTGCAGGCAGCCCTTGGCCGCCGCGGGCGAGCCGTCGTCCGCCTCGCGGTGCAGCAGCGCGCGGGTGGGCAGCACGCCCAGCCGCACGGCGTCGCCAACGTCGGTCACCTCGGCCGTGCCGTCGACGATCAGCGAATAGCCGCCCGGCTCGGGCGGCGGCCACAGCAGCGTGACGTCGCTGCGCCGGGCGAGGTTGTCCCGGGTGCGACCGCCGATCAGGCCGACGTCCAGGGTCGCCTCGCGCAGCTGCGGCTCCACGGTCACGGTATGCGCGCGGTAGTCATCGTCGACGGTGATCAGATACGCGAACGGGTAGTCCGGGAGGGCGGCGGCGAGCCGTTCGAAGTCCACCCTCTTCTTCGTGCGCATGCCCTTGAGGATAGGCGCGTCGGTCAGGGCCGGTTGAGCAGGCCGGGGCCGGTCACGCCCGAGTTGAAGCCGGTGCTCGAGGTGGCCGAGTTGAGCAGCGCCGAGCCGACGTTCGAGCTCACGCCGCCCGTGACGTAGTGGCCGGAATTGAGAGGGCCGACGCTGCCGGCGTCGGCGGGTGCGGCGGCGACGCTCTGCCCGACGCTGTTGCCGATGGCCTGCGTGCCGGCGGGCAGGGCCGAAGCGGGCCGGCCGGGGCCGAGGTCGAGTTTCGGCAGGACCTGATGCCAGGGCTCCAGCTTCGCCACCGCGGCCGACGCGTCGGCGTGGTAGCCCGACATCGCCACCACGTCGGCCGCCCACATCTGCTCATACGCGGCCTCGATGTCGGCGATGGCCGGGGCGTTCTGCCCCAGATGATTGCCCGACGCCAGCGCCTGCACCAGGGCGCGGTTGGCCGCCACCACCCCGGGCTGGACGGTGGCCTCCAGCGCGGTCTCGAACGCGTCCGCGATGGCCGCGGCCTGGGTGGACGCCGCCTCCGCCTGGGCGGCGGCCGCGGACAGCCAGTTCACGTACTGGGTCGCGACGGCCATCATCGCCGCCGCCGACGCGCCCTGCCACGCCCCGTTGGCCAGGTCCGATGTCACCGAAAAGAACGAGGATGCTGACGACGCCAGGTCCTCGGCCAGCCCGTCCCACGCCTTCGCCGCAGCAAGCAGCGGCGCCGCTCCCGGACCGGCGAAAATGAGTGCCGAGTTGATTTCGGGCGGCAACCGCGCATAATGCGGGCTCGTCACCAACCAAAGTTAACCGGGACAAGCCGCTCTTCGTGGCGTTATCGACTAGGTACCGGGGATGGTTTGCGGCCGCGGACCAACTTGCCGGGTCGCGCGGCGGTGGGAACGCCGCCCTCGGCGATCACCTCGCCGGACACGATCGTCGCGACGTACCCGTCGGCGGTCTGGTCCAGGCGACGTCCCCCGGCGGGCAGGTCGTAGGTGATCACGGGCTTGTGCAGGCGCAGCGCGGCGTGGTCGATGACGTTGAGGTCGGCCTTGTATCCGACGCCGATGCGGCCGCGGTCGCCCAGCCCGGCGACGCGGGCCGGCACGGACGTGAGCTCGCGGACAGCCTCGGGCACGGTGAACCGGCCGGCCTTGCGATCGCGCGCCCAGTGCGCCAGGAAGTACGTCGTGTAGCTGGCGTCGCAGATCATGCCGTAGTGCGCGCCGCCGTCGCCGAGGCCCAGCACCACGTCGTCGCGGTGCAGCAGCCGCCCGACGGTGTCCAGCGAGTTGCCCTCCAGGTTGCTGGTGGCGACCAGCAGCATGGCGCGGCCGTCGTCGTCGAGCAGCCGGTCGTAGGCCTCCTCCATCGGGTCCACCCCGCGGGCCCGGGCGCGGGCCCCGATGCTGGTCGACGGGTCGGGCTCGTAGATGGGATCGTCGCCCAGCGGGAAGATCCAGTCCCACATCTGCGCGACGTACAGGATCGGGTGACCCTGGCCGGGCTTGTCGGCCAGGATGCGGGCCCGGACCTCGGGCTTGCGCATCTCGGCCACCCGCTCGGCCAGTGGCAGGTGCGCGATCTCGCGGTAGCTGGGGTAGAGCACGAACGGGTTGGCGGACAGCTGCAGCCCGATGATCAGCCCGATCGGCCGCGGCAGCAGCTGCGCGGTGACCTGGGGGTCGCCCGCGCCGGCCCTGGAATTCGCCTTCTCGATCATGGTGATGGCCTCCGGCCACGTCGGGTGGCCGGCGTTGGCGACGACGAGCGTGAAGGTCAGCGGCAGCCCGACGTCCTCGGCGACATCGAAGACCGTCTGCAGCACCGGCTCGTAGCCGCCGGAGGGAATGTCGGGCACGAACTGCAGCAGGCCGCCGCCGCCGTCGACCACACCCCGGGCGATCTCCTCGATCTCCTCGCGGGCGGCCTCGTAGCTCGGGATCGGCGAACCGCTCTCGGTCTTGTGGATCGTCAGCCGCGACGACGCGAAGCCCAGCGCACCGGCCTCGACGGCCTCCTTGGCCAGCGCCCGCATCTTGGCCAGGTCCTCGGCGGTGGCCGGCTCGCGGTTCGCGCCGCGCTGACCCATCACGTAGACCCGCAGCGGGGAGTGCGGCAGGTAGGCGGCGACGTCGATGTCACGCTTGCCCGCGTCCAGCGCGTCCAGGTATTCGGGGAAGGTCTCCCAGGTCCACGGCAGGCCGTCGGTCATGACGACGCCGGGAATGTCCTCGACGCCGGCCATCACGTCGACGAGCACGTCGTGGTCCTCCTGCCGGCACGGCGCGAAGCCGACCCCGCAGTTGCCCATCACCACCGTCGTCACCCCGTGCGCCGACGACGGGGTCAGCCGCTCCGACCAGATGGACTGGCCGTCGTAGTGCGTGTGCAGGTCGACGAAGCCCGGCGTGACCAGCAGCCCGGTCGCGTCGATCTCACGCGCGGCGCCGTCGCCGTTCACGGAACCCACCGCCGTGATCACGCCGTCGCGCACCCCGACGTCGCCGACGTACGGCTCGCCGCCCAGCCCGTCGACGATGGTGCCATTGCGGATGATCAGGTCGTAGGTCATCTAAATAATCTACGACCGCGCCGGTGCGTCGTGCCAGGATCTCTTCCGTGATCGACCACATCGGAATCAACTGCGCCGACTACGCAAAATCGCAGGAGTTCTACGACACGGTCCTGGCCACGCTGGGCTTTTCGCGACAGCTGGACGTCGGTCCGGCCATCGGGTACGGGCGCGACGGCAAGCCGACATTTTGGATCGCGGATGGGGCCGGGATGGGGTCCAATCGGGAGGTCCACGTCGCCTTCGAGGCCGGCGACGAGAACGCCGTGCGCGCCTTCCATCGGGCGGCCGTGGAATGCGGCGCCGAGTCGTTGCACGAGCCGCGCCTGTGGCCCGAGTACCACCCGGGTTACTTCGGCGCGTTCGTGCGCGACCCGGACGGCAACAACGTCGAGGCGGTCTGGCACGGGCGCCCGTAATGTCGCGGGTATGCCAAACACCTCCAGCACCGACGCCGCCGCCCAGGAGCTGCTTCGCGACGCGTTCACCCGATTGATCGAACACGTCGACGATCTGACCGACGGGTTGACCGACGAGCTGTCCGCTTACCGGCCGACCCCGGACGCCAACAGCATCGCCTGGCTGATCTGGCACAGCGCCCGGGTGCAGGACATCCAGCTGGCCGATGTGGCCGGCGTCGAGCAGGTGTGGACCCGCGACGGCTGGGTGGACCGGTTCGGGCTCGACCTGCCCCGCAACGACACCGGTTACGGGCACGGACCCGACGAGGTCGCGAAGGTCCGGGCGCGCGCGGACCTGCTCTCCGGCTACTACCACGAGGTGCACAAGCTGACGCTGTCCTACGTCGCCGGGGTGACGGCCGCCGAGCTGTCCCGCGTGGTGGACACCAACTGGGATCCGCCGGTGACCGCCGGCGCGCGGCTGGTGAGCATCGTCGACGACTGCGCCCAGCACCTCGGGCAGGCGGCCTATGTGCGGGGGATCGCACCGATCGCGCAGTAGGTTCTGCATTTTGAGGACGCTCGGCAGGTGAATTGTCGCGCGGCAAGGGCTAACTCAGGGGCAGCTCGGCCAGTATCGGGGTGGTCGGCTGCGGCGACCCGGCGCCGGGTTCGACGGTGAACGCCAGCGCCGTCGACGACCCGAGGTTGGTCAGCGTCGCCTTCGTCGACGGCGACACGGCGGCGGCGCCCATCGTGCCCGCCGACGCCGGGCGGTTGGCCGAGATCAACCACATCTGATAGACGGTGCCCGGGGACGGCGGCGGCACGTTGTTCATCACCAGCACGCCGGCGTTGCGGTCGCGGGAGAACATCACTGTGGCCGTCCCGGTGGCGAGCGGGCGCGAGACCGTCCGCACGTCCGGGGCCGCCAGGACCTGTTCGGCGACGGTCGACGGCGCCGGCGGCCGCATCAGCACCCCGATGCCGAACGCGGCGGCACCCACCACGATGGCCGCCGCCGCGGACACCAAAGCGGCTGCCCGCCAACTCAATTGGCGCCAGTCGCGGGCTTTCACCGCCCCCAGCGTGGCGGCACGCAGGCGCGCCGGCGGTTCGGCGGCGGTCGCAGCGGAGACGACGGCCATCGTCTCGCGGACGGCGCGGACCTCGTCGGCGAAGGCGGCGGCCACCGGTGACGGCGCGGCCGCCACCCGCCGCTCGACGTCGTCGCGCTCCTCGTCCGACATGGCGTGCAGGGCGTACGGCGCGGCCAGCTCGAGCAGTTCGAAATCGGTCGGGTCGGTCATGACACGTCCAGGCAGTTGCGCAGGCCACGCAGCGCGTCTCGGATGCGCGACTTGATCGTCGACAAGTTGGCGGCCAGCCGCCGCGACACCTCGGTGTACGTCAGGCCGCCGTAGTAGGCCAGCTCGAGGCACTGCCGCTGCGCGTCGGTCAGCGCCTCCAGGCATTCGGTCACCCGGCGACGTTCGTCGCCGGCGATCGCGGAGTCGGCGACGACATCGGCGGCCGGGTCGACATTGGCTGCGCCATAACGTGATTCCCGACGGCTGCCGGCCTGCTCGGCGCGTACCCGGTCGATGGCGCGCCGGTGCGCCATCGTCATCAGCCAGGCGAGCGCGGAACCCTTGGCGGGGTCGTAGTCCGACGCGGTTCGCCACACCTCGAGATAGATGTCCTGGGTGGTTTCCTCGCTGTAGCCGGCATCACGGAGCACCCGTACCACCAGCCCGAACACCCGGCCCTTGGTGAGGTCGTAGACCGCGGCGAAGGCGTCGCGGTCCCCGCGCGCGACCCGGCGCAGCAGGCCGTCCAGGTCGTTGCTCATCGACGGGTAGCCTATCGCCCATCGTCGACCGATCTGGGTGGTCGAGGGAAGAAAAATGCCGTCCGTTGCCGGTATTCGTCGAAGCCCGGACGGCCGGCCATCAACTTCTCGGTGAGCCGGGCGCCGGTGACGAACACCAGGAAGTACGTCATGAGCAGCGGCGAGCCGACGGTGGCCAGCGACGCCCAGCCGTTGATGGTGATCAGCCACAGTCCCCACCAGACCGTGGCGTCGCCGAAGTAATTGGGGTGGCGCGTCCAGGCCCACAGGCCGCGGTCCATCACCACACCGCGGTTGGCCGGGTCGGACTTGAAGACCCTCAACTGCCGGTCGCCGACCGCCTCGAAGGTCACGCCGACCGCCCACACGGCCACGCCCAGCACCGTGACGACCGCCAGCGGCCCCGGGGTGGGACCGGTCACCGCCGACAGCTGCAGCGGGAACGAGACGAACCAGGTGATGAAGGCCTGCAGCACAAAGACTTTGCGGATGACGCCGAACAGCGACGCGCCCCGCAGCAGGGCGGTGTAGCGCGGATCCTCCCCCTTGCCCGCGGTCTTGCGCTGGATGTGCCAGCTCAGCCGCAGACCCCAGATCGCCACCAGCGCCAGCAGCAGCCAGCGCCGGGTCGCGTCGCCGCGCCCCAGCGTCGCCGCGACGGCGGCGATGGCCACGAAGCCCACGCCCCAGGCGACGTCGACGACGTTGTAGCGGCCGACCCGCCGGCCGATGGCGAACGCGACCGAGTGCACCACCGCGAGGGCCAACACCGAGGCGCCGGACACTTGGAGGAGGTTGGTCAGCTGAGCTGGATTCATCGGCGGCCCTCGCGTGTGAACGTCCACTGGTAGACGTCAAGATAGCCCGACCGGAACCCCGCCTCCGAGTACGCCAGGTACAGCTCCCACATCCGGGCGAACACCTCGTCGAAGCCCAACCGCGCCACCTCATCCCGGTGCCGCGCGAACCGCTCCCGCCACAGCCGCAGGGTTTCGGCGTAGTGCTGGCGCAGCGACGTCATGTCGACGGTGCGCAGGCCGGTGTGCCGCCGGTTGATGTCGGAAATGGCGCGGGTCGAGGGGAGCAGGCCGCCGGGAAAGATGTACTTCTGAATCCAGGTGTGGGTGTTGCGGGTGGCCAGCATCCGGTCGTGGTCCATGGTGATCGCCTGGATCGCCACCCGGCCGCCGGGGCGCACCAGGTTTTCGAGCGTGGTGAAATACCGCGGCCACGCGTGGTATCCCACGGCCTCGATCATCTCGACCGAGACCACGGCGTCATAACGCCCGTCGACGTCGCGGTAGTCGCAGAGGTCGATCCGCACCGCGTCGGACAGCCCCGCCGCGGCGACGCGACGCCGCGCCAGGCGCTGCTGCTCGGCCGACAGGGTCACCGACCGGACGTGCGCGCCGCGGGCGCCCGCGCGGATGCACAGCTCACCCCACCCGGTGCCGATCTCGAGAACCCGGCTGCCGGGCCCGACTTCGGCCGCATCGAGCAGCCGGTCGATTTTGCGCCGCTGCGCGGCGGCGAGATCGTCTGGGGCGGCGGGTAATTCGGCGAACAGGGCGCACGAGTAGGTCATGGTCTCGTCGAGGAACGCGGCGAACAGCTCGTTGGACAGGTCGTAGTGCGCGGCGACGTTGCGGCGCGCCCGATCCCGGCCGGTGGCCCGCCAGCGCGGCCGAAACGCCGGGGCGATCGGCCGCAGCCGCTGCAACGTGCGCGGCACCAGGTCGGTCACCGAGGCGGCGAGGACCGTCAGCAGCGCGGGCAGGTCGTCCGACGACCATTCGCCGGCCATGTAGGACTCGCCGAATCCGATCAGACCGTGTCGCCCGATGCGGCGGGCCAGCGCCTCGGGTTGATGGACGACCAGGGTCGGCGCCGCCGGGTCGGCCGCGCCGACGACGGTGCGGTCGGGGTATGCCAGTCGCAGCGGCAGGCGCGCGGCCGCGCGGCGCAGCAGCCGGTGCGCCACGACCGCCGACGCCGCGGCGATCGGGCCCGACGGCACCGCCGCGACCGCCGGCCAGCGCTCCGAATCGACTGCCGCCAAGGCTCTTTGGATGGTATCTAGCGTCATCGCGGCACCACCGGAACTCGACGTAACCACAACTTGATCCCCTGTACCCGAATCCGCGCGCCCACCACCAACGGCGCCAGCGGCGAAATGAAGTGCATGATCGCGACCTGTCTGGTGGTGGCCGGCCGGCGTGTGCCGCGTAGGTTTGCGAGAAACGTCGGTCGGTCGTCGCGGTGCAGCGCCACGCTGATCTTGACCTCGTTGCCCGGTCGCGGCGCTTGCACCAGGTAGTAGCCGTCCACCGGGTTGAACGGCGAGACGTAAAAGGTCTTTGCCGTCACGACGGGCAGATCGGCCGGGGGCAACAGGTAGGCGTGCCGCTCGCCGTAGGTGTTGTGCACCTCGGCGATCACATGGCACAGCCGCCCGTCGCGGTCGTGGCACCAGAAGACGCTCAGCGGATTGAAGACATAGCCGAAGACGCGCGCCTGCAGCAGGGCCGTGACGGGGCCGTCGGGGAGGGCCAGCCCGCGGTCGGCGAAGAAGACGGCGAGCCTCTCGCGCAGTGACCCGTGCGCCGGCTCGGCGAAGTGGTCGTCGGCGCGAAAGCGTGCGAACGGTCGCAGCCACCGGGGCAGGCGGGGGAGGTCGTCGACGTCGACATACCAGCTGTAGCTTCGGTATTCGAACGAGTGGCGCACCGGGACCCGCCGAGTGTGGGTGATCGTGGTGCGGTAGATCGCCGGCGTCAGCACGGGGCCACCTCCTCGCGCCGGGCGGCGACGGGCCAGTCGGCGCCGAGCCGGCGGGCCGCGCGCAGCCCCGACGCGGCGCCGTCCTCGTGGAACCCCCAGCCGTGGTAGGCGCCGGCGAACACCACTCGGTCGTCGTCGAGCGTGGGCAAAAGGCGTTGGGCCGCAACGGATTGCGGTGTGTACAGCGGGTGGCTGTAGGTCATCTCGGCGAGCACGGCATCCGGCGCCACCCGGTCGTGACCGCCCAGGGTGACCAGGTAGCGGCGCCTCGTGTCGAGGCGCATCAGCCTGCTGATGTCGTAGCTGACCACGACGTGGTCCCTGTCGGGTGTCACCAGGTAGTTCCACGAGGCACGGGCGCGACGATGCCGCGGCAGCAGCGAGGCGTCGGTGTGCAGCTGGGCGCGGTTGGTGGAGTAGGGAATCGCGCCCAGCACGGCGCGCTCCCGCGGGGCGGCGCCGTCGAGCAGCAGCAGCGCCTGGTCGGGGTGGACGGCGACGACGGCGGCGTCGAAGAGCCGCGCCGGGCGGCCCCCCGCCCGCACCAGCACCCCGTCGGGCACCCGCCGCAGCGTGTGCACCGGCGTCGCCGTGCACACCTCGTCGAGCCGGGACGCGATGGCCCGCACGTAGGTCGCCGAACCCCCGGTGACGGTGCGCCAGGTCGGGGAGCCGAACACCGACAGCATGCCGTGGTGGGCGAGGAAGACGAACAGGTAGCGGGCCGGATAGCGCAACGCGTCGTCGCCCGCGCAGGACCACACCGCCGCCACCAACGGGGTGATGAAGTAATCGACGAAGTACGACGAGAACCGGTGCCGGCTCAGGAAGGCGTCCAGCGTGTCGAGACCGTCGGCGCCGTCGTCGCGCAGCAGTCGGGTCGCGGCGCGGTGGAAGTGGACGATCTCGGCGAGCATCGCCAGATAGCGCGGCCGCAGCGACTGCCGGCACGCGAACAGACCCGAAACCCCAAGGGCCCCGGCGTATTCGAGGCCGATGTCGTCGGCGCGCACCGACATCGACATCTCGGATTCCTGGGTGGCCACCCCGAGAACGGCGAACAGCCGGCACAGTGTCGGATAGGTCCGGTCGTTGTGCACCAGGAAGGCCGAGTCGACGCCGACGACCCGCCCGTCGCCGTCGTCGACGAAGTGGGTGTGCGCGTGGCCGCCGAGCCGCGCGTCGGCCTCGTACAGGGTGACGCGGTCGCGCCCGGACAGGACGTAGGCGGCGGTGAGGCCGGCCACGCCGCTGCCGATCACCGCGACCGAGCGCTCGTATGGCTGATCCACACCCGCTATTCGGAGCCGTCGGCGCGGCGGACGGGGTCAGTCCGTATAGGCGAGGGAAGGGTGCGGCTCGACCGGCCGCGACGGAACCCGGGCGGGGCGGGAACGCACCCGCATCGGCCACCAGAACCAGCGGCCCAGCAGCGCGGCGATGGACGGCGTCATGAAGGCGCGCACGATCAGCGTGTCGAACAGCAGGCCCAGGCCGATCGTGGTGCCGACCTGCCCGATCATCCGCACGTCGCTGACGACCATGGACGCCATCGTGAACGCGAACACCAGGCCCGCGTTGGTCACCACCTTGCCGGTGCCGCCCATCGAACGGATGATTCCGGTGTTCAGGCCGGCGTGGATCTCCTGCTTGAACCGGGAGACCAACAGCAGGTTGTAGTCGGAGCCCACGGCCAACAAGACGATGACCGACATCGCGAGCACGATCCAGTGCAGTTGGATGCCCAGGATGTGCTGCCAGGCCAGCACGGACAGCCCGAAGGAGGCACCCAGCGAAATCGCCACCGTGCCCACGATGACCGCGGCGGCGACCAGGGCGCGGGTGAGGATCAGCATGATGATGAAGATCAGGCACAGCGACGAGATTCCGGCGATCACCAAATCCCATCTGGCGCCCTCGGAGATGTCCTTGAAGACGGCCCCGGTTCCGGCCAGATAGATCTTCGCGTCCTCCAAAGGCGTTCCCTTGGTTGACTCTTCGGCCGCGGTGCGGATCTTGTCGATGCTCGCGATGCCCTCCGCCGACGCGGGGTCCCCGCGATGCAGGATGATGAAGCGCGCCGCGTGTCCGTTCGGTGACAGGAAGCTGTTCATCGCGCGCTTGAAGTCCTTGTTCTTGAAGACCTCCGGCGGCAGGTAGAACGAGTCGTCGTTCTTCGACGCGTCGAAGGCGTGGCCCATCGCCGTCGCGTTGTCGCTCATCTCGTCCATCTGGGCGAAGATCCCGGACATGGTGCTGTGCATGTCGAGCATCATGGTCCGCATGTTCGCCATGGTCGCGATCATCGGCGGGAACTGGGCGATCATCTGCGGCATCAGCCGATCCAGATCCTTGATGTCGCCCACCAGCGTGTCGAGCTTGTCGGTGATCTCGTCGACGCCGTCGAGCGAGTCGAATATCTGCCGAATCGACCAGCAGACCGGAATGTCGAAACAGTGCTTCTCCCAATAGAAATAGCTGCGGATCGGACGCCAGAAATCGTCGAAGTCCGCGATGCGGTCGCGGAGCTCCTTGGTGATCTGCTGCATCTCTTCGGTGTCGCCGACCATGCGGTGCGTCGTTGCGACGAGCTGTGTCATCAGGTCGTACATCCGTTGCATGGTCGCGATCGTCTTGGTCATCTCGTCGGCCTGCTTGAGCATGTTGTCCATCTGGTCGCGCTGGTATTTCATGCTCTGCGTCTGAGCGGCGCTCTGCATGCTCAACTGGAACGGAATCGACGTGTGATCCATCGTGGTTCCGTCGGGCCGCGTTATCGCCTGCACGCGGGAGATTCCCGGCACCCGGAAGATGCCCTTGGCCAGCCTGTCGAGAACCAGGAAGTCCGTCGGATTGCGCATGTCGTGGTCCGCGTCGATCATCAGGATCTCCGGCTTCATCCGGGCCTGCGAGAAGTGGCGATCCGCGGCCATCAGGCCCGCGTTGGCGGGGATGAAGTCGGGCAGGTACCCGCGGTCGTTGTAGTTGGCCTTGTAGCCGGGCAGGGTCAGCAGGCCGACGAGGGCGATGGCGAACGTGACGGCCAGAATCGGCAGCGGCCAGCGGACCACCGCGGTGCCGACCCGCCGCCAGCCGCGAACCCCGAGCTTGCGCTTCGGGTCGAACACGCCGAACCGGCCGGCGACGATCAGCACCGCGGGGCCGAGCGTCAGCGCGCACGCCACCGCGGTCAGCATCCCGACCGCACACGGGACGCCGAGGGTGTGGAAATACGGCATCCGGGCGAAGCTGAGGCAGAACGTCGCCCCGGCGATGGTCAGGCCGGAGCCCAGGATGACGTGCGCGGTCCCGCGGTACATGGTGTAGAAGGCCGTTTCCCTGTCCTCGCCGGCCTGGCGGGCCTCCTGGTAGCGGCCGACGATGAAGATCCCGTAGTCCGTGCCGGCCGCGATCGCCAGCGAAGTGAGCAGGCTGACCGCGAAGGTGGACAGCCCCAACAGGCCGAAATGGCCCATCAGCGCGACGGCTCCTCGCGCCGCGGTCAATTCGAGTCCGACCGTGACCAACAGCAGAACCACGGTGGCGATCGATCGGTAGACGAGCAGCAACATGATGAGGATCACCGCGATCGACGTCGCGGTGATCCTGAGCATGGACTTGTCGCCGCTGTGGTGCAGGTCGGCGGCGAGCGCCGCCACCCCGGTCACGTAGACCTTGACCCCGGGCGGCGGCGGGATGCTGTTCACGATCGCGCGGACGGCGTCGACGGACTCGTTGGCCAACTGCTCGCCCTGATTGCCGGCGAGGTTCACCTGGACGGTGGCAGCCTTGCCGTCGTTGCTTTGCGCGCCCGCGGCCGTGAGCGGATCGCCCCAGAAGTCCTGGATGCTCAGCACGTGCGTTTTGTCGTCGCGCAACTTGCGGATCATCGCGTCGTAGAACTTGTGCGCGTCGTCACCCAGGGGCTGGCTGCCCTCCAGCACGATCACGGCCGAGCTGTCGGTCTCGCCCTCGTTGAACGCGTGGCCGATGCGCTGCAGCGCCACGAACGACGGCGCGTCCCTGGGGCTCAGCGACACGGACCGCTCCTGCCCGACGACTTCCAGCGACGGAACGAACAGGCTGAGGACGATCGCGATCCCCACCCAGAACAGGATGATCGGCACCGCGAGGCCGTGGAGCATCCTGGCAAGGAACGGACGTTCGGCGTGGGTGTCGGCGGCGCTGGCGAATGGCGTGGTCACGCGGACTTCACCAGGCAGAAGGTGTAGGCGTGGACCTCATTGGCGATTCTTTCGGCCTTGACCACGTCGTCGACGGTGATGCGGCAGCCGACGCTGTCGCCGCTGGCGCGCGCCACCAGGTTGCCCATGACGGCAGCCTTGTCGGTGGTGACGCGCAGCGACCAGGGCAGCGCGGCCCCGTCGACGCGTTGGGGGTCGCCGTTGACGTCGAAGTAGCTGATGTCCGCGGTCGTGCCGGGTGGGCCGAAGACCTCGTAGACGATGCGTTTCGGGTTGAACGGCTTGGGGGGCTGCAGGTTGCTGTCGGCGTAGGATTCCCGCTTCGCGGAGCCGAAGTAGCCATGCACCCGGAACACGATGAATCCCCCGATCACCAGTACCGCCACGATGACCAGTGGGATCCATGTCCGGGACAGCACCTTGAAAATTCGGAATCCCTTTCAACGGTCGGCCCGAGTGCGAAGCAGTAGCGGTGGGACCGTTGACTCCTTCCCCTCGCGCGCTGGAGTGTAACGCTTACCACGTGCGTAACAGAGGGCTCGGTGTGGGCTCGGTGTGGGCCAGCGCAAATCACACGATGTGCGTTATACAAATCACACGATGTGCGTTATCCTCACCCGGTGGCGCAACTCACATTTCAGCGCGCCCGCACCGAGGAGAACAAGCGTCAGCGTGCGGCGGCCCTCGTCGAGGCCGCGCGCTCGCTGGCGCTCGAGACCGGCGTCGCCTCAGTCACTTTGACCGCGGTCGCCGGCCGCGCCGGGATCCACTACTCCGCGGTGCGCCGCTACTTCACCTCGCACAAGGAGGTGCTGCTGCACCTCGCCGCCGAGGGGTGGGCGCGCTGGTCGGCCACCGTGTGCGAGGAGTTGGCCAAGCCGGGGCCGATGACGCCGGCGCGGGTGGCCGAGACGCTGGCCAACGGGCTGGCCGCCGACCCGCTGTTCTGCGACCTGTTGTCCAACCTCCACCTGCACCTCGAGCACGAGGTGGAGATCGACCGGGTGGTCGAGATCAGGCGCAACATCGCCGCCGCCGCGGTCGCGCTGGCCGACGCCATCGAGCGCGCGCTGCCCGCGCTGGGCCGTTCCGGCGCCTTCGACATCCTGATCGCCGCCTACTCGTTGGCATCGGCCTTCTGGCACATCGCCAACCCGCCGGAGCGGCTCACCGACGCCTACGCCGAGGAGCCCGACGCCCTTCCGCCGGAGTGGAACATCGACTTCGCGTCCGCCCTCACCCGAGTGCTGACGGCCACCTGCATCGGCCTCATCTCGGAGTCGGAGTCGGAGTCGTCATGAACAGGAAAGGTGACCAAGGTGCTGTGGCTTGGCGAATTGCAACCCGTGCGAACGATGCCGAGCTGTCCGAGCGCGACGCCCGGGTGGAGGAGGGCCGTCGAAGGTGGAGTGCGGTGGCCAACGCGTTCAAGAGGGTCATCGCTAGGGTTACGCTTAGGCCAACTAATGTTTCGGCCCGTGGGGGAGGACTTGAAGCGCCCATGACGACGACTGAGCCAAGGACCGAGCCGCTGAGGAAGCAGGACTCCGCCCGCGGCGAGGGCAACAAGGTCGCCCCGCAGCGCACCAAAAAGGGGTTGCTGAGCCGTTTCTGGCTGGTGCTCACGATCGCAGCTGTCGTCGCGGTATCGGGATTCGTGGTGTACCGGTTGCACGGCGTCTTCGGCGTTCACCGCGGTTCGTTCGGCGGCGGCACCTCGGGCGAGGTCCTCGACGAGTTCAACGCCAAGACGATCACGCTTCAGGTCTGGGGCCCACCGGGCAGCACGGCAACCATCAACTACCTCGACGAGAACTCCCACCCGCAGCAGGCCCTCAACGTGCCCCTGCCCTGGAGCAAGGTATTGAGTTCAACCAAGCCCGGCATCCCGGCAAACCTGGTGGCGCAAGGAGACGGCAGTTGGATCGCCTGCCAGTTCGTGGTGAACAAGCACGACGGGAGTGGTGACGTCATCAAGACCCCGAATCGCTCGGATCCCAGCCAAACCGTGAACGCCTTCGTCTACTGCCTGGACAAGTCCGCATGAGCGAGCCGGGCGAGGCTCCGCCGCGCGTCGATCAGCCGCTGATCCCGCCGTTCCTGCCGCGGATGATCCATCGGCTGGCCCTGCCGATCGTGCTGGTGTGGCTGGGCATCGTGTTCGTCACCAACACCGTGGCGCCGCAGCTGGAGGTCGTCGCCAAAACCCACTCGGTGTCGATGAGTCCGACCGACGCGGCATCCTTTCAGTCGATGATGAAGGTCGGATCGACGTTCAAAGAGTTCAACTCCGACAACTCGGCCATGATCCTGCTGGAGGGCGACAAGCCCCTCGGGCCCGAAGCGCACCGCTACTACGACGAGATCGTCAGGCGCGTCGAGCAAGACAAGAAACACGTTCAGCACGTCCAGGATTTCTGGAGCGATCCGCTGACGGCGGCGGGTTCCCAGAGCCACGATCAAAAGGCCGCGTACGTCCAGGTTTACCTCACCGGCAACATGGGCGGCGGGCAGGCGACCGAGTCCGCCTTGGCCGTCCGCAAGATCGTGGACTCGGTGCCCGCGCCGCCGGGAATCAAGGCCTACGTCACCGGGGCGGGTCCGCTGTTCGCCGATCAGTCCCACGCGGGTGAGAAGGGCGTCGCGACGGTCACGCTCGTCACCTTCCTCGTCATCGTGTTGATGCTGCTGTTCGTCTACCGCTCGTTCGTCACCATGCTGATCATGCTGACGATGGTGTTCATCGAGCTGGCGGCGGCCCGCGGTGTCGTCGCGACGCTCGGTAACTACGGCGTCATGGGGCTGTCGACCTTCGCCAACAACATGCTGGTGCTTATGGCGATCGCCGCCGGGACGGACTACGCGATCTTCGTGGTCGGGCGCTATCACGAGGCCCGTGGTCTGGGCGAGACCCGCGAACAAGCGTTCTACACCATGTTCCACAGCACCGCGCACGTAGTGCTGGGATCGGGCCTGACCATCGCCGGCGCGATGTATTGCCTGAGCTTCTGCCGGCTGCCGTACTTCCAGTCGCTGGGGGTGCCTTGTGCGGTCGGCATGCTGGTCGCGGTGCTCGCGGCCTTGACGCTGGCTCCGGCGATCCTGACGGTGGCGTCATTCTTCAAGCTCCTGGATCCGAAGCGAAAGCTGCAGACTCGGGGCTGGCGCCGGATCGGCACCGCGGTCGTCCGCTGGCCCGCACCGGTTCTCGCGGTGACCATCGGGGTCGCGCTGGTTGGTCTGCTCGCCCTGCCCGGTTACAAGACGGACTACGACAACCGCCACTTCCTGCCGGCGGACACCCCGGCCAATGTCGGTTATGCCGCCGCGGACCGGCACTTCGACCAGGCCCGGCTCAACCCCGAGCTGTTGATGATCGAGACCGATCACGACCTGCGTAACCCGGCCGATTTCCTGGTCCTGGACAAGGTTGCCAAGGCGGTGTTCCACATCCCCGGCATCGGCCGGGTGCAGACCATCACCCGGCCGTTGGGCACGCCGCTCGACCACAGCACCCTCGGTTTCCAGATGAGTGCACAAGCCGCAGGGCGGATCCAGACCCAGCACTATCAGGAGGAGCAGGCGGCAAACCTGCTCAAGCAGGCGGACGAGCTGCGCAAGACGATGGCAACGCTGCGTGAGCAGATGCAGGTGACCCAGGATCTCAGCAACACGACGCACGAAACCACCAGGCTCACCAAAGAAACCGTGCGGATCACCGAGGCGTTGCGCGACGACATCGCCAACTTCGACGACTTCTTCCGGCCGATCCGCAGCTACTTCTATTGGGAGAAGCACTGTTTCGACATTCCGGTCTGCTGGGCGCTACGGTCGGTCCTGAACGCGCTCGACGGCATCGACCAGGTGGCCGAGAACATCGTGGAGCTCAGCGCGAACCTGGACAAGCTGGATCGGATCCAGCCGCAGCTGGTGGCGCTGATCCCGCCGCAGATCGAGAGTCAGCAGCACAACCTCGACACCATCATGTCGAACTATGCGATCACACAGGGTCTCAACGACCAGGCGAAAGCGCAGGCCGACAACGCCACCGCCCAGGGCGATGCCTTCGACAAGGCGAAGAACGACGACACGTTCTACCTTCCGCCGGAGGCGTTCAAGAGCCCGGACTTCGCCCGGGGTCTTAAAAATTTCATCTCGCCCGACGGCCACGCCGTCCGGTTGATCATCTCCCATGAGGGCGACCCGGCGAGTCCTGAAGGCATCAAACACATCGAACCGATCAAGCAGGCCGTGCACGAGGCGATCAAGGGCACGCCCTGGGAGGGCGCCAAGGTCTACCTCGGCGGCACCGCCGCGACGTACAAGGACATGCACGACGGCTCCAACATCGACCTGCTGATCGCCGGAATTGCCGCAGCCACACTGATTTTCATCATCATGCTGGTGATCACCCGAAGCGCCGTGGCCGCCTTTGTGATCGTCGGTACGGTGTTGCTGTCGCTGGGCGCCTCGTTCGGACTCTCCGTGCTCCTATGGCAGTACATCCTGGGCATGAAGTTGCACTGGATGGTGCTGGCAATGGCGATCATCCTGCTGCTGGCGGTCGGCTCGGACTACAACCTGCTGCTGATATCGCGGTTCAAGGAGGAAATCCACGCCGGGCTCAGAACGGGGACGATCCGCGCGATGGCCGGTTCGGGCTCGGTGGTGACCTCCGCCGGTCTGGTGTTCGCCGCGACCATGGCCACGTTCATGTTCAGCCCGCTGCTGGTGATGGCCCAGGTGGGTACGACGATCGCGCTGGGTTTGTTGTTCGACACCTTGGTTGTGCGGGCGTTCATGACACCGTCGCTGGCCACCCTGCTCGGGCGCTGGTTCTGGTGGCCGCAGCATGTGCGTCCACGGCCGGCCAGCACCATGCTGCGACCGTACGGACCGCGTCCCGCGGTGCGCGATTTGCTCCTCAAGGACGTCGAGGAGCGCCCGGCGGGCGGGGTGGTACAGGCGCGCTGATCCTTGCATTGACAGCGTCGCCGGCATAGCAGAACGTAGACCACCATGGCGTGGGACTTCTCGACCGATCCGGACTTTCAGCGCAAGCTCGACTGGGTCGAGGAGTTCTGCCGCGAGGAGATCGAGCCGCTGGGGTTGGTGTTCCCCTACGCGGTCCGCTCGCCCGACCCCGCGGTGAAGGCCTACGTCCGCGGCCTGCAGCAGCAGATCAAGGACCAGGGGCTGTGGGCGATCTTCCTCGACAAGGAACTGGGCGGCCCCGGCTTCGGGCAACTGAAGCTGGCGCTGCTGAACGAGGTCATCGGCCGCTATCCGGCCGCCCCGCAGATGTTCGGCGCCGCCGCCCCCGACACCGGCAACATCGAGATGCTCGCCGCCTACGGCACCGAGGAGCAGAAACGGCGCTGGTTGCGGCCGCTGCTCGACCAGGAGATGTTCTCGGCCTACTCGATGACCGAGCCCCAGGGCGGGTCCGACCCCAACCTGTTCAAGACGCGCGCCGTGCGCGACGGCGACGAGTGGGTCATCACCGGGGAGAAGTGGTTCACGTCGGCGGGCCGCGTCGCCGACATCCTGTTCGTCATGTGCACCAACGGCATGTTCGTCGTGCCGCGCAAGACGCCGGGGGTGGAGATCCAGCCGGAGCCGCGCAACCACAACCACATCGTCTACCGGGACGTCCGGGTTCCGCTCGACCACCTGCTCGGCCCCGAGGACGGGGCGAAAACCCTGGCGCAGCGCCGCCTCGGCGGCGGGCGCATCCACCACGCAATGCGCACCATCGCCCAGTGCAAGCTGGCGTTCGACATGATGTGCGAGCGGGCGCTGTCGCGGGAGTCGCACGGCAAGGTGATCGCCGAGCACCAGATGGTGCAGGAGAGGATCGCCGACTCCTACGCCGCGATTCGCATGCTGCGGCTGCTGGTGCTCGAAACCGCTTGGAAGATCGACAATTCCAGCACCAAGGACGCCCGCACCGACATCGCGACCGTCAAGTTCACGATGGCGAGGGTGCTGCGCGAGGTGTCGTTCAACGCCCTGCACATCCTCGGGTCACTCGGCACCACCGACCTCACCCCGTTGCAGGCGATGTATGCGGGCGCACCGGCGATGGGCCTGGCCGACGGCGCCGACGAGGTGCACAAGGCCACCGTGGCCCGCCGCGTGCTTCGCGACTACCGGCCGCAGGAGCACCCGTACTGGCCCACCGAGTACCTCCCCGCCAAGCGCGCGGCGGCGTGGGCGAAGTTCGAGTCGAAGTTTGCGGCCGACCCCGAGTTGCGCGCGGCGGCCGAGACCTACCAGAAGTACTTCGCCGGCCGGCGCTGACGCGGGCGTCTCGCGGGATCGACTGTGAATGCTGGGCTTTGAGGGTGAACCGACGGCGGGATCCGGACGATTTTCCCGCCCTGGGCGCACGCCCGAAGCCCACGATTCACGCTCAACGGCTGCGGGATCGACTGTGAATGCTGGGCCTTGAGCGTGAGCTGACGGCGGGATCCGGGCGCCGTCACCGCATTACTGAGGAGGAGCCGCCAGACCCTTGGGAGGTCCAGGCCACCCAGGCGGACCGGTCGGCTCGGCCCAGTCCCAGACCGACATGTCGCCGGGCGGGTACTGGTTGCAGATGTCGGTGGCCTTGGCGACGACGCCCTTGTTGTTGAAGAAGATCTTCATGTGGTTGGGCCAGGCCAGCCACAGCGGATCGGACTGGGGCGCATAGAAGTTCTCGGAGTAGTTCCTGCGGTCCGCCGGCGACAGCGAGAGGAACCAGTGCGCCTTGTCGATCGTCGCCTGCTGGACGTTCGGGTGGTTGTCGAAGTCGATCATGTAGCGCTGGTAGTACACCGGGCTGGTGTCCCGCGCGGCCGCCAGGTATTGCTCGGCGTCGCAGGTGGTGTTGATCATCCGGCGCGGGATCGGGAAGTCTTCGGTGGAATCGGCCGTGGCGGTCGTCGGGAAAATCGCAGCGGCGACGCCCAGGGCGAGAAACATGGTGCCTGCACGCAGGCTGGTGCTGAGCCGAGACATAGAGGCTACGGTAGCACTTTCCAGGTGCCCGCGAACAGCGGATCGAAAATTCGTAACCTAGCTTACTAAGCACCGCTATCAGGGATGATGACGTGCGACGGGTCCGGCCGCAGCTCCGCGGGGGCCTGGCTGTAGTCGCCGAACGGGCCGTCGCGGCGCTCGACCGCGGCCCGCACACCACGCGTTTCGGCGGTGTTGATGAAGTCGAGCGCGTCGGGGGTGTTGCGCATCAGGCCGTCGAGGATGCCGCCCAGCGTCTGGGTCGACGCCAGGCCCATGTTCTCGTAGGCCTGGTTGACGATCAGCTTCTGCGCCTGCAGCTGGGACAGCGGGATCCGGGCCAGCTCGGCGGCGATCTCGGCGACCCGCGCCTCGAGGCGCTCGAACGGCACCGCCTCGTTGATCAGCTCCACCTCGGCGGCCTGCACCCCGGTCAGCGGCCGGCCCGTCAGCGAGTGCCATTTCGCTCTGGCCAGGCTCAACCGGTACAGCCACATCCCGGTCAGGTAGGCACCCCACATCCGGCTGTACGGGGTGCCGATCACGGCGTCCTCGCTGGCGACGACGATGTCGGCGCACAGCGCGTAGTCGCTGGCCCCGCCCACGCACCAGCCGTGGACCTGCGCGATCACGGGCTTGGACGCCCGCCAGATGGCCATGAACTTCTGCGTCGGCCCGGTCTCGCGGGCGGTGACCATCGCGAAATCCTTGCCCGGGTCCCACCGGCCGTCGGTCATCATGGCATCGCCCCAGTGCTGGAAGCCGCCGCCGAAGTCGTAGCCGCCGGAGAAGGCGCGGCCGGCGCCGCGCAGCACGATGACCTTGATGTCGGGGTCGCGCTCGGCGCGCCCCACCGCCGCCTCGATGTCGTCGGGCATCGGCGGGACGATCGTGTTGAGCTGGTCCGGGCGGTTCAGCGTGATGGTGGCGACCGGTCCGGCCGTGCTGTACAGCAGCGTCTCGAAGTCTGGCTGTTTCATAGCGCCAAGTGTGGGGTCAGGGCTCCGGGGCGGGCGGATCGGGTTCGCGGTTTTCCGGGTCCGACGCGTAAATCCGGTCACCGATCTTCAGGTAGGGCGTCGTCAGGTAGGCCGTCAGCACGACGATGGCGCCGAAGATCAGCGTCGTCATGACACCGTTCGGCCAGAGTTGGCCGGTGCCGAAGGCGAAAAAGAGGATGCCCAGGGCCGACACCCCCCAGTAGAAGTAGCGGCCCTTGCGGCGGTCGGCGATGAAGCGAAACCGCGACTGCGCCCAACCGGCGAGGATCAGGACCAGCCCGGCGACGATCAGGCCGAGTTCGATGACGTCGAGGATCTTCACGCTTGGCCTCCCAGCATCCGCCACAGGAACGAGAAACTCAGCGCCGACTTGAACGCGACCTGCTCGTTGTCGGCCGCGCCGGCGTGCCCGCCCTCGATGTTCTCGTAGTACCACGCCCGGTGGCCGGCGGCCTGCAACGCCGCCGCCATCTTGCGAGCATGGCCCGGGTGCACCCGGTCGTCGCGGGTGGACGTGGTGAACAGCACCGGCGGGTACCGCCGCGTCGGCGAAATGTTCTGGTACGGCGAGTATTTCGAGATGAACGCCCAATCGTCCGGGTTGTCCGGGTCGCCGTACTCGGCCACCCAGGAGGCGCCCGCGAGCAGCAGGTGGTAGCGCCTCATGTCCAGCAGCGGCACGTCGCACACCAGCGCGCCGAACTTCTCCGGGTACTGGGTGAGCATGATGCCCATCAGCAGCCCGCCGTTGCTGCCGCCGCGGGCGCCGAGCTGCTCGACGGTCGTGATGCCGCGGCTCACCAGATCGGTTGCCACCGCGGCGAAATCCTCGGCCACCTTGTGCCGGCCCTCGCGCATCGCCTGGGTGTGCCAGCCGGGCCCGTACTCGCCGCCGCCGCGGATGTTGGCCATCACGAAGGTTCCGCCGCGGGCCAGCCACAGCCGGCCCAGCACGCCGTCGTATCCGGGCGTCCTGGCCACCTCGAACCCGCCGTAGCCGCTCAGCAGGGTGGGGCCCGGGCCGTCGGCGTCGCGGGGCCGCACCACGAAGTAGGGGATGGACGTCCCGTCGTCCGACATCGCGAAATGCTGTGCCACGGACAGGTTTTCGGTGTCGAAGAACGCCGGCGCGGATTTGATCGGCTCCAGTTTCCCGTCGCCGGCGCCGCGCATCAGCCGCGACGGCGTGACGAACCCGCTGGAGTCGAGGAAGAACTCGTCGCCGGTGTGGTCGGCGGCGGCCACGACGGTGTTGGTGGCGGGAGGAATGCCCGGCACCGGCTCGCGCCGCCACTCGCCGGGCGTTGCGATCTCCACGCGGCTGGCCACGTCGGCCAGCGTGACGATCAGCAGCCGATCCTTGGTCCACGCGTAGTGGTTCAGCGCGGTGTGCTCGTCGGGCTCGAACACCACCCGCAATTGCACTGTGCCGGCGAGGAATTCGTCGTAATCAGCGGCCAGCAGCGAACCCGCGGCATACACCGCGTCGCGGAAGTACCAGTCGCTGCGCAGCTCGATCAAAATCCACTCGCGGTGCACCGACACGCCTGCGTCGGTGGGCGCGTCGATGCGGATCAGCTCCGGGCCCCGCAGCTCGTAGACCTCGTCGTTCCAGAAGTCGAGCGCGCGCAGCAGCAGGGTGCGCTCGAAGCCGGGTGTCCGGTCCACCGAGGCGGAGACCCGGACGTCGGAAGCGGTGCCCTCGAACACGGTCTGCGTCTCGGCCAGCGGCGTGCCCCGCCGCCACCGCTTGATCACCCGCGGGTAGCCCGATTCGGTGAGCGAGCCGGCGCCGAAATCGGTGCCCACCAGCACGGTGTCCGGGTCGGCCCAGGTGACCTGCGACTTGGCCTCGGGCAGCGCGAACCCGTCGTCAACGAATTGCCGTGTCGCCATGTCGAATTCGCGCACGACGGACGCGTCCGAGCCGCCCGGGGAAAGGCCGATCAGCGCGCGGGTGTATTCGGGTTCGATGACGCCGGCGCCGGCCCACACCCACTTCTCGCCGTCGGCGCGGCCCAGCTCGTCGACGTCGATCAACACATCCCACTCCGGGGAGTCGGTGCGGTAGCTGTCCAGGGTGGTGCGCCGCCACAGCCCGCGCGGGTTGGCCGCGTCGCGCCAGAAGTTGTACAGGTGCTCGCCGCGGCGCACGACGTAGGGGATTCGCGCGTCGGTGTCGAGCACCTCGAGGGCCTCGGCGCGCATCCGCTCGAAGGACGCGTCGCAGAATTCGGTCAGCGTCGGCTCGTTGCGGGCCCGGACCCAGTCCAGCGCCTCGGCGCCGGTGACGTCCTCGAGCCACAGGTACGGGTCCTCGGTCATGTCGCCGCCGGGGGCGGCCTCAGAAGTCATGGAGCCCATTGTGGCCCCGGCGGTAGTGTGAGTTACATCGCACAAGGACAGAACAGGAGTGAGAGCAGATGACTGTTTTCGCACGTCCGGGCGCCGCCGGGGCACTGATGTCATACGAATCCCGGTACGACAACTTCATCGGGGGCCAGTGGGTCGCGCCGACGGGCGGCCGCTACTTCGAGAACCCAACGCCGGTGACCGGCCAGACGTTCTGCGAGGTGGCCCGCTCCGACGAGGCCGACGTCGACAAGGCGCTCGACGCCGCGCACGCCGCGGCCCCGGCGTGGGGCAAGACCGCGCCCGCCGAGCGGGCGGCGATCCTGAACAAGATCGCCGACCGGATCGAGGAGAACACGGCCGCGCTGGCCGTCGCCGAGGTCTGGGACAACGGCAAGCCCATCCGCGAGGCGCTGGCCGCCGACATCCCGCTGGCCGCCGACCACTTCCGGTACTTCGCTTCGGCGATCCGCGCGCAGGAGGGCACACTGTCGCAGATCGACTCCGACACCGTCGCGTATCACTTCCACGAGCCGCTCGGGGTGGTGGGGCAGATCATCCCGTGGAACTTCCCCATCCTGATGGCCTCCTGGAAGATGGCGCCGGCGCTGGCGGCCGGCAACGCGGTGATACTCAAGCCCGCCGAGCAGACCCCGGTGTCGGTGCTCTACCTGATGTCGCTGATCGGCGACCTGTTGCCGGCGGGAGTGCTCAATGTCGTCAACGGGTTCGGCGCCGAGGCCGGCAGGCCGCTGGCGTCGAGCAACCGGATCGCCAAAGTGGCGTTCACCGGGGAGACCACCACCGGCCGGCTGATCATGCAGTACGCGTCGCAGAACCTGATCCCGGTCACCCTGGAACTCGGCGGCAAGAGCCCCAACATCTTCTTCTCCGACGTGATGGCTGCCCACGACGATTTCCAGGACAAGGCGCTGGAGGGGTTCACCATGTTCGCCCTCAACCAGGGCGAGGTGTGCACCTGTCCGTCGCGCAGCCTGGTCCAGGCCGACATCTACGACGAGTTCCTCGAGCTGGCGGCGATCCGCACCAAGGCCGTCCGGCAGGGCGACCCGCTGGACAGCGAGACGATGCTGGGCTCGCAGGCGTCGAACGATCAGATGGAAAAGATCCTGTCTTACATCGAGATCGGCAAAGAGGAAGGCGCGAGGGTCCTTTGCGGTGGGGAGCGCGCCGAGTTGGGCGGCGACCTGTCCGGCGGCTTCTACATGCAGCCGACGATCTTCGCGGGCAACAACAGGATGCGGATCTTCCAGGAGGAGATCTTCGGGCCGGTGGTGGCGGTGACGTCGTTCTCCGACTACGACGACGCGATCTCGATCGCCAACGACACCCTCTACGGCCTGGGCGCGGGGGTGTGGTCGAGGGACGGCAACACCGCCTACCGGGCCGGCCGCGACATCCAGGCCGGCCGGGTGTGGGTGAACTGCTACCACGTCTACCCCGCCCACGCCGCGTTCGGTGGCTACAAGATGTCCGGTTTCGGCCGGGAGAACCACAAGATGATGCTCGACCACTACCAGCAGACCAAGAACCTGATGGTGTCCTACTCGCAGAAGGCGCAGGGGTTCTTCTGATGGTGCCTGGTGCCGTTCTGACCGCGGCCGCCGCCGAACTGCTGGCGCGGCTGCAGGATCGGCACGGCCCGGTGATGTTCCACCAGTCCGGCGGCTGCTGCGACGGCTCCTCGCCGATGTGCTACCCGCGCGGGGACTTCATCGTCGGCGACCGCGACGTGCTGCTCGGCGTGCTCGACGTCGGCGACGGGGTTCCGGTGTGGATTTCCGGCCCGCAGTACGAGGCGCACTATCGGGGCGACAAGCGCACCCAGCTGGTCATCGACGTGGTGCCCGGCCGCGGCGGCGGCTTCAGCCTCGAAGCGCCCGAAGGGGTGCGGTTCCTGTCCCGCGGCCGGGTGCTGACCGACGACGAAAAGGCCGAATTGCAAGCAACTCCCGTGATCACCGGCGCGGCCTACGAGCGCGGCGAACGCCCGCCGGTGCGCGGCGCGGAGGTGGCCCTGGACTCGGCGGCGGCGCCGGAAACGTGCCCCGTTGGGAGTCGGGAATCGCAGTAAGGTCGTCACCGTGATCCCGCTTCCACGTCCCTGGCTGCTGGCCGGCGCCATGCTGGTCGGCAGCGCGGTCGGGCTGCTGGCGGGGGTGGCGTTCGCTGTGGCGGTCCACGCCAGCATCCGCCCGGACGTGGCCATCGCGCTGGTGGTCGGGGTGCCCAGCCTGATCGGGCTGGTGACGATCGTGCTGTCCGGGCGTCGCTGGGTCACGATGGTCGGCGCGTTCATCCTGGCGCTGGCGCCGGGTTGGTTCGGCGCGCTCGTCGCTCTGCGGGTGGCCGCCGGTGCCTGACCTGCCCGACGAGGACCGCGACACCCACCCGCGCACGGAGGCGTTCGTGCCGGATTTCAGCGACTCCGACGACGACACCGGCGCGCAGCCGATCGCCCAGTCGGACACCGAGGAACCCGGGCCGCCCGCGGAGGAGCCGTCGGCGCCCGAGGAGGGGGCGGAGCCCGAGGCGCCCGCGACGCCGGCGCCGCCGGTCACCGTGCCCGGCCGCTACCAATACCTCAAGTGGTGGAAGTTGGTGCTGGTGATCCTCGGCGTGTGGGTCGTCACCGGTGAGGTGGGGCTGAGCCTCTTCTACTGGTGGTATCACACCATCGACAAGACGTTGCCGGTCTTCATGGTGCTGGTCTACGTCGTCGCCTGCGTGGTCGGCGGCGTGCTGCTGGCGATGGTGCAGGGCAGGCCGTTGATCTCGGCGCTGTCGATCGCGGTGATGTCGGGGCCGTTCGCCTCCGTCGCGGCCGCCGCCCCGCTCTACGGCTATTACTACTGCGAGCGGGTGGGCCACTGCCTGATCGGCGTCATCCCGTACTGATCCGAGCCGCGACCGTGTGGCCTATGGACGAGTCGAAGGCAGTTCGCATACCTACGGCCCACACTCGGCGCCGCGGGGTTGGCGCGGCCCCACTAGTCTGGGGCCGTGACTCACTATGACGTCGTCGTGCTCGGGGCCGGCCCCGGCGGTTATGTCGCAGCGATTCGTGCCGCGCAGCTGGGCTTGAACACCGCAATCGTCGAACCGAAGTACTGGGGCGGCGTCTGCCTCAACGTCGGCTGCATCCCGTCCAAGGCGCTGCTGCGCAACGCTGAGCTCGCTCACATCTTCACCAAGGAGGCCAAGGCCTTCGGCATCGGCGGCGAGGCGACCTTCGACTACGGGGTCGCCTTCGACCGCAGCCGCAAGGTGGCCGAGGGCCGCGTCGCCGGCGTGCACTTCCTGATGAAGAAGAACAAGATCACCGAGATCCACGGGTACGGCCGGTTCACCGACCCCCGAACGCTGTCGGTGGATCTCAACGACGGCGGCACCGACACCGTCACGTTCGACAACGCCATCATCGCCACCGGCAGCAGCACCCGGCTGGTTCCCGGGACGTCGCTGTCGGCCAACGTGGTCACCTACGAGGAGCTGATCCTGACCCGCGAGCTGCCGGCGTCGATCATCATCGCCGGGGCCGGGGCCATCGGCATGGAGTTCGGCTACGTGCTGAAGAACTACGGCGTCGACGTCACCATCGTCGAGTTCCTGCCACGGGCGCTGCCCAACGAGGACGTCGAGGTGTCCAAGGAGATCGAGAAGCAGTTCAAGAAGCTGGGCGTCAAGGTGCTGACCGGAACCAAGGTCGAGTCCATCTCCGACGACGGCGCGGTGGTGCGGGTGACCGTCAGCAAGGATGGGAACGCCGAGGAGCTCAAGGCCGAAAAGGTGTTGCAGGCCATCGGTTTTGCGCCCAACGTCGAGGGCTACGGCCTGGAGGCGGCCGGCGTCGCGCTCACCGACAGCAAGGCCATCGGCGTCAACGACTATATGGTCACCAGCGTCCCGCACATCTACGCGATCGGCGACGTCACCGGAAAGCTGATGCTGGCCCACGTCGCCGAGGCCATGGGTGTGGTTGCGGCCGAAACCATCGCCGGCGCAGAGACTTTGGCCCTCGGCGACTACCGGATGCTGCCGCGCGCCACGTTCTGCCAGCCCAACGTCGCCAGCTTCGGGCTCACCGAGCAGCAGGCCCGCGATGAGGGCCACGACGTGGTGGTGGCCAAGTTCCCGTTCACCGCCAACGGCAAGGCCCACGGCGTCGGCGACCCCAGCGGCTTCGTCAAGCTAGTCGCCGACGCGAAGCACGGCGAGCTGCTCGGCGGCCACCTGATCGGCCACGACGTCTCCGAGCTGCTGCCGGAGCTGACCCTGGCGCAGAAGTGGGACCTGACCGCCACCGAGCTGGCCCGCAACGTGCACACCCATCCGACCATGTCGGAGGCACTGCAGGAGTGCTTCCACGGCCTGACCGGCCACATGATCAACTTCTGAGCATGACCGACATCACCAGCGAGACCATCGTCGGCGCGATCGGCGGGGTGGTCGTCGGGTATGTGCTGTGGCTGATCGCGATTTCGATCGGGGACAACGCGACGGCGGGCCGGTGGGGCCCGCTGGTGTTGCTGATCTCGGTGATGCTGGGAATCGGCGCGGCGCTGTGGGGGCTGTGGCTGCGCCGGCGCGGCAATCGGCTGTGGGCGGCGTTCGCCTTCGCGCTGCCGGTCCTTCCGGTGGCGCTGACGCTGGCCGTGCTGGCCGACGTCTACCTGTAGCTAGCTAGCTCGGCCTGTCCAACGGTATGTTCAGCGCCGCCATGGTCGCGGCCAGCCCGTCGTATTGGCTTGCGAGCAAGCAGAATTCGATCAGCTGGCGCCGATCCAGGTGAGCCGCCAGCCGCCGCCAGCTGGCGTCGGTGACCGTGCGGTCCTTGACGAACTCGTCCGTGGCCGCCAGCAGCGCCCGCTGCCGCTCGGTGAGTGCCTCGCCGCCGTCGGGCCAGGCGAAGATGGCGGCCTGCAGGTCGTCGTCCAGCCCCTGCTTGCGCGCCATCCCGCGATGGTGCTGCAGCTCGTATTCGCACCCGCGCACGTGCGCGACCCGCAGGATCACCAGCTCGGTGTCGACCGCCGGCAGCCGCCCCCGCAGCAGCCGCCCGCTGTACATCGACCAGGTCCAGAACAGCAGCTGGCGCTGCCCCAGGGTGGTGAACAGGTGCATCTCCGGCACCCGCATCCGGCGCGCGGCCAGCTTCGCCATCAGCCAGTTGATCGGGCCCAGCTCCCGGAACCGGCCCGGCCGGATGCGGCCGGTGTGATCGGCCTGACCGTCGTGCGCCGCGGTCACGGCTGCTTCACCAGGTAGGGCGACACGGTGCTGCGGTGCTCGTCGAGATCGAGCGCGCGGCCCAACGCGGGGAACGCCCGCTGCGGGCAGTTGTCGCGTTCGCACACCCGGCAACCCGCGCCGATCGGCGTCGCCACATCTCCCGACAAGTCGAGTCCTTCCGAGTAGACGAGCCGGTGCGCGTGCCGCAGTTCGCAGCCCAGCCCGATCGCGAAGGTTTTACCCGGCTGACCATACCGCGCGGCGCGGCGCTCCACGGTGCGTGCCACCCACATGTAGTTGCGGCCGTCGGGCATCTGGGCGATCTGCACCAGGATCTTGCCCGGGTTGGCGAACGTCTCGTAGACGTTCCACAGCGGGCAGGTGCCGCCGCTCGAGGAGAAGTGAAAACCCGTGGCGGACTGGCGCTTTGACATGTTGCCGGCCCGGTCGACCCGGATGAACGAAAACGGGACCCCCCGCATCGACGGCCGCTGCAGCGTCGAAAGCCGGTGCGCGATGGTCTCGTAGCTCACCGAGTAGAACGCCGACAGCCGTTCGACGTCGTAGCGGAAATTCTCGGCGACGTCGTGGAATTGGCGATACGGCAGCACCGCGGCCGCCGCGAAGTAGTTGGCCAGCCCCAGCCGGGCCAGCGTGCGCGACTCGTCGCTGGTGAACTTGCCCTGCTCGACCATGCTGTCGATCAGGTCGCCGAACTCGAGGTAGGCCAGCTCGGCGGCCATCTTGAACACCTGCTGCCCCGACGCCAGGTGACTGCTGATCTCCAGCGTCTTGGTCTGCGGGTCGTAGCGGTGCAGCACGGTGTCGCCGAGGTCGATGCGCCGGTTGATGTGCACGCCGTGCACCTCGGTCAGGCGGCGGGTCAGCTCGCTGGCCAGGTCGCCGTGGTGCAGGCGCATCTGGGTGGTCAGCTCCTCGGCGGCGGTGTCCAGCTCGTGCAGGTAGTTCTGCCGCTCGTAGAAGTAGTCGCGCACCTCCTCGTGCGGCATGGTGATCGACCCGGTGCCGCTGCCGTCGAAGAACCGCTCCTCGGTGGCCGCGGCCAGCTGCGCGGTGGTGATCCGGTAGCGCCGGTGCAGGTTGACCAGCGCGCGGGCCAGGGCGGGATGGGCGTTGACCATCTCGGCGACCTCGGGCGGTTCGACGTCGATGCCCAGGTCGCGGTCCATCGTCACCTCGCGCAGCTCGGCGACGAGCCGGGTGTCGTCCTGGGGCGCGAAGAAGGTCGCGTCCACCCCGAACACCTCGCTGATTCGGAGCAGCACGGCCACCGTCAGCGGCCGGACGTCGTGCTCGATCTGGTTGAGGTAGCTGGGCGAGATCTCCAGCATCTGGGCCAGCGCGGCCTGGCTGAACCCGCGCTCGCTGCGCAACTGGCGAACGCGCGAGCCGACGAATGTCTTGGGCACCCGACCGAGCGTACCCGCACCTGCGAAGACGCCGTTGGCAGAGTTGGCACGACGGCGCGATCCGATCGCGATTGGCGTTTTGAAGTTGCCATTTGGCATCATGCGCAGCGGCGCCCGGGGTTAACCTGGGATACCGATGCGGAGGGAACGGGGAGCGAAGCCGTGAGCCTGGACAAGACAATGATGCCGGTGCCCGACGGCCACCCGGATGTATTCGATCGCGAATGGCCGCTGCGGGTCGGCGACATCGACCGCACCGGCCGGCTGCGGCTGGACGCGGCCTGCCGGCACATCCAGGACATCGGCCAGGACCAGCTGCGCGAGATGGGTTTCGAGGAGACCCACCCGCTGTGGATCGTCCGGCGCACAATGGTGGACCTGATCCGCCCGATCGAATTCCAGGACATGCTGCGCTGCCGGCGCTGGTGCTCGGGCACCTCGAACCGGTGGTGCGAGATGCGGGTCCGCATCGACGGGCGCAAGGGCGGCCTGATCGAGTCCGAGGCGTTCTGGATCAACATCAACCGGGAGACCCAGATGCCCGCGCGCATCGCCGACGACTTCCTGGCGGGCCTGCACAAGACCACGTCCATCGATCGGCTGCGCTGGAAGGGCTACCTGAAGCCGGGCAGCCGCGACGACGCGACCGAGATCCACGAGTTCCCGGTCCGGGTCACCGACATCGACCTGTTCGACCACATGAACAACTCGGTGTACTGGAGCGTGGTCGAGGACTACCTGGCCTCGCATCCCGAGCTGCTGCAGGTGCCGCTGCGCACCACCATCGAGCACGAGGCGCCGGTCGCCCTGGGCGACAAGCTCGAGATCATCTCGCACATTCACCCGGCCGGCTCCACCGACCAGTTCGGCCCCGGGCTGACCGATCGCACTGTTACAACCCTCACATACGCCGTCGGCGACGAGACCAAAGCCGTCGCCGCGCTCTTCTCCCTGTAGGCGAAACGGGCCACTAAGCGGCTTGCTCAATTTTCCGGCTTGACCTGCGGCGTTGCGGTTACCGGCCGGTAGCTTCTGAAACGGTTAAGTTCTGGCGTGCCTTCGCAAGATTTGCAAAATCGGCGAAACCCGTTGCGGAAATTGGCAAATGAAATGGGTGGACCAGGGCGAACCCGCTGTGCCAAGGTCGAGTTAGCACGCCAGTGAAGTTGAGCCTCCAGCTACCGCCGGACGGCGGAGTGGCGTCAACCGTTCACCGTTTAGCTAAGGAGTCAAGCCCATGTCTGTCGTTGGCACCCCGAAGAGCGCCGAGCAGATCCAGCACGACTGGGACACCAACCCGCGCTGGAAGAACGTCAGCCGCACCTACACCGCCGAGGACGTCGTCGCCCTGCAGGGCAGCGTGGTCGAGGAGTACACCCTGGCCCGCCGCGGCGCCGAGGTGCTCTGGGAGCAGCTGCACGACCTGGAGTGGATCAACGCGCTGGGCGCGCTGACCGGCAACATGGCCGTCCAGCAGGTGCGCGCCGGCCTGAAGGCCATCTACCTGTCGGGCTGGCAGGTCGCCGGCGACGCCAACCTGTCCGGGCACACCTACCCCGACCAGAGCCTGTACCCGGCCAACTCGGTGCCGCAGGTCATCCGCCGAATCAACAACGCGCTGCTGCGCGCCGACGAGATCGCCAAGGTCGAGGGCGACCGGTCGGTGGAGAACTGGCTGGCGCCGATCGTCGCCGACGGCGAGGCCGGCTTCGGCGGCGCGCTCAACGTCTACGAGCTGCAGAAGGCGATGATCGCCGCGGGCGTCGCGGGCTCGCACTGGGAGGACCAGCTGGCCTCGGAGAAGAAGTGCGGCCACCTCGGTGGCAAGGTGCTGATCCCGACCCAGCAGCACATCCGCACGCTGACGTCGGCCCGGCTGGCGGCCGACGTGGCCGACGTGCCCACGGTGGTGATCGCCCGCACCGACGCCGAGGCCGCGACGCTGATCACCTCTGACGTCGACGAGCGCGACCAGCCGTTCATCACCGGCGAGCGGACCAAGGAGGGCTTCTACCGGGTGCGCAACGGCCTCGAGCCCTGCATCGCGCGGGCCCGGGCCTACGCCCCCTACTCCGACCTGATCTGGATGGAGACCGGCACGCCGGACCTGGAGCTGGCCGCGAAGTTCGCCGAGGGCGTCAAGGCGGAGTTCCCCGACCAGATGCTGGCCTACAACTGCTCGCCGTCGTTCAACTGGCGCAAGCACCTCGACGACGCCACCATCGCCAAGTTCCAAAAGGAGCTTGCCGCAATGGGATTCAAGTTCCAGTTCATCACGCTGGCCGGCTTCCACGCGCTGAACTACTCGATGTTCGACCTGGCCTACGGCTACGCCCGCAACCAGATGAGCGCGTACGTCGAGCTGCAGGAGCGCGAGTTCGCCGCCGAGGAGCGCGGTTACACCGCGACCAAGCACCAGCGCGAGGTGGGCGCCGGTTACTTCGACCGGATCGCCACCACGGTGGACCCGAGCTCGTCGACGACCGCCCTGACCGGCTCGACCGAAGAGGGCCAGTTCCACTGAGTTAGTCTGCCGAGCAGACGCAAAAGCACCCTTTTCCGCCCGAAATGAGGTGCTTTTGCGTCTGTTCGCGCATGTGAGGAGGCACAGTGATCCAGCGAGTGGGTGTGATCGGGGCCGGGCAGATGGGGTCCGGCATCGCCGAGGTCGCGGTCCGCGCCGGCGTCGCCGTGACGGTGTACGAGCCCAGCGAGGAGCTGATCACGGCCGGACGCAACCGCATCGTCAAGTCGCTGGAGCGCGGCGTCAGCGCGGGCAAGGTGACCGAGCGGGAGCGCGACCGCGCGCTGGACGGGCTGACCTTCACCACGGACCTGAGTGACCTGGCCGACCGGCAACTGGTGATCGAGGCCATCGTCGAGGACGAGGCGGTCAAGGCCAAGGTCTTCGCCGAGCTCGACCGGGTCATCACCGACCCCGACGCGGTGCTGGCGTCGAACACGTCGAGCATCCCGATCATGAAGATCGCCGCGGCCACCACGAACCCGAAACGCGTGCTGGGCCTGCATTTCTTCAACCCGGTCCCGGTGCTGCCGCTGGTCGAGCTGGTGAGCACGCTGGTCACCGACGACGCCGCGGCCACCCGCGCCGAGGAGTTCGCCAGCGCGGTCCTGGGCAAGCAGGTGGTGCGCTGCTCCGACCGGTCCGGCTTCGTGGTGAACGCGCTACTGGTGCCCTACCTGCTGTCTGCGATCCGGATGGTCGAGGCGCGTTTCGCCACCGTCGAGGACGTCGACAAGGCGGTCGTCGCCGGGCTCTCGCACCCGATGGGCCCGCTGCGGCTGTCCGACCTCGTCGGGCTGGACACCCTCAAGCTGATCGCGGACAAGATGTTCGAGGAATTCAAGGAGCCGCTTTACGGTCCGCCGCCGCTGCTGCTGCGCATGGTGGAGGCGGGTCTGCTGGGCAAGAAATCGGGCCAGGGATTCTATTCGTACTGACGCGGTCCGTCGGTTGGTTCGGCGTCGGGTAGCATACTCGCGACAACCAACGAGAGGTATTTCGCAGAGCATGGCTCAATTGAGGCCGTATTACGAAGAGTCCCAATCCATCTACGACGTTTCAGACGAATTTTTCGCATTATTCCTAGACCCGACGATGGGCTATACCTGCGCCTACTTCGAGCGCGACGACATGACGCTCGAGGAAGCCCAGAACGCCAAGTTCGACCTGGCGTTGGGAAAGCTGAACCTCGAGCCGGGGATGACGCTGCTCGACATCGGTTGCGGCTGGGGCGGGGCGCTGCAACGGGCGATCCAGGAGTATGACGTCAACGTCATCGGAATCACGTTGAGCCGCAACCAGTTCGAGTACAGCAAGGCAAAGCTGGCCGGGCTGTCGACCCGGCGCAACGTCGAGGTGCGGTTGCAGGGCTGGGAAGAGTTCGACGACAAGGTCGACCGCATCGTGTCGATCGGCGCCTTCGAGGCGTTCAAGTCGGAGCGTTGGCCCGCATTTTTCGAACGCGCCCACGACGTCCTGCCCGCCGACGGCAGAATGTTGTTGCACACCATTTTGACGTACACCCAAAAACAGCTGCACGAGCAAGGCGTCAAGCTCACGATGAGCGACGTGCGATTCATGCGATTCATCGGCGCGGAAATTTTCCCGGGCGGGCAGTTGCCGGCGCAGGAGGATATTTTCAAATGTGCGCAGGGTGCCGGGTTTTCGGTGGAAAAAGTGCAATTGCTGCGGGAGCATTACGCGCGCACGTTGAACATGTGGGCCGCCAATCTTGCGGCCAACGAGGACGAGGCGATCGCCACCCAGTCGCAAGAGGTCTACGACCGCTACATGCGCTACCTACAGGGATGCGAGGACTTCTTCCGCCGGGGCATCACCAGCGTGGGGCAATTCACCCTGGTGAAGTAGTCGCTACTTTTCGCAGGTGAACTGGGCGACGTCGGTGTAGCCGCCGCGGAACAGCTTGGCGCAGCCGGTCAGGTAGCGCATGTAGCGGTCGTAGACCTCCTGCGACTGCGTCGCGACGGCCTGAGCCCGGTTCGCCTCGAGCGCCGCGGCCCACGCGTCGAGGGTGCGCGCGTAGTGCAGCTGCAGCGAATGCACCCGGGTCACCTCGAAGCCGGCCGCGCCCGCGTGCTCTTCGACCGACGGGATGGTCGGCAGCCAGCCGCCGGGGAAGATCTCGGCCAGGATGAACTGGGTGAAGTGCACGATTTCGTGCGTCAACGTCATGCCGCGCGCCCGGGCGTCCTTGAAGGTGGGGCGGGTGATGGTGTGCAGCAGCATCACGCCCGCGGCGGGCAGGGCGCGGTAGGCCATCTCGAAGAAGCGCGTATACCGTTGGCGGCCAAAGTGTTCGAAGGCGCCGATCGACACGATGCGGTCGACGGGCTCGTCGAACTTCTCCCAGCCCTCCAGCAACACCCGCGCCGAGCGGGGCGTGTCCATCCGGTCGAACCCCTTCCGGACATGCTCGGCCTGGTTCTCCGACAACGTCAGGCCCACGACGTTGACGTCGTATGTCTCGATGGCGCGCCGCATGGTCGCGCCCCAGCCGCACCCGATGTCCAGCAGCGTCATCCCCGGCTCCAGGTCCAACTTGCACAGCGCCAGGTCGATCTTGGCCAGCTGGGCTTCCTCGAGCGTCATGTCGTCGCACTCGAAGTACGCGCAGCTGTAGGTCTGGGTGGGGTCGAGGAACAGCCGGAAGAAGTCGTCCGACAGGTCGTAATGGGCTTGCACGTTTCCGAAATGCGGCGTGAGTTGCACAGCCATATAGAGGCAGAGCCTTTCCGTTTCAGTGCATGCTAGCCGCCGCGGACGCGCGCGTCGCCTCAGCGCGCCGGGCTCACCAAACCCGCAGCACGGCGCCGATCGCGAGGCCGGCCACCAGCAGCGCGCCCGCCTGCCGCACGTGCACCCACGCCAGCGCGGCGTACCACAGCGGCCACACCGGGAAGTTCGGCGGCGGCTCGGCGGGCTTCGGCCGGCGGAAGAACGGCCACACCTTCGCCAGCCGGGGCAGCGCGGCGACGACCACCAGCGCGGGCCAGGGCATCGCGCCCGCCGCGACGGCCACCGCGACCAGCACATAGAAGCCGACCATCATGCCCAGCGTCGCGACGCGGGCGCGCGCCTCGCCGAGCAGCACCGGCAGCGTCCGGATCCCGAGCGGCTCGTCGTAGGGGATCTTGTCGATGTGCTTGCCCATCAACACCGTCGTGCACAACAAGCCGTAGGGCAGCGAGGCCAGCACGACGTCCCAGCCGACCGCCCCGACGGCGGAGTAGTACGTTCCGCACACCATCAGCGGACCCCAGACGACGAAGACGTCGGGCTCGCCCAGGCCGCGTTTCTTCAGCCGCAGCGGCGGGGCCGTGTAGGCGACGCTGAGGGCGAACCCGCCGAGCGCGAACGCGAGCACCGGCCAGCCGCGGGCCCACGTCAGCGTGACCAGGATCGCCAGGTCGGCGACGTTCACCAGCAGGATCGCCAGCCCCAGCGTGCGCCGGCTGATCAGCCCGGACAGCACCGGGTGCGGAGCGTAGAGCGCGCGCGGGTAGTTGGCGCTGTCGGTGCCGACCTGGGTGTCGTAGAGGTCGTTCATCAGGTTGTTTGCGGTGTGCGCCAAGGTGATTCCCAGCACCGCCAACGTCAGCCACCGCCAGTCCAGGCCGGGCTTGCCGACCGCGAGCAGCGCGGCCACCAGGCCGGACACCAGCGTCATCGGCAGCACCGCCGCGCGGGTGACGACCAGCCACCGCGTGACGGTGTCGACCGGCCCGTCCGGTGGCGGGTTGGTGGTGCGCAGCGCGTACGCCCACGACCTCAGCCGCGAGGCCACGCCCGGCTCAGTCATCGGCCGGGGGCGGGACGATCGGCGAGGGGTGCGGCTCCTCGCGGAACTTTTCCAGTGACCCGCCGACCTCGACGATGCCGCACAGCGCGCTCCAGCTGAGCATGGTCAGGTAGTCGATCAGCTCGTCGCGGCTCATCCGGGGATCCGACATCCACGAGTGGGTGGCCAGCTGCACGCCGCCGACGATCAGGTAGGCCCACGGCTCGGCGCCGCGGGTGTCCATGCCGGCCTGCTGCATGCGCCGGCGCATCATCACCGCGAGCATGCGGGCGATGATGCGCTCGGAGTCGGCGATCACCTTGCTGTGGCTGGCCGAGCTGTTCGCCATCACGAACCGGTAGGGCTCGGGCTCGTTCGCCACGGTGTCGACGTAGACCCGGATGACCTCGCGGGTCAGGTCGAAGCCGTCCAGGTTCGACGACAGCGCGGCCGCCATGTTGGGTATCAGCGTGGTCTGGGTGAACCGCATCATCACGGCCGTCGTCAGGTCGTTCTTGTCGACGAAGTAGCGGTAGAGCACGGTCTTGGAAACACCGATCTCGGCCGCGATGTCGTCCATGCTCAGGAAGCGCCCGCGCTGCCGAATCGCCTCGATCGTGCCGTCGACCAACTCATTGCGGCGGTCGACCTTGTGCTGATGCCAGCGCCGCTTGCGACCATCCATCTTGGCGGTCGCAGCCGGGATTTGCTCTGTCACTGTCGCCGAATTCCGTTCCCTAGACGCCCTCGATGATACGGCCTGTGGGCACCTGGCCAGTGCGGTCACATTAATCGCCCGCGGCATAGATGATGGTGTGGTGGCACACCGAGCCGATGCGCCGGGCCCGCCGACGCGGCGGCCGAACCCGAAACCGTCGCCGACCCCGGCGCACGCGTCCTTCGCGGAATCGTTCGCCGGGGCCGACCCGGTGGCCGACGACGAGCGGCGCGTGGCGCTGCGCCGGATGAAGATCGTCGCGCTGAGTTTCCTGATCGGTGCCACCGGGGTGTTCCTCGCGTGCCGGTGGGCGCAGGGCCACTACGCCGTCGGGGCGTGGATCGGCTACGTCGGCGCCGCCGCGGAGGCCGGCATGGTCGGCGCCCTGGCGGACTGGTTCGCCGTCACCGCGCTGTTCAAGCACCCGCTGGGCATACCGATCCCGCACACGGCGATCATCAAGCGGAAGAAGGACCAGCTCGGGGAGGGCCTGGGCACCTTCGTGCGGGAGAACTTCCTGTCGGCGCCCGTGGTGGAGACCAAGCTGCGCGACGCCCAGGTGCCCAGCCGGCTCGGCAAGTGGCTGTCGGAGCCGTCGCACGCCGAGCGGGTGGCCAGCGAGACCGCGACGGTACTGCGGGTGCTGGTGGAGCTGCTGCGCGACGAGGACGTCCAGCACGTCATCGACCGGATGATCGTGCGCCGCATCGCCGAGCCCCAGTGGGGCCCGCCGGTGGGCCGGGTGCTGGCCACCCTGCTGGCCGAGAACCGGCAGGAAGCGTTGATCCAGTTGCTCGCCGACCGGGCTTTTCAGTGGTCGCTGAACGCGGGGGAGATCATCCAGCGGGTGGTCGAGCGCGACTCGCCCAGCTGGTCGCCGCGGTTCATCGACCATCTCGTCGGGGACCGCATCCACCGCGAGCTGATGGATTTCACCGACAAGGTGCGCCGCAACCCCGACCACGAGTTGCGCCGTTCGGCGACGCGCTTCCTGTTCGAGTTCGCCGGCGACCTGCAGCACGACCCGGACACCATCGCGCGCGCCGAGGCCGTCAAGGAGCAGCTGATGGCCCGCGACGAGATCGCCGACGCCGCCGCGACGGCGTGGCGGACGGTGAAGCGGCTGGTGCTCGAGGGCGTCGACGACCCGTCCAGCGCGCTGCGGACCCGCATCGCCGACACCGTGGTTCTCGTCGGGGAATCGCTGCGCGACGACGCCGACCTGCGCGACAAGGTGGACAACTGGATAGTCCGGGCGGCCCAGCACCTGGTTTCGCAGTATGGGGTGGAGATCACAGCGATCATCACCGAGACGATCGAGCGCTGGGACGCCGAGGAGGCCAGCCGGCGCATCGAGCTGCACGTGGGCCGTGACCTGCAGTTCATCCGGATCAACGGGACCGTCGTCGGCTCGCTGGCGGGCCTGGCGATCTACACGGTGGTGCAGCTGCTTTTCTAGCGGTGCTAACAAGTGCTTGCAAAAGCAAGCACTTCTCCGTAGTCTGGTGGCCGTCACGACCGACCACCGACCCAGGAGCACGCAATGGCACCCGAGGAGAAGCTCTCCACCAAGGTGTCGACGGCGGCCTCCGAGGTGGCCTCCGACATCGGCAGCTTCATCCGCGACCTGCGGGAGAACGCCCAGGTCTCGGTGCGCCAACTCGCCGAACGGTCCGGTGTCAGCAATCCCTATCTCAGCCAGGTGGAGCGCGGCCTGCGCAAGCCGTCCGCCGACGTCCTGAACCAGATCGCCAAGGCGCTGCGCATCTCGGCCGAGGTGCTCTACGTGCGCGCCGGGATCCTCGAGCCCAGCGAGGCCAGCCAGGTCCGGGACGCCATCATCACCGACACCGCGATCACCGAGCGGCAAAAGCAAATCCTGCTCGACATCTACGCGTCATTCACCCAACAAAACGAATCCATCCAAGAGGAGTGTCCGACCGATTCCAACAGCGACTGATCGGGCCGAACCACCACGGCAAGGCCCCGCCACTCGCACCGATGACGCCGGTGACGTGTACACGGCGAGGCGTTCGGTTACCCAAAAGTAAGGGGCCAAACCGTTCCCGGCCAGTCGCGGACTGGAGGCATCTCGGTGCCAAAGACCCGACCAACCAGGAGGTTCCGCTCAACTTCCACACGTCTTCCAATACGTCAGCAATGCCGATAACGAAAAGAAATAACGAAAGGGAAAACAATGGCTGAAAACCCCAACATCGACGACTTGCGCGCCCCGTTGCTTGCCGCGCTCGGCGCCGCCGACCTGGCCCTGGCCACGGTCAACGACCTGATCGTCAACCTGCGTGAGCGTGCCGAGGAGACCCGCACCGAGACCCGCAGCCGGGTCGAGGAGCGGCGCGCCCGCCTGGCCAAGCTGCAGGAGGACCTGCCCGAGCAGCTCACCGAGCTGCGCGAGCGGTTCACCGCCGACGAGCTGCGCCGGGCCGCCGAGGGCTACGTGGAGGCCGCGACCAACCGGTACAACGAGCTGGTCGAGCGGGGCGAGGCCGCCCTGGAGCGGCTGCGCAGCCAGTCCGGCTTCGACGACGCGTCGGCGCGCGCACAGGGTCGCGTGGACCAGGCCGTCGAGCTGACCCAGGAGGCCCTGGGCACCGTCGCGTCGCAGACCCGCGCGGTCGGCGAGCGGGCGGCCAAGCTGGTCGGCATCGACCTGCCGGCGAAGAAGGCCCCGGCCAAGAAGGCGGCCAAGAAGGCGCCGGCGAAGAAGGCCCCGGCCAAGAAGGCCGCGGCCAAGAAGTCGACGGCCAAGAAGGTCACCCAGAAGTAGCGAGGCCCCGAGTTGCCCTGGGGGGGCAACTCGGATCCAGCTGCAGACTCGACTCCGAGTTGCCCCCGGGCAACTCGGAGTCGACGTTTTTGACGCCGCCCGCATACGCTTATGGCGTGAACCACCTCGTGGGTACCATCATGTTGGTCTTGCAGGTCGCCGTCTTGGTTACGACGGTGTACGCGTTTGTGCACGCAGCGCTACAGCGACCCGACGCCTACACCGCCGCCGAGAAGCTGACCAAGCCGGTGTGGCTGGTGATCCTCGGCCTGGCTGTCGCGCTGACATCGATCCTGAGCTTCGTTTTCGGCGTGCTCGGCATGGCGATCGCAGCCTGCGCGGCCGGTGTCTATCTGGTCGACGTTCGGCCCAAACTCCTTGAGATTCAGGGCAAGTCGCGCTGACGGGATGAAGACCCTGCTGGCATTGCCGGCGGCGGCGCTCGTCGCACCGGCCTGCTGGCTGACCGCGGCGTCCCCCGCCGCGGCGGACCCCGGCGCCGGCGCGGCGAGTTCGTCGTACGCGCCGCCGTTCATCGATCACACCGAGTGGACGCAGTGGGCGGGCCTGGCCAGCTTGCGCGTTTACCCGACGCCGTCCGGCCGCGCGGCCGCCCGCCAGCCCGCGGCGCCGGCGGCGGCCGACGAGGCGTGGGCCGAGGTGCTGGCGCTGGCGCCGGGCGCCGACACCCCCGGCATGCGGGCGCAGTTCCTCTGCCACTGGGAGTTCGCCGAGACCGCGGAGCCGGGCAAGCCCAGCTGGAACCTCGAGCCGTGGCGGCCGGTCGTCGACGACGACCAAATGGTCGCCGCCGGCTGCAACCCCGGCGCCCCGGAAGGGGCGTTCTAGTGGCGGGCCGACCCACCCGGGCGCAGCTGGCCGCGCTGGTCGACCACACCCTGCTCAAGCCCGAGGCCACCGCGGCCGACGTGGCCGCGCTGGTCGCCGAGGCCGCCGAACTGGGCGTCTACGCGGTGTGCGTGTCGCCGTCGATGGTGCCGGCCGCGATCGACGCCGGCGGCGTGCGCGTCGCCACGGTGGCGGGTTTCCCGTCGGGCAAGCACGTGTCGGCGGTCAAGGCGCAGGAGGCCGCGCAGGCGGTGGCGTCGGGCGCCGGTGAGGTCGACATGGTCATCGACGTCGGCGCCGCGCTGGCCGGCGAGTTCGGCGCGGTGCGCTCCGACATCGAGGCGGTCCGTTCGGCCGCCGCCGGGGCCGTGCTCAAGGTGATCGTGGAGTCGGCGGTGCTACTGGGCCGCGACGAGCGCACGCTGGTGGCCGCGTGCCGCGCCGCCGAGGCCGCCGGCGCGGACTTCGTCAAGACGTCGACGGGCTTTCATCCCGCGGGCGGGGCGTCGGTGCGCGCGGTCGCGCTGATGGCCGAGACCGTCGGCGGCCGGCTGGGCGTCAAGGCCAGCGGCGGCATCCGCACCGCGGCCGACGCCGTGGCGATGCTGGACGCGGGCGCGACCCGGCTGGGCCTGTCGGGCACCCGGGCCGTGCTCGACGGGCTGGGCTGACGGCTGTGCTCGACCGACTGGGCTGACTGTCAGAGGTTGGCGAAGCAGGGGTTCGTGTTGCCGGGCGGGATGTTCGCGTTCTGACTCGAAAAGTGGCTCACCACAGCGGAATCCGTCACCTGCACGCTGTCGGCGTGAATCCCCAGCGGGAAGTTCTTGGTCTGGTCGGAGGTGAACTTGTCCAGCGTCGACTGGACGCTTTCCTTCGGCATGGTGAAGCCGAGCGCATTGAAGCTGACGATCTGCAACTGCAGCCCGTTGCCCGACACCATCGGCTTCGCCGTGATGTTGTCCAGCATCCCCTTCAGCTCGACGGTGCCGTCGGCGGGATGGGTGGTCACGCTGTTGGTGACGAACGGCCCCAGCACCGGGATCGCGTTTTGCACCGACTGCTTGATGCCGTCGGTGGTCCAGGTGATGGTGGCGTCGAGCGATCCGATGGTGCCCTTGGAATCGGGGCTGGACCTGAGCCGAACATCCCTGATGTTGATTTGGATCTTCATGCCCTTGGCATCTTTGATCTGGTTGCCGGCGGTCGACACCGAGATGTTGCTGTAGTGATGGGTCAGCTGCTGCCACAGCATCAGCGGCGTCACCCCGAACGACGCCGTGGCCTGGTCCTTGGTCTCGCACGCCACCGCCTCGGCGACCTTGTTGTTGGCGACGTGGCGCACGTACAGCTCGGCGCCGATCAGCCCGGCGATGACGAGCGAGACCACGATGATGCAGACCAGCAGGATGGACAGCGGGTCGCGAAGGAAGCGTCGTTTTCTTTTCACCGGTGCCGGCTCTTCGTTCGGGGTGGCGATTCGTTCCGTCGCGCCCGCCGGCGCAGCGGGCGGGGGTCGGTGGCCGGGGCCCTGCATGCCGGCGCGGGGCGCGCCCAGCTGCTCGGTTCGCGGCTCCTGGGGCCGCGGCGGCCCCGGTGGCGGTTGCGGCGCCGGGCCGGGCCCGGGCTGCTGCGGTGGTTGGCCGGGGCCGCCGGTCGGGAACCGCTCGGTCGGCCGCTCGGTCGGCCGGTCAGGTGGCCGCTGACCGAAGGGCCCCTGATTGCCGGGACGGCCCCACGGCGACGGGCCCTCGTTCGGTGGTCCTGGCGGGCGGGTAGGGCCTGGTGGGTTCGTCACCCAACCGATTCTGCCCTATCGATGCGAGCAAAGCTCGACTGGTTTCGCAGCACCGCGATGCTCTCGCGGGCCTTGGCCACGGCGTCGACGTCGACGTCGACGACCACGAGTTCCGGCCGGGCACCCGCCGACGCGACCACCTCACCCAGCGGCGAGACCACCAGGCTGCCACCCACACCGGTCGGCGCGCCGGAACCTGAACCCGGGCCGTCGCCCGGGTCGGCCTGACCGGCCGCGACGACGTAGCTCATCGAGTCCAGCGCCCGGGCCCGGGCCAGCAGCGTCCACTGCTCGAGCTTGCCCGGGCCCGAACCCCAGGACGCGCAGACGGCGATCACCTGCGCGCCGCGCCGGGCCAGCTCGGTGTAGAGCTCCGGGAAACGGATGTCGTAGCAAACGGTCAACCCGACCCGCACGCCGTCGACCGCGACCACCACCGGCTCCTGCCCGGGCGCGACGGTGCGCGACTCGGTGAAGCCGAACGCGTCGTACAGATGGATCTTGTCGTAATGGGCGTCCGGCTCGTTGGGTCTGCCCGGCCCGGCCGCGATCAGCGTGTTCTTCACCCGCCCGTCGCCGGACGGGGTGAACATGCCGGCGATCACCGTGATGCCGGCGTCGGCGGCGATCCGCCGCACGCCGCTCGCCCAGGGCCCGTCGACGGGCTCGGCGACCGGTCCCAGCGGGACCCCGAACCGGCACATGGTCGCCTCGGGGAACACCACCAGCCGCGCGCCGGCGTCCGCGGCCCGGCCGGCGTACTCGCGGACCAGCTGCAGGTTTTGCGCCGGATCGGTGCCACTGAGGATCTGGGCCAACGCGATTCGCATGTGCGCCAGCTTAAGAGCCGCGGGTGCTGATCCACTCCGTGGTGAATCGCTGTTCGGCGACCACCAGGTCGGCCAGCCGGGTGCCGACGAAGTTCTCCAGCTTGCCCCCGATCAGCGGGACCCGCACGTGGACGGTGATCCGGCACTCCAGGCGGGAGCCCACCGACGGGCCCGTCGGGGCCAACTCGGCGGTGCCCGACACGTTCGCCGGGGCGTCCACGATGGATCCCGCGACGGTTGCCAGCGCGACGCCACCGGACACCGGGCCCCAGGTCTCCTCGCGCCTGATGCACAGATCGCCGCGGTGTAGCTGGGTGACCAGGGCCGGCAGCTTGTCGCTGCGGATCACCTGCAGGGTGACCACGTCGATGGTGTCGTCGGTTCCGGACTCGCCGCCGAGCCGCAGCGACTCGAGCCTCGCCTCGTCGACGCCGGAGGCCGCCAGCCGCGCCAGCCAGTAGTCCTCCTCGCGGTAAGCCCGCAGTACCGCTTCGACGTCCCGTTCATAGTCAGCCGATATGTCGAATGAACGCGGCATAGCAGGCCAGGCTACCGTTACGGGCCATGAAACGGAGCTTATGAAACGGGGGGTCGGTTCGCTCTTCGCCGGTGCGCACGTCGCCGAGGAGGTGCCGCTGGCGCCGCTGACCACGCTGCGGGTCGGGCCCGTGGCGCGCCGGCTGATCACCTGCTCCAGCACGGAACAGGTGATCGCCGTTGTGCGGCAACTGGATTCGGAATCCGCCGACGGGAACGGTGGCCCGCCCCTGGTGTTCGCCGGCGGCTCCAACCTGGTGATCGACGACGGCCTGACCGGGCTCACCGCGGTGCGACTTGCCAACGGCCGCATCAGCATCGACGGCAACATGGTGCGCGCGGAGGCCGGTGCGGTGTGGGACGACGTGGTGCTCGCGGCCATCGAGCGCGGCCTGGGCGGGCTGGAATGCCTGTCCGGCATCCCCGGCTCGGCCGGCGCTACGCCGGTGCAGAACGTCGGGGCCTACGGCGCCGAGGTGTCCGACACCATCACCCGCGTCCGGCTGCTGGACCGGCGCAGCGGCGCGGTGCGCTGGGTGCCGGGCGGCGAGCTCGGCTTCGGTTACCGCACCAGCGTGTTCAAGCGGGCCGACGGCCTCGAAATCCCTTGCGTGGTACTGGAAGTCGAGTTCGCGTTGGACGCGTCGGGGCGCAGCGCGCCGCTGCGCTACGGCGAGCTGACGGCCGCGCTGAACGCCGGCAGCGGCGAGCGCGCGGACCCGCGGGACGTGCGCGAGGCGGTGCTGGCGCTGCGCGCCCGCAAGGGCATGGTGCTCGACGCGGCCGACCACGACACCTGGAGCGTGGGTTCGTTCTTCACCAACCCCGTCGTCGCGCCCGAGGTCTACGAGCGGTTGGCGCGGCACTTTGGCGAGTCGATTCCGCACTGGCCGGCCCCGAATGGGGTCAAGCTGGCCGCCGGCTGGCTGGTGGAGCACGCCGGCTTCGGCAAGGGCTATCCGGACGACGAGCGGGCCCCGTGCCGGCTGTCCACCAAGCATGCGCTTGCTTTGACGAACCGCGGCGCCGCCCGCGCCGAGGACGTCATCGCCCTGGCCCGCACCATCCGTGACGGAGTCCGCGACGTGTTTGGCATCACACTGCAACCCGAACCCGTCCTGCTGGGGTGCAGGCTGTAGCGGTCGAATACGGGTGAGGCCACCCCGTCGGCGACTTGTGGTGGCGGGGCGAATGCCGTTCGGCCGGTATCTTTACTTGTCGTGAGCACATCCGGTTCCCCTCCGCCGATCAACCGGCGCTTGGCCTTGGCGGCCTTGGGGCTTGGTGTGTTCGCGCCCAACGTCCTGGCCGCGTGCGGGGGCACCGTGGCCAAGCAGGGCCAGAAGAAAGAGGCCGCGGCGCCGCACCTGAAATTCGAGCCGGCCGACGCCGCCTCGGACGTGGTTCCGACCGCGCCGGTGAGCGTTCACGTGGGCGACGGCTGGTTCCAGAAGGTGGCGCTGACGAACTCGTCGGGCAAGGCCGTCGCCGGAGCCTTCAACCCCGACCGCACCGTCTACACGGTCACCGAGCCGCTGGGCTACGACGCCACCTACACGTGGAGCGGTTCGGTCGTCGGCCACGACGGCAAGACCGTTCCGGTGTCGGGCAAGTTCACCACGGTGGCCCCCACCAAGAAGATCGGTGGCTCGTTCCAGCTGGCCGACGGCCAGACCGTCGGGGTGGCGGCGCCGATCATCATCCAGTTCGACGCGCTGATCGCCGACAAGGCCTCCGTCGAGAAGGCCCTCACCGTCACCACCAACCCGCCCGTGGAGGGCAGCTGGGCCTGGCTGCCCGACGAGGCGCAGGGCGCGCGCGTGCACTGGCGCCCCCGCGAGTACTACCCGGCGGGCACAACGGTCAACGTCGACGCCAGGCTCTACGGGCGGCCGTTCGGCGAGGGCGCCTACGGCGCCGACGACATCTCGCTGCACTTTCAGATCGGCCGGCGCCAGGTGGTCAAGGCCGAGGTCTCGTCGCACCGCATCCAGGTGATCCGGGACGAGGGCGTGATCATGGACTTCCCATGCAGCTACGGCGAGGCCGACAAGGCCCGCAACGTCACCCGCAACGGCATCCACGTGGTCACCGAGAAGTACGCCGACTTCTACATGTCCAACCCGGCGGCCGGCTACAGCCACGTGCACGAACGCTGGGCGGTGCGGATCTCGAACAACGGCGAGTTCATCCACGCCAACCCGGCCAGCTCCGGCGCCCAGGGCAACACCAACGTCACCAACGGCTGTATCAACCTGTCCACCGCCGACGCCGAGCAGTACTACGGCAGCGCGATCTACGGCGACCCCGTCGAGGTGACCGGGAGCTCGATCCAGCTGTCCTACTCCGACGGCGACATCTGGGACTGGGCGGTGGACTGGGACACCTGGGTGGCGATGTCGGCGCTGCCGCCACCCAACGCGCACCCGCCGGCGACGCAGATCCCGGTCACCGCGCCGGTGACGCCGACGGACGCGCCCACCCTGTCGGGGACCCCGACCACCACGACGACCACGACGACGTCTAGACCCGGCGGTTGAACCGCGACGCGCTGGCCTGGTCGCGCGGCCGGATGATGATCTGGTCGAGGTTGACGTGCGACGGCCGGGAGGCCACGAACCCGATCACCTCGGCGACGTCGGCGGCCGACAACGGCGTGATGCCGGAGTAGACGGCGTCCGCGCGCCGCTCGTCGCCGTCAAACCGGACCAGCGAGAACTCGGTTTCGACCGCGCCCGGCGCGATCTCGGTGAGCCGCACCGGCTTGCCCAGCAGCTCGCCGCGCAGCGTCCGGTGCAGCGCGCCCTGGGCGTGCTTGGCCGCGGTGTAGCCGGCTCCGCCGTCGTAGGTCTCCATCGCCGCGATCGAGGTGACGGTGACGATCAGGCCGTCGCCGGACTCGATCAGCTTGGGCAGCAGCGCGCGGGTGACCCGCAGGGTGCCCATCACGTTGGTCTCCCACATCCACCGCCAGTGCTCCAGGTCGGCGTCGGCGACGGGCTCGAGTCCCCGGGCGCCGCCGGCGTTGTTGACGAGCACGTCGACCCGGCCCAGGCCGCGCGCCAGCGCCGCGACGGCCGCGTCGTCTGTGACGTCGGCCACAACGGGCGTGCCGCCGACCTTGTTTGCCAGGGCGTTGATCCGGTCGGCCCGGCGCGCCACCGGCACCACGTGAAAGCCAAGGGCCGCAAGGGTTATCGCGGTCGCCTCGCCGATCCCGGAGCTCGCACCGGTGACGACCGCGACCCGCTCGTTAGCTGAATCCACCGAGACAACTCTAGTAACCGTGATAAATTTTCCGTGTGCAGTACAGCGCCTTGGTCGACACCACCGCCGCGTGTCTCTACGCGGCGGGTGCGTGTTGTTGCCGCGCACTTCGCCGCGCCTGACTTCCGGGTGTGGCCGAAGACCGGCCATCGGTAATCAAACAAAGGACGCTCGTGCGCTCGACCAGTCTCACCCACCATTCCCCCGGCCGCCAGGGTCGCCCGCGGTCGCACCGCCAGATCATGCCGCCGGCCCTGCACATCTCCGACTCGGCGGCCGCGTCCGTGTTCCGCGCGGTGCGGCTGCGCGGTCCGGTCGGGCGTGACGTCATCGCCGGGGTCACGTCCCTGAGCATTGCGACGGTCAACCGGCAGGTGATCGCGCTGCTCGAGGCCGGCCTGCTGCGGGAGCGCGCCGACCTGGCGGTGTCCGGTGCCATCGGGCGCCCGCGGGTGCCCGTCGAGGTCAACCACGAGCCGTTCGTCACGCTGGGCATCCACATCGGCGCGCGAACCACCAGCATCGTGGCCACCGACCTGTTCGGCCGCACGCTGGACACCGTCGAGACCCCGACCCCGCTGAGCCCCGCCGGGGCCGCGCTGGCGTCGCTGGCCGACAGCGCGTCCCGCTATCTGAGGCGCTGGCACCGGCGCCGCCTGCTGTGGGTGGGCGTGGCGATCGGCGGCACCGTCGACGGCGCCACCGGCCACGTCGACCACCCGAGGCTGGGCTGGCGGCAGGCGCCGGTCGGATCGGTGCTGGCCGACGCGCTGGGCCTGCCGGTCTCGGTGGCCTCCCACGTCGACGCCATGGCCGGCGCCGAGCTGCTGCTCGGCATGCGGCGCTTCGCGCCGAGCTCGCCCACCAGCCTCTACGTCTACGCCCGCGAGACCGTGGGCTATGCGCTGGTGATCGGCGGGCGCGTGCACTGCCCGGCCAGCGGCCCCGGCACCATCGCCGGCCTGCCCGCGCACTCGGAGCTGCTCGGCGGCACCGGGCAGCTGGAATCCACCGTCAGCGACGAGGCGGTGCTGGCCGCCGCGCGCCGGCTGCGGATCCTGCCGGCGGCCCCGCCGGGCCGCGCCGCCGGCTCCGCCACCGCCATGACCGACCTGCTGCGCGTCGCCCGGGCCGGAAACGAGCAGGCCAAGGAGCTGCTGGCGGAACGCGCCAGGGTGCTCGGCGAGGCCGTCGCGCTGCTGCGCGACGTGCTCAATCCCGACGAGCTGGTGGTCGGCGGCCAGGGGTTCACCGAGTATCCCGAGGCGATGGGCCAGGTGGAGGAGGCGTTCGCCGCGCGTTCGGTGCTGCCGCCGCGCGACATCCGCGTGACCGCGTTCGGCAACCGGGTCCAGGAGGCCGGGGCCGGCATCGTGTCGCTGGGCGGGCTGTACGCCGATCCGCTGGGCGCGATGCGGCGGGCCGGCGCGCTGGTAGCGCGGGTGCCCGACGCCGACCCGGACGAGTCCTCGGCCTGAGCCCAGGTCTGTGCCGCCCCGTGCTGTAAACATGAGAGGGTGCGGCACGACGACGTCTTCCGGCTGAACGACCCGCGCCGCATCGCGGTGCTGGCGGTGCACACCTCACCCCTGGCCCAGCCCGGAACCGGCGACGCCGGCGGCATGAACGTCTACGTCCTGCAGACCGCGCTGCACCTGGCCCGGCGGGGCATCGAGGTGGAGATCTTCACCCGGGCCACCGCGTCCGCCGATCCGCCGGTCGAGCGGGTGGCACCCGGCGTGCTGGTGCGCAACGTGGTGGCCGGTCCGTTCGAGGGCCTGGACAAATACGATCTGCCTACCCAGTTGTGCGCGTTCGCGGCCGGGGTGTTGCGCGCCGAGGCGTCCCACGACCCGGGCCACTACGACATCGTGCACTCGCACTACTGGCTGTCCGGTCAGGTCGGCTGGCTGGCCCGCGACCGCTGGTCGGTGCCGCTGGTGCACACCGCGCACACGCTGGCCGCGGTGAAGAACGCCGCACTGGCCGACGGGGACGCGCCCGAGCCGCCGCTGCGCACGGTGGGCGAGCAGCAGGTGGTCGACGAGGCGGACCGGCTGATCGTCAACACCGATGATGAAGCGAGACAACTGATTTCGATTCACCGCGCCGATCCGGCGAGCATCGACGTCGTGCATCCGGGGGTGGACCTCGACGTGTTCCGCCCGGGTGGTCGCCGGGCGGCCCGGGCCGCGCTGGGGCTGCCGCCCGACGAGGACATCGTGGCGTTCGTCGGGCGGATCCAGCCGCTGAAGGCGCCCGACATCGTGTTGCGCGCCGCGGCGAAGCTGCCGGGTGTGCGCATCGTGGTGGCCGGCGGGCCGTCGGGCAGCGGCCTGGCCGCCCCGGACGGGCTGGTCCGGCTCGCCGACGAACTGGGCATCACCGAGCGGGTGACGTTCCTGCCGCCGCAGTCCCGGGCGAACCTGGCCACCCTGTTCCGGGCCGCCGATCTGGTTGCGGTGCCGAGCTATTCGGAGTCGTTCGGTCTGGTCGCCGTCGAGGCGCAGGCCTGCGGGACGCCGGTGGTGGCGGCCGCCGTCGGCGGGCTGCCGGTGGCGGTGCGCGACGGGATCACCGGCACCCTGGTGGCCGGGCACGACGTCGACCGGTGGGCGGCGGCCATCGACGGCCTGCTGCGCCTGCGCGGCGAGCCGGCCGGCGCCGCGATGAGCCGGGCGGCGGCGGCCCACGCCGCGACGTTCTCCTGGGACAACACCACCGACGCGCTGCTGGCCAGCTACCGGCGCGCGATCGGCGATTTCGCCGCGGAACGCCAGCGCCGGGTCGGGGTGAGGGTGGACCGGGCGGCGGCGCGCAAGCCCCGTCGCTGGGCGTCGCGGCGCGGGGTGGGCGCATGAATTCCCGCGCCGGCGACGATGCAGAGCGCAGCGATGAGGAGGAGCGGCGCACGACGTCGGTGCAGGCGGTCATCGAGCGCGCGCTGCGAGCCAGCCACCTGACCTACTCGGAATTCCCTGGGGCGCATGGCGGATTGCCGGGACTGGTGGTCGAACTGCCCGGCGAGCGCAAGCTGAAGACCAACACCATCCTGAGCATCGGTGAGCATTCGGTGCGCGTCGAGGCGTTCGTGTGCCGCAAGCCCGACGAGAACCACGAGGGCGTCTACCGCTTCCTGCTCAGGCGCAACCGCCGGCTCTACGGGGTCGCCTACACGCTCGACAACGTCGGCGACATCTACCTGGTGGGCCGGATGTCGCTGGCGTCGGTCGACGCCGACGAGATCGACCGGGTGCTCGGCCAGGTGCTCGAGGCGGTGGATTCGGACTTCAACACGTTGCTGGAGTTGGGTTTTCGCTCGTCGATCCAGAAGGAGTGGGAGTGGCGGGTGTCTCGCGGCGAGTCGCTGAAGAACCTGCAGGCGTTCGCCCATCTCATCGACGACGAGGACGATTCGGACGCGTGAGAGACTTGCCGGCATGGGTGACACTGCCACGCTGGTACTGCTGCGCCACGGCGAGAGCGACTGGAACGCCCTCAACCTGTTCACCGGCTGGGTCGACGTCGGCCTGACCGACAAGGGCCGGGCCGAGGCGGTTCGCAGTGGCGAGTTGCTGGCCGAACAGGATCTGCTTCCCGACGTGTTGTACACGTCGCTGCTGCGGCGCGCGATCATCACCGCGGACCTGGCCCTGGACCGCGCCGACCGGCTGTGGATCCCCGTGCGGCGCAGCTGGCGGCTCAACGAGCGCCACTACGGGGCGCTGCAGGGTTTGGACAAGGCCGAGACCCAGGCCCGCTACGGCGAGGAGCAGTTCATGGCCTGGCGGCGCAGCTACGACACGCCGCCCCCGCCGATCGAGCGCGGCAGCGAGTTCAGCCAGGACGCCGACCCGCGGTACGCCGACATCGGCGGCGGCCCGCTGACCGAATGCCTGAAGGACGTGGTGGCGCGCTTCCTGCCGTACTTCACCGACGTCGTCGTCCCCGATCTGCGGTCGGGCAAGACGGTGCTGATCGTGGCGCACGGCAACTCGCTGCGGGCGCTGGTCAAGCACCTGGACCGGATGTCCGACGAGGAGATCGTCGGCCTGAACATCCCGACCGGCGTCCCGCTGCGCTACGACCTGGACGACCGGCTGCGGCCGGTGTTGCCGGGCGGCACCTACCTGGACCCCGAGGCGGCCGCGGCCGGCGCCGCCGCGGTGGCCAGCCAGGGCCGGGGCTGACGTGCCTCGGTGTTTTCGCGTGTATTGGGGCCCCGTTTGCCAAACATCGCGTAAACGGCAGCCGAACACCTGTAGCGCAGGATGTGACTTGTCCGATTTTGGCCTCGCTGCGCTAGGGCAGTGTTCAGGAAGATTTGTAGGATTTTCTATGTGACTGTGTTCTCGGCGCTGTTGCTGGCCGGGGTTTTGTCCGTGCTGGCGGTCGCCGCAGGCGTTGCGATCGGGACCCGGCTGTCGCCGCGGGTGGTCCAACGCCGGCAACGCGTCTCCAGCGAGTGGACCGGGATCACCGTCGCGCAGATGCTGCAGCGCATCGCGGCGCTGATGCCGGTGGGCGTCGCGGTGGTGGATTCCCATCGCGACGTGGTCTACCTCAACGATCGAGCCAGGGAGTTGGGCCTGGTGCGCGACCGGCAGCTCGACGACCAGGCCTGGCAGGCCGCGCAGCAGGCGCTGACCGGCGTCGACGTCGAGTTCGACCTGCACCCGGCCAAGCGCGCGGGGGGCCGGTCGGGGTTGTCGGTGCACGGGCAGGCCCGGCTGCTCAGCGAGGAGGACCGCCGGTTCGCGGTGGTGTTCGCCCACGACCAGTCCGACTACGCCCGCATGGAGGCCACGCGGCGCGACTTCGTCGCCAACGTCAGCCACGAGCTCAAGACCCCGGTCGGCGCCATGGCCCTGCTCGCCGAGGCGCTGCTGGCGTCGGCGGACGACTCCGAGACCGTGCGCCGGTTCGCCGAGAAGGTGCTCGTCGAGGCCAACCGGCTGGGCGACATGGTCGGCGAGCTGATCGAGCTGTCCCGGCTGCAGGGCGCCGAGCGGTTGCCCAACGTCACCGACGTCGACGTGGATACCGTTGTCTCCGAAGCGATTTCACGCCACAAGGTGGCCGCCGACACCGCGAACATCCAGATCCGCACCGACGCGCCCAGCGGGTTGCGGGTGCTTGGCGACGAAACGCTGTTGGTGACCGCGCTGGCCAACCTGGTCTCCAATGCGATCGCCTATTCGCCGCCGGGCACGCCGGTGTCGATCAGCCGTCGTCGCCGCGGGGACAACGTCGAGATCGCCGTCACCGACCGGGGCATCGGGATCGCGCTCGAGGACCAGGAACGGGTCTTCGAGCGTTTCTTCCGGGGCGACAAGGCGCGTTCGCGGGCCACCGGCGGCAGTGGGCTGGGGCTGGCCATCGTCAAGCACGTCGCGGCCAACCACAACGGCACCATCGGCGTGTGGAGCAAACCGGGAACCGGATCGACGTTCACCCTGTCCATCCCGGCCTCCCCGGACAACGACGGACAACCCGAGCAACCCCGGGGCCGCGAGGTGCGGCCCCACTCGGCCCAACGAGAGGAAGAGCTGAGCAGATGACCCGCGCTTACGACGTTGCAGAGCGCAGCGATGAGGAGGAGTGGCGCGCATGACCAGTGTGCTGATCATCGAGGACGAGGAATCGCTGGCCGACCCGCTGGCATTCCTCCTGCGCAAAGAGGGCTTCGAGGCCACGGTGGTGACTGATGGGCAAGCGGCGCTCGCCGAGTTCGACCGGGCCGGCGCCGACATCGTGCTGCTCGATTTGATGCTGCCGGGGATGTCCGGCACCGACGTCTGCAAGCAGTTGCGCGCCCGATCCAGCGTGCCCGTGATCATGGTGACCGCCCGCGACAGCGAGATCGACAAGGTCGTCGGTCTGGAACTGGGCGCGGACGACTATGTGACCAAGCCGTATTCCGCCCGCGAGTTGATCGCGCGGATCCGGGCCGTGTTGCGCCGCGGTGGCGACGACGACTCCGAGATCAGCGACGGCGTGCTGGAGTCCGGGCCGGTCCGCATGGACGTCGAACGCCACGTCGTGTCGGTCAACGGGGACACGATCACGTTGCCGCTCAAGGAATTCGACTTGCTGGAATACCTGATGCGCAACAGCGGCCGCGTGCTCACGCGCGGGCAGCTGATCGATCGGGTGTGGGGCGCGGACTACGTCGGTGACACCAAGACGCTCGACGTCCACGTCAAGCGGCTGCGGTCCAAGATCGAGGCCGACCCGGCCAATCCGGTGCACCTGGTGACCGTGCGGGGGCTGGGTTACAAGCTCGAGGGCTGAGCGCTAGCTGATCAATTCGTCGTAATGGTCACGCCCGTCTGCCCGACCAGTCGGTAATGCAGACGGCGCAGGACGGTGTCGTCGACGCTGATGGTGAAGACGTATGTGCCCAGCTTCTCCAACCGCAGCACGGGAATGTTGATAGCGAAAGCGACGGATTGGGTCTCGCCGGGCTCGAGGTGGCGCGGTCGGCCGACGTTGAATCGGAATTGGGTGCGGAACGGTTCGTGTTCGTCCGATCCCGTCTCGACCTCGACCGGGTGCCCGTCTGCGTCCTCCAGTCGTACGTCGACCGCGTGCTCCTGGTTGGTCGCCGTCCACGGCACCTCGATGATGATCCCGAGACCCACCGAGACCGTATAGGGTTCCGAGCGCCCGGCAGGGATGATGGCCCGGTCTATGCCGCCACCGGCGACGTACAGCAAGTTGTTCTGCGCCTCGGCATGGTTACACAGAATTGCCGTTAATTCCATGGGTTGCTCCCGTTACGACGGCTGCTAGCAGGGCGGTCACACCATATCCGATGCGGCGCGACGGCCGCCATAAGGCGCGCTGGCTCGTCAATAAATGCCCGCGGCGCGGCGCGTGAGGCTGGAGGTCTGCGGTCAGGCCGAAACATGTTGCGCGCCAATGCAAGCCACCATTGGTCGTCCGGACCGAAACAAGATGCGGCCCAAGGGCGTCGCTGACAGGCCGGGCCCAGCCTTGCCACACGGCAGACGGTTGCTGTTGCCAAGCCTGGTGCGCCGTGGCGCTTGAGGGGGCCGCTGGTCCTCGGGCGTTCTCGCCGCGCCTTCGACGATCCACCGATCACCCATCTGGCGGACGACGGCGGGGCAGTGATCCGCATCCGGCGGCCCTCCGCGACCTGCGGTGGTCAGTGGCCGCCGCAGGGCTGGTCCCGGACCCATCGCGGGTCGGAATGAGTCCCAAAGAAATGGCCAAAACCCTGCATGCCTGCAGTAACATAACTTGTTCAACACTGGTCCAATGGTTTGGTTTATGCGGAATTAACATGACCGTCAGTTTCAAACAGGCCGCGCGGCGCTGACCTGGGCACCGGAAAGCCATGGAATTCGCGTCGCTGCCCCCGGAGGTCAACTCCGGGCGCATGTATAGCGGCCCCGGGGCGGGGCCGCTATTGGCGGCGGCGGCGGGTTGGGACGCGCTGGCCGCCGCGCTGGAGTCCGCCGCCAGCGGCTATTCCGCGGTAATTGCGGGGCTGATCAGCCAGGGGTGGTCGGGCCCGACGTCGCTGCTAATGGCGGCGGCGGTGGCCCCCTATGCGGAGTGGCTGGCTGCCACGGGCGCCCAGGCCGCGCAATCGGCTGCCCAGGCCTACGCGGCGGCGGCGGCCTACGAGGCGGCGTTTGCGATGACGGTGCCGCCGCCGGTGATCGCGGAAAACCGGGCGCGGCTGGCGGCGTTGGTGGCGACCAATATTTTGGGACAGAACACCCCGGCGATCATGGCCACCGAAGCCCAGTACATGGAGATGTGGGCCCAAGACGCCGCCGCGATGTATGCCTATGAGGCTGCGTCGGCGGTCGCGAGCGTCCTGTCCCCATTCAGCGAGCCGCCGCAGACCACGAACCCGGCCGGGCAGGCCGCCCAGGCCGGCGCGGTGGCCCGGGCCGCCGGCGACGCCACCAGCACCCGCACCCAATCCCTGACGCAGCTCGGCTCGCCCACGCAGCTCGGCTCGCCCGGCGTCACCCAACAGCTGACCTCGGCCGCGGAGACGGAGCAACTGACCTCGACCGCCGGCACCCAGCAGCTCGGCTCGACCGCCGAGGCGCAGCAGCTCGGCTCGACCGCCGCCACCCAGCAGCTCGGCTCGACCGCGGTGCCGCAGCAGCTCGGCTCGACCGCGGTGCCGCAGCAGCTGATCTCGCCTACGGTGTCTCAGCAGCTCGGCTCGCCCGCGGTGTCTCAGCAGCTGACGACGCCCGCGGTGTCCCAGCAGCTGACCTCGCCCGCCGTCTCTCAGCAGCTCAGCACGCCCGCCGCGTCCCCTCAGCCGACCTCGACCGCCGCCTACCAGCTGGCCTCGCCCGCAGCCTCCAACCAGCCGGCCGCGACGGCCACCACCCCGCAGTCGGCTGCGCCGGCGGCGTCCCAGCAGGTGGCCGCGACGGCCGCCACCCCGCAGTCGGCCGCCCCGGCGGCGTCCCAGCAGGCGGCGGCGACGGCCGCCACCCCGCAGTCGGCCGCCCCGGCGGCGTCTCAGCAGGCCGCCTCGACTGCAGCCTCCCAGCCGTTCTCGGTGACTCACGTAATCGTCAACGGCGCCGATTCGATAGACCTCCAAGGCACCATCGGCAGCGGCCAAACCGTCGAAATCACCACGGGCCAACAAGCCGTCACCTTGTCCGGCCAGACCCTCACCGTCGCGAACGGCGGCACCCTTCTCATCGACTCCGGCGGCACCTACACCAACAGCGGCGCCTTCGCCATCAACGCCGGCGGCGTGGTCACCAACAGCGGCGCCCTGACCGTGAGCTCGGGCGGCGTCTTGACCGACGGCGGCACCCTGACCGTGGGCTCGGGCGGCGTGCTCACCGATAGCGGCACCCTGACCGTGAGTTCCGGCGGCGTGCTCACCGATAGCGGCACCCTGACCGTGAGTTCCGGCGGCGTGCTCACCGATAGCGGCACCCTCACCGTGAGCTCCGGCGGCGTCCTCACCGACAACGGAGCCCTCACCGTGAGCTCCGGCGGCAGTCTGACGGACAGCGGCACCCTCACAGTGAGCTCCGGCCAGACCCTGACCGTCAACTCCGGCGGCGTGCTCACCGACAACGGCACCCTGACCGTGAGCTCCGGCGGCACCCTGACCGACAACGGCACCGTGACCGTCACCGGCGGCGGCACCCTGACTGACGTCGGCACCGTCAATGTCGGGGGCACCCTTACCGACACCGGCACCCTCAACGTCGGCACCAGCACCACCACGGGCACACTCACCGTCGACTCCGGCGGCACCCTCGACGCCACCGGCGGCACCGTCAACATCAACGTCACGAACAACAGCACGCTCACCGCCAGCGCCGGCGGAACCATCATCGGCGCTGACCCCACCGTCACCATCAACGGCGTCACCTACATCGACCCGTTGCTCCCCTCCGTCATCAACAGCGGCAACTCCGTCACCGTCGGGAACCTCCAGATCTATACGGTCCCAGTTGGCGGAACCACAATCCAAAGCGGCGGCTCAATCACCGTCCAATCCGGCGGCATACTCACCGTCGACAACGCCATCACCGTCCAATCCGGCGGGACCATCACCGTCCAATCCGGCGGCTCCATGACGGTCAACGCCGGCGTCACCCTGTCCGATAGCGGTGCCGTCACCGTCAACTCCGGGGGAACTGTCACCAACCTCGGCACCATCACCGTTGGCTCGGGAGGCCTCTTCACCGACAGCGGCACCCTCACCGTCAACACCGGCACGATCACCGTCAACAGCGGCGGGACGCTGACCGTCAGCGGCTCCACCGTCAATCTGACCATCAACGGGACTCTCACCAACAACGGCACCGTGACCCTCACCAGTGGCGGCAGCCTGACCGTGGGCAGCAATAACGTCACCAACACCGGCGGCGCCATCAACGTCGGCACGGCCACCGCCAACAGCGGCACGTTCACCATCAACGCCGGCCAAACCTTCACCGACACCGGCAGCGTCACCGTCAACGCCGGCGGCACCCTCAATGTCAGCGGCACCCTGAACGTCACCACCGGTACCCTCACGGACAGCGGCACGGTGACTATCAATTCCACCGGCGTCCTCACCGACAGCAGCACCACCAGCGGTGCGGTCACCATCAACTCCGGTGGCCTGCTCACCGAAAGCGGCACTCTCAACCTCAACACCACCACCGGTGCCGTCACCCTCGTCGACAATGGCACCCTCACCCTCAACCACGCCGTCACCCTGCCCTCCAGCGGCACCAGCACCGGCACCATCCAGGTTGGCTCCACCGGCACCCTCAACATCAACAGCGGCTTCACTCTGAGCGTCGCGAACCATGGCGCGGTCACCGTTAGCTCCGGTGGCAGCGTTTCCGACAGCGGCACCATCACCATCAGCACCGGCGGCACGCTCACGGACAGCGGCACGGTGACTATCAATTCCACCGGCGTCCTCACCGACAGCAGCACCACCAGCGGTGCGGTCACCATCAACTCCGGTGGCCTGCTCACCGAAAGCGGCACCCTCAACCTCAACACCAGCGGCGGTGCCGTCACCCTCGTCGACAATGGCACCCTCACCCTCAACCACGCCGTCACCCTGCCCTCCAGTGGCACCAGCACCGGCACCATCCAGGTGGGCTCCACCGGCACCCTCAACGTCAATAGCGGCTTCACTCTGAGCGTCGCGAATCATGGCGCCGTCACAGTGAGCTCCGGCGGCAGCGTTTCCGACAGCGGCACCATCACCATCAGCACCGGTGGCAGCCTTTCCGACAGCGGCACCGTCACCATCAACGCTGGCGGCACCCTCACCGATAGCAGCACCACCGCCGGTGCGGTGACCATCAACTCCGGGGGCTTGCTCACCGACAGCGGCACCCTGAACCTCAACACCGCCGGCGGTGCCGTCACCCTCGTCGACAACGGCACCCTGACCATCAACTCCAGCACTGCCGTGACCTTGCCCGCCAGCGGCACCAGCACCGGCACCATCCAGGTCGGCTCCACCGGCATTCTCAACGTCACCAGTGGCGACACGCTCGCCATCGCGAATCATGGCGCGGTCACCGTTAGCTCCGGGGGCAGCGTTTCCGACAGTGGCACCATCACCATCAGCACCGGTGGCACCCTGACCGACAGCGGCACCGTCACCATCAACGCCGGCGGCACTCTCACCGACAGCAGCACCACCAGCGGCGCCCTCACCATCAATGCCGGCGGCTTGCTCACCGACAGCGGCAACCTCACCATTAGCGCCGGCGCCAACCTCGTCGACAACGGCACCTTGACCGTCACTGGCGGCGGCAGCGTGTCTGACGGCGGCACCTTGACTGTGGGGACCGGCACCGCCGGCAGCGGCACTCTGAACATCAGCACGGGCGGCGCCGACACCGGCAACCTTGTCACCGTCACCGGCACGCTGACCGACAACGGCACGGTCACCATCAATACCGGTGGCACTCTGACCGACTCCGGCACCTTGACCATCGGCTCCGGGCTCACCCTCACCGATAACGGCACCCTGACCATCAGCTCTCCCCAGGCCGTCACCCTTACCGGCAGCACCATCACGGTCGGCTCCACCGGCAACCTCAATGTCAACGGCACCCTGACCGTCAGCACCGGCACCCTTTCCGACAGCGGCACCGTCACCATCAACGCTGGCGGCACCCTCACCGACAGCAGCACCACTGCCGGTGCGGTGACCATCAACTCCGGTGGCTTGCTCACCGACAGCGGCACCCTCAACCTCAACACCGCCGGCGGTGCTGTCACCCTCGTCGACAACGGCACCCTGACCATCAACTCCAGCACTGCCGTGACCTTGCCCGCCAGCGGCACCAGCACCGGCACCATCCAGGTCGGCTCCACCGGCATTCTCAACGTCACCAGTGGCGACACGCTCGCCATCGCGAATCATGGCGCGGTCACCGTTAGCTCCGGGGGCAGCGTTTCCGACAGTGGCACCATCACCATCAGCACCGGTGGCACCCTGACCGACAGCGGCACCGTCACCATCAACGCCGGCGGCACTCTCACCGACAGCAGCACCACCAGCGGCGCCCTCACCATCAATGCCGGCGGCTTGCTCACCGACAGCGGCAACCTCACCATTAGCGCCGGCGCCAACCTCGTCGACAACGGCACCTTGACCGTCACTGGCGGCGGCAGCGTGTCTGACGGCGGCACCTTGACTGTGGGGACCGGCACCGCCGGCAGCGGCACTCTGAACATCAGCACGGGCGGCGCCGACACCGGCAACCTTGTCACCGTCACCGGCACGCTGACCGACAACGGCACGGTCACCATCAATACCGGTGGCACTCTGACCGACTCCGGCACCTTGACCATCGGCTCCGGGCTCACCCTCACCGATAACGGCACCCTGACCATCAGCTCTCCCCAGGCCGTCACCCTTACCGGCAGCACCATCACGGTCGGCTCCACCGGCAACCTCAATGTCAATGGCACCCTGACCGTCAGCACCGGCACCCTTTCCGATAGCGGCACCGTCACCATCAACTCCGGCGGCACCCTCGCAGATAGCAGCACCACCAGTGGTGCGGTCACCATCAACTCCGGTGGTCTGCTCACCGATAGCGGCACCCTCACCCTCACCTCCGGCGCCACCCTCATCGACAACGGAACCCTCACCCTCAACAGCGGTGTGACCCTGACCGGCAGCACCATCAACGTCGGCTCCACCGGCGCTTTGAATGTCAACTCCGGGGTCACCTTGGCGGTGAACGCCGGGGGGACGTTGACCGATACGGGCACGGTGACGGTGTCGGGCACGTTGACCGATTCCGGCACCGTGACGGTGGGCACGGCGAGTGCCAATAGTGGGACGTTGACGGTGGGTAGCACGGGCCCGGGCAGTGGCACGGTGAATGTCAGCTCCGGGGTGACCCTGACGGTCAACGCCGGGGGCACGTTGACCGATACCGGCAGTGTGACGGTGTCGGGCACGTTGACGGATTCGGGCACCGTGACGCTGGGCACGGCCAGCGCGAACAGTGGGACGTTGACGGTGGGTAGCACCGGTCCCGGTAGCGGCAGCCTGGCGGTCAATGGTGGGCTGACCGTCAACGCCGGCGGCACGCTGACTGATACCGGCAGCGTGAGCGTATCGGGCACCTTGACCGATTCGGGCACGGTGACGGTGGGTACCGCGAGCGCCAATAGTGGCACGTTGACGGTGGGGAGCACCGGTCCGGGTAGTGGCACTTTGGCGGTCAATGGTGGTTTGACCGTCAATGCTGGTGGCACGTTGACTGATACCGGCACCGTGAGTGTGTCGGGCACGTTGACCGATTCGGGCACCGTGACGGTGGGGACCGCGAGTGCCAATAGCGGCACATTGACCGTGGGTAGCACCGGTCCGGGTAGCGGGACGGTGAATGTCAGCTCCGGGGTGACATTAACGGTGAACTCCGGGGGCACGTTGACCGACACCGGCACGGTGAGCGTCTCGGGCACGTTGACGGACTCGGGCACCGTGACGGTGGGGACCGCGACCGCCAATAGTGGCACGTTGACGGTGGGTAGCACGGGGCCCGGTAGCGGCGCCCTGGCGGTCAACGGTGGCCTGACGGTCAATGCCGGCGGGACGTTGACCGACACCGGCACGGTGAGCGTCTCAGGCACGTTGACGGACTCGGGCACCCTGACCGTGGGGACCGCGAGCGCCAATAGCGGCACGTTGACCGTGGGTAGCACCGGCCCGGGCAGCGGCACCCTGGCGGTCAATGGCGGCCTGACTGTCAACGCCGGCGGCACCCTGACCGACACCGGCACGGTCACGGTGTCGGGCACATTGACCGATTCGGGCACCGTGACGGTGGGGACCGCGACTGCCAATAGTGGCACGTTGACGGTGGGTAGCACCGGGCCGGGCAGTGGCACGCTGGCGGTCAATGGGGGTCTGACCGTCAACGCCGGCGGGACGCTGACCGATACCGGGACGGTGACTGTCTCGGGCACGTTGACCGATGGCGGCACTGTGACGGTGGGCACCGGCAGCGCGAATAGTGGGACGTTGACGGTGGGGAGCACCGGCCCGGGTAGCGGCACGTTGAATGTCGGCTCCGGGGTGACGTTGACGGTGAA
>NZ_JAPJAV010000018.1:0-67348 GCF_035616495.1 Mycobacterium sp. 663a-19 | reverse complement strand
CGGCACCCGCCGCGGCCGGCAACGCACCCGCTGCCGCACCCGGCAGGGCACCCGCGGCACCCGGCAGGGCACCCGCGGCACCCGGCAGGGCACCCGCGGCGGCACCCGGCGCGGCCGCGCCGCCGTGCACGCCCTGCATGATCGCCGGCATGACCAGGCCCTTGAGCAGGTCGATCGCCTGACCGGCGCCCAGCTGGTTGGCGGCCTGCATCACGTCGTTGACGAGCCCGCCGCCGCCGCTGCTGCTGCCGGAGCCGCCGCCGAGACCGCCGGTCCCCACCGGCGAGGCGCCGCCCAGGGTCGACGGGTCACCGAGGATCGGGTAGGTACCGTCGGCGCCCGGGTCCAAGCCGGCCGGCGCGGCGCCGATCGGCACCTCGCTGGGGGTGACCCCGGTACCGCCGAGACCCGGCGCGACTCCAGTCGGGCTGGTCAGGCCCGGGTTGGACAGCGCGGGGTTCATCCCCGCGCCCGGCGTGGTCGGCGCACCCGGCGCGGTGAGCCCGGGCGTCCCGGGCGTCAGGCCCGGGTTGGTCAGCCCCGGTGTGCCGACGCCCGGTGTGCCGAGACCCGGGGTGGTCGGGCCCGGCGTGCCGAGGCCCGGGCTGGCCAGCCCCGCCGTACCCAGGCCCGGCGTACCCAGGCCCGGCGTACCCAGACCCGGACTGGTCAGACCCGGACTGGTCAGGCCCGGCGTTCCCAGCCCCGGGCTGGTGAGCCCGGTGGCGCCGGTGGTGGTGCCGCTGGTCCCGCTCAACGCCGGCACCGGGGGCAGGTTGATCCCGAACTGCGACAGGCCCTGCGAAAGCGCGCCCATCAGCTCGCCGGGCAGGTCGCTCATGACCGCGGCCTGCTTGAAGTCGTGGTGCTCGGGCGGCTTGCTGCCCGCGGTGGATTCGTAAACCAGGAAGTATGCGCAAGGACTCGCGACTGCCAGGGCGGCGACCGCGCTCATGGCTGTCGAAAGCTTGCGTCGGCGTCGGTTCGGCACGGAAGTCTCCTCAATCTGGACAACTATTTGAACTGTTGTGTCGGCGTGTCCTGCCCGTCCTATCCGGCATGAACCACACACAGTCGATGGTACGAGTGAGATTGCTGTGACTAGAGTGGTGATATTGAATCGTGAGGCAATTGCGACCTTGGCCGCAATCTTCGCGATGGCGTCGCCAAATCGGGTTACGCGGCGCGGTCGGATACCCTAGGCAACCGATGACAGCTCGTTTCGACCTCTTCGTCGTCGGCTCCGGATTCTTCGGCCTGACCATTGCCGAGCGCGCGGCTACCCAACTCGGCAAGCGCGTGCTGGTCGTCGAGCGGCGCCCGCACATCGGCGGCAACGCCTATTCGGAGGCGGAGCCGCAGACGGGTATCGAGGTCCACAAGTACGGCGCCCACCTGTTCCACACCTCTAATAAGAGGGTCTGGGACTACGTGCGGCAGTTCACCGACTTCACCGACTACCGCCACCGGGTGTTCGCGATGCACAACGGGCAGGCCTACCAGTTCCCGATGGGCCTGGGCCTGGTGTCGCAGTTCTTCGGCAAGTACTTTTCGCCGTCGGAGGCGCGGCAGCTGATCGCCGAGCAGGCCGCCGAGATCGACACCGCGGACGCGCAAAACCTTGAGGAGAAGGCCATCTCGCTGATCGGCCGGCCGCTCTACGAGGCGTTCGTCAAGGGATACACCGCCAAGCAGTGGCAGACCGACCCCAGTGAGCTCCCGGCTGCCGTCATCAATCGGCTGCCGGTCCGCTACACCTTCGACAACCGGTACTTCAGCGACACCTACGAGGGCCTGCCGGCCGACGGCTACACCGCGTGGCTAAAGAACATGGCCGCCGACGACCGCATCGAGGTCCGGCTGGACACCGACTGGTTCCAGGTACGTAGCCAACTACGCGCGGAGAGCCCGGCGGCGCCGGTCGTCTACACCGGCCCGCTGGACCGCTACTTCGACTACGCCGAGGGCCGGCTCGGCTGGCGCACACTGGACTTCGAAGTGGAAGTGTTACCCATGGGGGATTTTCAGGGGACGCCGGTGATGAACTACAACGATCTCGATGTGCCCTACACGCGCATCCACGAATTCCGCCACTTCCACCCCGAGCGGGACTACCCGACCGACAAGACGGTGATCATGCGGGAGTACTCGCGCTTCGCCGGAGACGACGACGAGCCCTACTACCCGATCAACACCGAGGCCGACCGCGCCGTGCTGGCGGCCTACCGGGAGCGCGCAAAATCCGAAACCGCTTCGGCGAAGGTGCTTTTCGGCGGCCGGCTGGGCACCTACCAATACCTGGACATGCACATGGCCATCGCGAGCGCGCTGAACATGTACGACAACGTCCTGGCGCCGCACCTGCGCGACGGCGCACCACTCGAGGGGAACCGCGAATGACCGCCCAGAGCCTGCTGGCCCGAATCATCCTGCCGCGTCCGGGTGAGCCCCTCGACGTGCGCAAGCTCTACCTGGTGGAGTCGATCATCAACTCGCGGCGCGCGCACGCGCCGACCCGCACCTCGCTGCAGATCGGCGCGGAGTCCGAGGTGTCGTTCGCGACCTACTTCAACGCCTTCCCGGCCAGCTACTGGCGGCGCTGGACGATCTGCAAGTCGGTGGTGCTGCGGGTCGAGATGACCGGCGCCGGGCGGGTCGACGTCTACCGGACCAAGGCCACCGGGGCGCGCATCTACGTCGAGGGGCGCCAGTTCGCCGGCGCCGAGGACCAGCCCGTCGTCGTCGAGATCGAGGTGGGGCTGCAGCCCTTCGAGGACGGCGGCTGGATCTGGTTCGACATCACCACCGACACCAACGTCAACCTGCTCGGCGGCGGCTGGTATGCGACCGAGCCCGCCCCGGGCACGGCCAACGTCGCGGTCGGCATCCCGACGTTCAACCGCCCGGCCGACTGCACCAACGCGCTGGCCGCGCTGACCGCGGATCCGTTGGTGGACGAGGTGATCGGCGCGGTGATCGTTCCGGATCAGGGTGTGCGCAAGGTGCGCGACCACCCGGACTTCCCGGCCGCGGCCGCGCGGCTGGGCAATCGGCTGACCATCTGCGACCAGCCCAACCTCGGCGGGTCCGGCGGATACAGCCGGGTGATGTACGAGGCGCTGAAAAATACCGACTGCCAACAGATCCTGTTCATGGACGACGACATCCGCATCGAGCCGGACTCGATCCTGCGGGTGCTGGCCATGCACCGGTTCGCCAAGAGCCCGATGCTGGTGGGCGGCCAGATGCTCAACCTGCAGGAGCCGTCGCACCTGCACATCATGGGCGAGGTGGTGAACCCGTCGAACTTCATGTGGACCGCCGCGCCGCACGCCGAGTACGACCACGATTTCGCCGAATATCCGTTGAACGACAAGAACCCTCGCAGCCAGCTGCTGCACCGCCGCATCGACGTCGACTACAACGGCTGGTGGACGTGCATGATCCCGCGGCAGGTCGCCGAGGAGCTGGGACAGCCGCTGCCGCTGTTCATCAAGTGGGACGACGCCGACTACGGCCTGCGGGCGGCCGAGCACGGGTATCCGACGGTCACGCTGCCCGGCGCGGCGATCTGGCACATGGCCTGGAGCGACAAGGACGACGCCATCGACTGGCAGGCCTACTTCCATCTGCGCAACCGGCTGGTGGTCGCCGCGATGCACTGGGACGGCGACATCACCGGGCTGGTCCGCAGCCACCTGAAGGCCACGCTGAAACACCTTGCCTGCCTTGAATATTCGACGGTGGCGATCCAGAACAGGGCCATCGACGACTTTCTCGCCGGCCCCGAGCACATCTTCTCGATCCTGGAGTCGGCGCTGCCCGAGGTGCACCGGATGCGCAAGGAGTTCCCGGACGCCGTCGTCCTGCCGGCGGCCAGCGAGCTGCCGCGGCCGCTGCGCATGAGCAAGGCGATGAATCCCCCGGTGAACCCGCTGTCCATCGGCTACCGGCTGGCCCGCGGCATGCTGCACAACCTCAAGGCCGCCGATCCGGAAGCCCACCGGCGCCCGGAGTTCAACGTGCCGACCCAGGACGCGCGCTGGTTCCGGCTGTGCACGGTCGACGGCGTGACCGTGACGACGGCCGACGGGTGCGGTGTGGTCTATCGACAGCGCGACCGGCGCAAGATGTTCTCGTTGCTGTTCGCCTCGCTGCGCCGGCAGCGCCAGCTGTTGCGGCGGTTCGACGAGATGCGCCGGGTGTATCGGGGGGCGTTGCCCGTGCTGTCCAGCAAGCAGAAGTGGGAGACGGCGTTGCTGCCAGCAGCGGGCAATGGCTGAAACCCCGCTGTCGGAGGCGCCGCGCGGCGAGGTCGCGGCGATCGTGGCCGTTCAGTCGGCGCTCGGTGACCGCCCGCGGGCGCTGGCCGCGGCGCGCGGGCTGTCCCACTTCGGCGAGCACAGCGTCGGCTGGGTGGCCGTGGCGCTGCTGGGCGCGCTGCTCGCGCCGCGGCGCCGCCGGGACTGGCTGGTGGCCGGGGCCGGCGCGTTCGTCGCGCACGCGGCCGCGGTGGCGATCAAGCGGCTGGTCCGACGCACCCGGCCGGACCACCCGGCCGTCGCCGTCAACGTCGGCACGCCCAGCCGGCTGAGCTTCCCGTCGGCGCATGCCACCTCCACCACGGCCGCGGCGATCCTGATGGGCCGCGCCGCCGGGCTGCCCGAAGGGCCTGGGCCCGTGTTGCTCGTCCCGCCGATGGCGCTGTCGCGGATACTGCTGGGGGTGCACTATCCCAGCGACGTGGTCTTCGGCATCGCGCTCGGCGCCGCCGTCGCGGGGATCGCCCAAAGCGGCGGCGAGAGGCTCCGAAAGAGGTGCGCCGAATGAGTGAAGACGTGGTGACCGGGCCGCCGGCGAACGTGATCACCGGCGTGGTCAAGGCGATGCGGCCGCGGCAGTGGGTGAAGAACGTCATCGTGCTGGCCGCCCCGCTGGCCGCGCTGGGCGGGACCATCCGCTACGACTACACCAAGGTGCTGACCGAGGCGTCGGTGGCCTTCGTCGTGTTCAGCCTGGCCGCCTCGTCGATATACCTGATCAACGACGTGCGCGACGTCGCGGCCGACCGCGAGCACCCCACCAAGCGGTTCCGGCCTATCGCCGCCGGCGTGGTCCCCGAGTGGCTGGCCTACCTGCTGGCCGCGCTGCTGGGGGTGGCGTCCCTGGCGATCGCCTGGTGGCTGACGCCGAACCTGGCGCTGGTGATGGCCGTCTACATCGGGATGCAGCTCGGCTACTGCTTCGGGCTCAAGCACCAGGCCGTGATGGACATTTGCATCGTGTCGTCGGCGTATCTGCTGCGGGCCATCGCCGGCGGCGCGGCCACGGATATCCCGCTGTCGCAATGGTTTTTGCTGTTCGTGGCGTTCGGCTCGCTGTTCATGGTGGCCGGCAAGCGCTACGCCGAACTGCAAGTCGCCGAGCGCACCGGCGCGGCGATCCGCAAGGCGCTGGAGAGCTACACCAGCACCTACCTCCGATTCGTCTGGACCCTGTCGGCCACCGCGGTGGTGGTGTGCTACGGGCTGTGGGCGTTCGAGCGCGACCGCCATTCCGGGTCCTGGTTCGCGGTGTCGATGGTCCCGTTCACCATCGCGATCCTGCGCTACGCGGTCGACGTCGACGGCGGGCTGGCCGGGGAGCCGGAGGACATCGCGCTGCGCGACCGGGTGTTGCAGGCGCTGGCGCTGGCGTGGATCGCGACAGTCGGAGCCGCCGTTGCCTTCGGCTAGCCCCCAACTGAATGCCCTGAGGCTGGGGGTGATGCGCCGTCGGGCGGTGGCCAGGCGGGTCCGGTGGCCGGTGTTCCCGTACGACGTCGTGGTCCGGGCCAGCCTGTGGGCGGGCGTGGCGGTGGTCGCCGTGCTGTTCGGGTGGGGCGCCTGGCAGCGGCGCTGGATCGCGGACGACGGGCTGATCGTGTTGCGCACCGTGCGCAACCTGCTGGCCGGCAACGGGCCAGTGTTCAACCAGGGCGAGCGCGTCGAGGCGAACACGTCGACGGCGTGGACGTACCTGATGTACGCGGGAAGCTGGGTCGGCGGCCCGATGCGCATGGAGTACGTGGCGCTGGCGCTGTCCCTGGGGCTGTCCGTGCTGGGCGTGGTGCTGCTGATGCTGGGCGCCGGGCGGCTCTACGCGCCGAGCCTGCGCGGCGCGCGCGCGATCATGCTGCCCGCCGGCGCGCTGGTCTACGTCGCGCTGCCGCCGTCGCGGGACTTCGCCACCTCCGGCCTGGAAAGCGGCCTGGCCCTGGCCTATCTCGGGCTGCTGTGGTGGATGATGGTCTGCTGGGCGCAGCCGCTGCGGACCCGCCCGGATCACCGGGCGTTCATCGCCGCGCTGGCGTTCGTGGCGGGGTTCAGCGTGTTGGTGCGGCCCGAGTTCGCGCTGATGGGCGGGCTGGCGCTGATCATGATGCTGATCGCGGCGCGCACCTGGCAGCGCCGGGCGCTGATCGTGGTGGCCGGCGGGTTGCTGCCGGTGGCCTACGAGATCTTCCGGATGGGCTACTACGGCCTGCTGGTGCCGGGCACCGCCCTGGCCAAGGACGCCGCCGGCGACAAGTGGTCGCAGGGCATGATCTACCTCTCGAACTTCAACGCGCCCTACGCGATCTGGGCGCCCGCGGTGCTGCTCGTGCCGCTGGGGCTGCTGCTGATGGCGGCGCGTCGCCGGCCGTCATTCCTGCGCCCCGCCCTGGCGCCCAACTACGGGCGGGTGGCCCGGTGGGTGCAGAGCCCGCCGGCCGTGGTGGTCTTCGTGCTCGTCAGCGGTCTGCTGCAGGCGCTGTATTGGATCCGGCAGGGCGGCGATTTCATGCACGCCCGGGTGTTGCTGGCGCCGCTATTTTGTTTGCTGGCCCCGGTCGCCGTGGTCCCGGTGATCATTCCCGACGGGAAGGTCTACCTGCGCGAGACGGGCATGTTGGTGGGCGGTGCGGCGGCGGTGTTGTGGCTGGGGATCGCGGGCTGGTCGCTGTGGGCAGCAAACTCGCCGGGGATGGGTGACGACGCCACCCACGTCACGTATTCGGGGATCGTCGACGAGCGCCGCTTCTACGCGCAGGCCACCGGGCAGGCGCACCCGTTGACCGCCGCCGACTACCTGGGCTACCCGAGGATGGCCGCGATTCTGACGGCGCTCAACAACACCCCGGACGGGGCGTTGCTGCTGCCGTCCGGCAACTACACGCAGTGGGACCTGGTGCCGATGGGCCAGCCCCCCAGCGGCAAACCACCCCAAAAGCCGCAACACACAGTGTTTTTCACCAACCTCGGCATGGTCGGCATGAACGTCGGGCTCGACGTTCGGGTGATCGACCAGATCGGGCTGGCGAACCCCATCGCGCAACACACCGGACGGCTGGCGCACGGCCGGATCGGGCACGACAAGAACCTCTTCCCGGACTGGGTGATCGCCGACGGACCCTGGGTGAAGGTCTATCCGGGCATTCCGGGCTACCTGGACGCGAATTGGGTCACCCAGGCGGTCGCGGCGCTGCAATGCCCCGAGACGCAGGCGGTGCTGGCCTCGGTGCGCGCCCCGATGACGCCGCACCGGTTCGTCTCAAACTTCTTGCACTCCTTCACCTTCACCCAGTACCAGATCGACCGGGTGCCGCTCTACGAGCTCGCCCGGTGCGGGCTGCCGGTGCCCGAGGCGGGCCCGCCGCCGCCCCGCGAGTGAAGTTCCGGCGAATTTTTTCCCACGGGTTCCCAACCGCTCGCGCCGCGCTGGCACGGCGGATTGACAGCAAACTCACATCTGCGGTGCCACCAGCGCGCGGCACCGGCCCGGCACATGCGGAAACGCCCTCTTCGGGCGCCCGGTTCGGCTCGAAAACCACCGGAAATCGCGGCCGGATGACGGTTTGCGGGGCGTGCTCGATGAGAGCGGAGGCCCGATCGTGTGGTTGACTACACGGGCACTGCTGCGCCCGAGACGTATGCAGTCGGACCCAATGATTCATGCGCGGGGACGAAGAATGCGCCCGAAAGGATGAGGAAGCAAGGATGAAGCTCGTTGACAGAGTTCGCGGTGCCGTGGCGGCTGTGCCGCGCCGGCTCGCGGTAGGTGCTGTTGGTGCAGCCCTGCTGCCGGGCCTGATCGGCGTCGTGGGGGGCTCGGCGACGGCTGGGGCGTTCTCGCGCCCGGGCCTGCCGGTGGAATATCTGCAGGTTCCCTCCGCCGCGATGGGCCGCGACATCAAGGTTCAGTTCCAGAGCGGCGGCCCCAACGCGCCGGCCGTGTACCTGCTCGACGGCATGCGCGCGCAGGACGACTTCAACGGCTGGGACATCAACACCCCCGCCTTCGAGTGGTACAACCAGTCGGGCCTCGCCGTGGCCATGCCGGTCGGCGGGCAGTCCAGCTTCTACTCCGACTGGTACAAGCCGGCCTGCGGTAAGGCCGGCTGCACCACCTACAAGTGGGAGACCTTCCTGACCAGCGAGCTGCCGCAGTACCTCGCCGCCAACCAGCAGGTCAAGCCCACCGGCAGCGCCGCGGTCGGCCTGTCGATGGCCGGGTCGTCCGCGCTGATCCTGGCCGCCTACCACCCCGACCAGTTCGTCTACGCCGGCTCGCTGTCGGCGCTGCTGGACCCGTCCCAGGGCATGGGGCCGTCGCTGATCGGCCTCGCCATGGGTGACGCGGGCGGCTACAAGAAGGACGACATGTGGGGCCCGTCCAGCGACCCCGCCTGGCAGCGCAACGACCCGACGCTGCAGGTCGGCAAGCTGGTCGCGAACAACACCCGCATCTGGATCTACTGCGGTAACGGCAAGCCGTCCGACCTGGGTGGCGACAACCTGCCCGCCAAGTTCCTCGAGGGCTTCGTGCGGAGCAGCAACCTGAAGTTCCAGACCGCCTACAACGCCGCCGGCGGCCACAACGCGGTGTGGAACTTCGACGCCAACGGCACCCACGACTGGCCGTACTGGGGTGCGCAGCTCAACGCCATGAAGCCGGATCTGCAGCAGGCGCTGGGCGCGACGCCGGGCGCCGGTCCCGCCACGGCTGCGGCGACCAACGCCGGCAACAGCACCCACGGCACCTAGTCGGCCGGCCGAAATCGAACACCGCCGATGGCGGCGATCCCCCGGGGTCGCCGCCATTGGTGATTTACGCCACCCATCGGGTGTGGTTACTGTGCTCACAGCGACTAGACGTTGGAGGGTGGACATGAGGGGTCTGTCAGCGCTGCTGCGGGTGTTCTGCGTTGCCGCACTATCGGTCGGGCTGGGCGGTGTGGCTGCCGTCTCGGCGCCGGGAACCGTGGGCAAGGCCAGGGCCGCGGGCTACGAGAGCCTGATGGTCCCGTCGGCGGCGATGGGCCGCGACATCCCGGTGGCCTTCCTGGGCGGCGGGCCGCACGCGGTGTATCTGCTCGACGCCTTCAACGCGGCCCCGGACGTGAGCAACTGGGTGACCGCGGGCAACGCGATGAACACCCTGGCCGGCAAGGGGATCTCGGTGGTGGCGCCCGCGGGCGGGGCGTGGAGCATGTACACCAACTGGGAGCAGGACGGCAGCAAGCAGTGGGACACCTTCCTGTCCAGCGAGCTGCCCAACTGGCTGGCCGCCAACAAGGGCCTGGCCCCCGGCGGCCACGCCGCCGTCGGCGCCTCGCAGGGCGGCTACGCCGCGATGGCGCTGGCCGCCTTCCACCCGGACCGCTTCGGCATGGCCGGTTCACTGTCGGGCTTCCTATACCCGTCGAGCACCAACTACAACGGCGCGATCCTGGCCGGGCTGCAGCAGTTCGGCGGCGTGGACGGCAACGGCATGTGGGGCGCGCCGCAGCTGGGCCGGTGGAAGTGGCACGACCCGTACGTGCACTCCACGCTGCTGGCGCAGAACAACACCCGGGTGTGGGTCTACAGCCCGATGAACATGGGCGGCGACGACGCCGCGATGATCGGCCAGGCGGGCGCGGCGATGGGCAGCTCGCGGGAGTTCTACCAGCAGTACCGCAACACCGGCGGGCACAACGGTCACTTCGACTTCCCGGGCGGCGGCGACAACGGCTGGGGCTCGTGGTCCGCGCAGCTGGGCGCGATGTCGGGCGACATCGTCGGAGCCATCCGCTAGTCATTCGCTAGTCATTCGCCAGCCCCGAGCGCCGACGGTGCCGGCGCCGTGAGCCGGTACCGTGGGGGGAGCAGCAGGGGGCGGCCGCTTGCCTCGAATCGAGCTGCGACCACCAGACTCTGCCAGCAGGAGAACATGGCCACCAACGCCCGGCGCAAACGCCACCGAATCCTCGCCTGGGCCGCCGCCCTGTCGATGGCCGGCGTCGTATTGCTGGTGATCCTGGGCGCGGTGATGCTGTTGCGCCACCCGTCGTCGCCGCCCAGCGCGGTGCCGCCCGGCGTGCTGCCCCCGTCGTCGACGACGACGCACCCGCACAAGCCGCGGCCCGCCTTCCAGGACGCGTCGTGTCCCGACGTGCAGCTGGTGACGGTCCCCGGCACCTGGGAGTCGTCCCCGCAGGACGACCCGCTGAACCCGATGCAGTTCCCGAATGCCTTGCTGCACAAGGTGACCGCGGAGCTCGGCCAGCAGTTCGGATCCGCGCGGGTGCAGACGTACACCACGCCGTACACGGCGCAGTTTCACAATCCGCTCAGCTCCGACAAGCAGATGTCCTACAACGACAGCCGGGCCGAAGGCACCCGCGCCACCGTCCAGGCGATGACCGACATGAACAACAAGTGCCCGTTGACCAGCTACGTGCTGATGGGCTTCTCGCAGGGGGCGGTGATCGCCGGCGACATCGCCAGCGACATCGGCAACGGCCGCGGTCCCGTCGACGACGACCTGGTGCTCGGTGTGACGCTGATCGCCGACGGCCGTCGCCAGCAGGGCGTGGGCAAGGACATCGGGCCCAACCCGCCGGGCGAGGGCGCCGAGGTCACGCTGGCGGAGGTGCCGATGCTGTCGGGTTTCGGCCTGACCATGACCGGCGCGCGCCCGGGCGGTTTCGGTGCGCTCAACGACAAGACCAACGAGATCTGCGCGCCGGGCGACCTCATCTGCGCGGCCCCGGAGGAGGCGTTCAGCGTCGCCAACCTGCCGAGCACGCTGAACACGCTGGCCGGGGGCGCCGGCCAGCCGATACACGCGTTGTACGCCACCACCCAGTTCTGGAACCTGGACGGGGTCCCGGCGACGGATTGGACGGCGAACTGGGCCCACGGGCTCATCGAGAATGCGCCCCACCCCAAACATGGGTGACATGACCGCGACGTAGGCCGATGTGTGACGGAATCGGCGGTACCTTGTGATTTGGTCTGCCGCGTGCCGCCCCTTAACATTAAGAGAAAAGTAAGAGCATTGTGATCGTGACCCGTTGGGGTCGAAGCTGGCACCTAATCGACGCTCGCCTTAGCATGCGCCGTGACGGGGCCGGCGTGCGCGCGGTTATAGCGTCGGGGGCAGCCGACCAAATTGTGTTGTGACAGGAGAAACCGGCATGGCGTACCACAACCCGTTCATCGTCAACGGACGAATCAAGTTCCCCGAGAACACGAATCTGGTTCGTCACGTTGAGAAGTGGGCGAAGGTTCGTGGCGGCAATCTGGCCTATCGATTCGTCGACTTCTCCACCGAGCGCGACGGCGAATACAAGGACATCTCGTGGTCGGAGTTCAGCGCCCGCAACCGCGCGGTGGGGGCCCGGCTGCAGCAGGTCACCCAGCCGGGTGACCGCATCGCGATCCTGTGCCCGCAGAACCTCAACTACCTGATCGCCTTCTTCGGCGCGCTGTACGCCGGCCGGATCGCGGTGCCGCTGTTCGACCCGGCCGAGCCGGGCCACGTGGGCCGGCTGCACGCCGTGCTCGACGACTGCACCCCCTCGACGATCCTGACCACCACCGAGGCCGCCGAGGGCGTCCGCAAGTTCATCCGCGCCCGGGCGGCCAAGGAACGGCCCCGCGTCATCGCCGTCGACGCGGTGCCCGGCGAGGTCGCCAGCACCTGGCAGGAGCCGGTGGCCGACGAGAACACCATCGCCTACCTGCAGTACACCTCCGGCTCCACCCGCACCCCGACGGGCGTGCAGATCACCCACCTGAACCTGCCCACCAACGTGCTGCAGGTGCTCAACGGCCTCGAGGGCAAGGAGGGCGACCGCGGCCTGAGCTGGCTGCCGTTCTTCCACGACATGGGCCTGATCACGGCGCTGCTGTCGCCGGTGCTCGGCCACAACTTCACCTTCATGACCCCGGCCGCGTTCGTCCGGCGCCCCGGCCGGTGGATCCGCGAGATGGCGCGCAAGCCCGAGGACGGCCCGGACTGCGAGGTCTTCACCGTCGCGCCGAACTTCGCCTTCGAGCACGCCGCGGTGCGCGGGGTGCCCAAGGAGGGCGAGCCGCCGCTGGACCTGAGCAACGTCAAGGGCATCCTCAACGGCAGCGAGCCGGTGTCCCCGTCGTCGATGCGCAAGTTCTACGAGGCGTTCGCGCCGTACGGCCTGCGCGAGACCGCGATCAAGCCGTCCTACGGCCTGGCCGAGGCGACGTTGTTCGTCTCCACCACGCCGATGGACGAGGCGCCCACGGTCATCCACGTCGACCGCGACGAGCTGAACAACCAGCGCTTCGTCGAGGTCCCCGCCGACGCGCCCAACGCCGTCGCGCAGGTGTCCGCCGGCGTCGTCGGGGTGGACGAGTGGGCGGTCATCGTCGACCCCGACACGGCCAGCGAGCTGCCCGACGGGCAGATCGGCGAGATCTGGCTGCACGGCAACAACCTCGGCATCGGCTACTGGGGCAAGGAGGAGGAGACCTCCCAGACGTTCAAGAACATCCTCAAGTCGCGGATCAGCCAGTCGCACGCCGAGGGCGCTCCCGACGACGGGATGTGGGTGCGCACCGGCGACTACGGCACTTACCACAAGGGACACCTCTATATAGCGGGCCGCATCAAGGACCTGGTCATCATCGACGGCCGCAACCACTACCCGCAGGACCTCGAGTACTCGGCGCAGGAGGCCAGCCGCGCGCTGCGCACCGGCTACGTCGCCGCGTTCTCGGTCCCGGCCAACCAGCTGCCCCAGGTGGTGTTCGACAACCCGCACGCCGGGATCAAGTTCGACCCCGAGGACACGTCCGAACAGCTGGTGATCGTCGCCGAGCGCGCCGCCGGCACGCACAAGCTGGACTACCAACCCATCGCCGACGACATCCGGGCGGCCATCGCCGTTCGCCACGGGGTGACCGTCCGCGACCTGCTGCTGGTGCAGGCCGGCACCATTCCGCGGACGTCCAGCGGCAAGATCGGGCGCCGCGCGTGCCGTGCCGCCTACCTGGACGGCAGTCTGCGCAGCGGCGTCGGTTCACCGACCGCCTTCGCCGGCGCCAACGACTGAATCAGGAACCATGGCTGACACAGAACCTGACCTTCCGGAGAATCCGCCCGCCGAGAATCCGCCCGCCAACAAGACCGACATGACGGTCCCCGAGATGCGGCAGTGGCTGCGCAACTGGGTGGGCCGGGCCGTCGGGCAGTCGCCCGACGCTATCGACGAGTCGGTCCCCATGGTGGAGCTGGGCCTGTCGTCGCGGGACGCCGTGGCCATGGCCGCCGACATCGAGGACATGACCGGCGTGACGCTGTCGGTCGCGGTGGCGTTCCAGCATCCGACCATCGAGTCGCTGGCCACCCGGATCATCGAGGGCGAGCCCGAAGCGCCCGACGCCGGCCTCGACGACGCCGACTGGTCGCGCCCCGGCCCCGCCGAGCGCGTCGACATCGCGATCGTGGGCCTGTCCACCCGGCTGCCCGGCGACATGAACACCCCCGACGAGACCTGGCAGGCCCTGATGGAGGGCCGCGACGCCATCACCGACCTGCCCGAGGGCCGCTGGTCGGAATTCCTCGAAGAGCCGCGCATCGCGGCGCGCGTCGGCACCGCCCGCACCCGGGGCGGCTACCTGAAGGACATCAAGGGCTTCGACTCCGAGTTCTTCGCCGTCGCCAAGACCGAGGCCGACAACATCGACCCGCAACAGCGGATGGCGCTGGAGCTCACCTGGGAGGCGCTCGAGCACGCCCGGATCCCGGCGTCGAGCCTGCGCGGCGAGGCCGTCGGCGTGTACGTCGGCTTCTCCAACAACGACTACCAATTCCTGGCGGTCTCCGACCCGACCGTCGCGCACCCGTATGCGATCACCGGCACCGCCAGCTCGATCATCGCCAACCGGGTGTCCTACTTCTACGACTTCCGCGGCCCCTCGGTCGCGCTGGACACCGCCTGCTCGAGCTCGCTGGTGGCCACGCACCAGGCCGTGCAGGCGCTGCGCAACGGCGAGTGCGACGTGGCGATCGCCGGCGGCGTCAACGCGCTGCTCACCCCGCTGGTGACGCTCGGTTTCGACGAGATCGGTCAGGTGCTGGCGCCCGACGGCCGGATCAAGTCGTTCTCGTCGGACGCCGACGGCTACACCCGCTCCGAGGGCGGGGGCATGTTCGTGCTCAAGCGGGTCGACGACGCCCGCCGCGACGGCGACCAGATCCTGGCCGTCATCGCGGGCAGCGCGGTCAACCACGACGGCCGGTCCAACGGCCTGATCGCGCCGAACCAGGACGCGCAGGCCGACGTGCTGCGCCGGGCCTACAAGGACGCCGGCATCGACCCGCGCACCGTCGACTACATCGAGGCGCACGGCACCGGCACCGTCCTGGGCGACCCGATCGAGGCCGAGGCGCTGGGGCGCGTCGTGGGACGGGGCCGTCCGGCCGACCGCCCGGCGCTGCTGGGCGCGGTGAAAACCAATGTGGGACACCTGGAGTCGGCCGCCGGCGCGGCCAGCCTGGCCAAGGTGGTGCTGGCGCTGCAGCACGACAAGCTGCCGCCGTCCATCAACTTCGCCGGCCCCAGCCCCTACATCGACTTCGACGGCATGCGGCTGAAGGTCATCGACACCGCGGCCGACTGGCCGCGCTACGGCGGCTACGCGCTGGCCGGGGTGTCCAGCTTCGGCTTCGGCGGGGCCAACGCGCACCTCGTGGTCCGCGAGGTGCTGCCCCGCGACGTGATCGAGCGCGAGCCCGAGCCGGCGCCCGAGGTCGAATCGGCCCCGGAAACCGAAGCGGCGCAAGCCCCCACGCTGGAGAGCCACTCGCTGCGGTTCGATGACTTCGGCAACATCATCCCCGACGCGTCCGAGGCGCCGGAGGAATCCTACGAGCTGCCCGGCGTCACCGAGGAGGCGCTGCGCCTCAAGGCGATCGCGCTGGAAGAGCTTGCGGCACAAGAGGAATCGGAACCGACCAGGCCGTTGATCCCGCTCGCGGTGTCGGCGTTTCTGACGTCTCGCAAGCGGGCCGCGGCGGCCGAGCTGGCCGACTGGATGGAAAGCCCCGAGGGCCAGGCGTCGTCGCTGGAGTCCATCGGCCGGGCACTGTCGTGCCGTAACCACGGCCGGTCGCGCGCGGTGGTGCTGGCACACGACCACGAGGAGGCCGTCAAGGGTCTGCGGGCCGTCGCCGAGGGCAAGCAGCGACCCAACGTGTTCAGCACCGACGGGCCGGTCACCAGCGGCCCGGTGTGGGCGATGGCCGGTTTCGGCGCGCAGCACCGCAAGATGGGCAAAAACCTGTACCTGCGCAACGAGGTCTTCGCCGAGTGGATCGAGAAGGTCGACGCGCTGATCCAGGACGAGCGGGGTTACTCGATCCTGGAGCTGATCCTCGACGACTCGCACGAGTACGGCATCGAGACCTCCAACGTCGTCATCTTCGCGATCCAGATCGCCCTCGGCGAGCTGCTCAAGCACCACGGCGCCAAACCCGCGGCGGTGATTGGTCAGTCGCTGGGCGAGCCCGCGGCGGCGTACTTCTCCGGCGGGCTGTCGCTGGCCGACGCGACCCGGGTGATCTGCTCGCGCTCGCACCTGATGGGTGAGGGCGAGGCGATGCTGTTCGGCGAGTACATCCGGCTGATGGCGCTCGTCGAGTACTCCGCCGACGAGCTGAAGACCGTGTTCGGTGATTTCCCCGGCCTGGAGGTGTGCGTCTACGCCGCACCCGGCCAGACCGTGATCGGCGGCCCGCCCGAGCAGATCGACGCGATCGTCGCGCGCTGCGAGGCCGAGGGCCGCTTCGCCCGCAAGCTGCAGACCAAGGGCGCCGGCCACACCTCGCAGATGGACCCGCTGCTCGGCGAGTTCTCCGCGGAGCTGCAGGGCATCGAGCCGGTGAGCCCGACGTGCGGGATCTTCTCGACGGTGCACGAGGGCAGCTACATCAAGCCCGGCGGCGAGCCGATCCACGATGTCGCCTACTGGGTCAAGGGAATGCGGCATTCCGTCTACTTCACCCACGGCGTCCGCAACGCCGTCGACAGCGGCCACACCACGTTCCTGGAGCTCGCGCCCAACCCGGTGGCGCTGATGCAGATCGGCCTGACCACCGCGGCCGCGGGATTGCCTGACGCCCAACTGATTCCGACGCTGGCCAAAAAGCAGGACGACGTCGAGTCGATGATCTCGGCCATGGCCCAGCTCTACGTCCACGGCCACGACCTGGACATCCGGACGCTGTTCAGCCGCGCGCGAGGGGCCCAAGGACCTGAAGACTTTGCGAACATCCCGCCGACCCGGTTCAGGCGCAAGGAGCACTGGCTGGACGTGCACTTCTCCGGCGACGGCTCGGTGATCATGCCGGGGACCCACGTCGCGCTGCCCGACGGTCGCCACGTCTGGGAATACGCGCCGCGCAACGGCGAGACGGACCTGGCCGCGTTGGTGAGATCCGCCGCGACACAGGTGCTTCCGGATGCGCAGCTGACGGCTTCCGAGCAGCGCGCGCAGCCGGCTGCCGGTGCCCGGCTGGTGACCACGATGACCCGGCATCCGGGCGGCGCCTCGGTTCAGGTGCACGCCCGCATCGACGAGTCCTTCACGCTGGTGTACGACGCGGTGGTGAGGCGGGCCGGCCAGGCCGGCGCGCTGCCGACCGCGGTCGGCGCGGGCACGGCGATCGCCGCCGCCCCCACCACGGCCGCCCAGCCCGAGGCGCCCGCCGAGGACACCGAGGCCGAAACGCTGTCGGACAGCCTGACCAACCGCTACCTGCCGAACGACGTGGGCAGGTGGTCACCGGATTCCGGCGAGACCATCGCCGAGCGGCTGGGCCTGATCGTCTCGGCGGCAATGGGTTACGAGCCCGAGGACCTGCCGTGGGAGGTGCCGCTGATCGAGCTGGGCCTGGACTCGCTGATGGCGGTGCGGATCAAGAACCGCGTCGAATACGACTTCGACCTGCCGCCAATCCAATTGACGGCCGTGCGCGACGCCAACCTGTACGCCGTCGAGAAGTTGATCGAGTACGCGATCGAGCACCGCGACGAGGTCGAGCAGCTGCACGAGCACCAGAAGACGCTGACGGCCGAGGAGATCGCCAAAGAGCAGGCCGCATTGCTCAGCGGCGCAACGCCGTCGTCCGTCGTCGCGCCCACGCCCGCGCCGGACAAGCCGGAGGCGCCGGTTCCGCCGCCGCCGACGGATCCGTCGGGACCCAAGGGTGCCGAGGGCAACGGCGCGCAGCCGAACCTGGCCGGGGTGACGGACGCGCTCAACCAGGAGGCGGTCGCCAAGGCGCTCAACTCCGACATACCGCCGCGCGACGCCGCCGAGCGGGTCACCTTCGCCACCTGGGCGATAGTCACCGGGAGGTCCCCGGGCGGAATCTTCAACCCGCTGCCCAAGCTGGACGCGGACACGGCGACCAAGATGGCCCAACGGCTTTCGGAACGCGCGGAGGGCCCGATCACCGCCGAGGACGTGCTGTCGTCGGCGAACATCGAGGAGCTGGCCGACAAGATCCGCGGCTACTTCGAGGCCGGGGAGATCGACGGCTTCGTGCGCACCCTGCGGGCCCGGCCGGAGGGCAGCACCAAGACGCCGGTGTTCGTGTTCCACCCGGCGGGCGGATCGACGGTGGTGTACGAGCCGCTGCTCAACCGGCTGCCCGCCGACACCCCGATGTACGGCTTCGAGCGGGTCGAGGGCTCGATCGAGGAGCGCGCCGCGCAGTACGTTCCGAAGCTCATCGAGATGCAGGGCGACGGGCCCTACATCCTGGCCGGCTGGTCGCTGGGCGGGGTGCTGGCCTACGCGTGCGCGATCGGGCTGAAGCGGCTGGGCAAGGACGTCGCGTGGGTCGGCCTGATCGACGCCGTGCGCGCCGGTGAAGAGGTCCCGCAGACCAAGGAGGAGATCCGCGCGCGCTGGGACCGCTACGCCCGGTTCGCCGAGCGCACCTTCAACGTCACCATCCCGGCGATCCCGTACGAGCAGCTCGAGGAGCTCGACGACGAGGGTCAGATCCGGTTCGTGCTCGACGCCGTTAAGGAGAGCGGCGTGCAGATCCCGGCCGGCATCATCGAGCACCAGCGCACGTCGTATCTGGACAACAGGGCCATCGACACCGCCCAGATCCAGCCCTACGACGGGCATGTCACCCTCTACATGGCCGATCGCTACCATGACGACGCGATCATGTTCGAGCCGCGGTACGGCACCCGCAAACCCGACGGCGGCTGGGGCGAGTACGTGTCCGATCTCGAGATCGTGCCGATCGGCGGCGAGCACATCCAGGCCATCGACGAGCCCTACATCGCGAAGGTGGGCGCGCACATGACCCAGGCGCTGAACATGATCGAGGCACAACAGCAGCAGGACGCGTCGGGACGAGTGAGGTAGGCAAGTAGTGACGGAGATGGCGCCGGCCCCCATCCAGCACACCACCGCGGAGAAGCTGGCCGAGCTGCACGCTCGCCTCGAACTCGCCAAGGAGCCCGGCGGCGAGAAGGCCGTCGCCAAGCGCGACAAGAAGGGCATCCCGAGCGCCCGCGCCCGCGTGCACGCGCTGCTGGATCCCGGCACGTTCCTGGAGGTCGGGGCGCTGGCCAAGACCCCGAACGACCCGAACGCGCTCTACGGCGACGGGTGCGTCACCGGGCACGGCATGATCGACGGCCGCCCGGTCGGGGTGTTCTCCCACGACCAGACCGTGTTCCAGGGCACCGTCGGTGAGATGTTCGGCCGCAAGGTGGCCCGGTTGATGGAGTGGTGCGCGATGGTGGGGTGCCCGATCATCGGCATCAACGACTCCGGCGGCGCCCGCATCCAGGACGCGGTCACCTCGCTGGCCTGGTACGCCGAGCTCGGCCGCCGCCACGAGGCGCTGTCCGGGCTGGTGCCGCAGATCTCCCTGATCTTCGGCAAATGCGCTGGGGGAGCGGTGTATTCGCCGATCCAGGACGACCTGCTGGTCTCGGTGCGCGACCAGGGCTACTTCTTCGTCACCGGGCCCGACGTGATCCAGGAGGTGACCGGCGAAGAGGTCACCCTCGACGAGCTGGGCGGCTCCGACGCGCAGGCCCGCTACGGCAACATCCACCAGGTGGTGGACTCCGAGGCCGAGGCGTTCCAGTACGTGCGCGACTTCCTGTCCTTCCTGCCGTCCAACTGCTTCGACAAGCCCCCGATCGTCAACCCCGGGCTGGAGCCGGAGATCACGCCGACCGATCTGGAGCTCGACTCGATCGTGCCGGACTCCGACAACATGGCCTACGACATGCACGAGATCTTGCTGCGCATCTTCGACGACGGCGACTTCCTCGACGTCGCCGCGCAGCACGGCCCGGCCATCATCACCGGATACGCGCGCGTCGACGGGCGTCCCGTCGGGGTGATCGCCAACCAGCCCATGCACCTGTCCGGGTCGATCGACAACGAGGCCTCCGACAAGGCGGCGCGGTTCATCCGGTTCTGCGACGCGTTCAACATCCCGCTGGTCTTCGTGGTGGACACGCCCGGGTTCCTGCCGGGTGCCGAGGAGGAGAAGCGGGGCATCATCAAGCGCGGCGGGCGGTTCCTCTACTCCGTCGTGGAGGCCGACGTGCCGAAGGTGACCATCACCGTGCGCAAGTCCTACGGCGGCGCGTACGCGGTGATGGGCTCGAGGCAGCTGACCGCCGACTTCAACTTCGCGTGGCCGACCGCGCGCATCGCGGTGATCGGCGCCGAGGGCGCCGCGCAGCTCCTGATGAAGCGGTTCCCCGACCCGACCACGCCCGAGGCGCAGAAGATCAAGAAGGACTTCATCGACGGCTACAACCTGAACATGGCGATCCCGTGGACCGCCGCCGAGCGGGGCTTCATCGACGCGGTCATCGACCCGCACCAGACCCGGCTGCTGCTCCGCAGGTCGCTGCACCTGCTGCGGGACAAGCAGCTGTGGTTCCGCACGGCACGCAAGCACGGCCTGATCCCGGTCTAGAGCTCCAGCGCCCCCGCCACGAGCTCGTCGAAGCGCTCCAGCGCCTCGTCGGAGTCGGCGTCGATGCCGCGCAGCGGCCCGCGGTCGGCCAGGTATCGCTGCGCATACAGCCGGGCGACCAGTGCCTTGCGCTCACCGCCGCGCGCCTCGCGCTCCCAGGCGGCCTGCTCGGTGAGCAACGCCGCGGCGTACACGTCGCCCATGAACTGCGCCAGCGGGAAGAGCCGGGCCTCGGCCAGGGCTTGTTGGGAGCCGTCGAGCTTGGCCCACGCCGTGATCGCGGCGTCGAGGCCGTCGATGCGGCGCGCCACCAGGGCGGTGGTGTCGTCGTCGGTGTCGGACACCGACACCGCGTCGCGCAGGCGCGCCAGCAGCGCCTCGTGCGCCCGCGCCTGCACGATGCCGCGCCGCACGTCGAGGCACAGGATGTTGTCGGGCCCCTCCCAGATGGTGTTCACCTGCGCGTCGCGCAAAAGCCTTGCCACCGGCCAGTTTTCGATGTAGCCGTTGCCGCCGTGGATCTCGATGGCGTCCGATGCCGCGGTGATGCCCAGCCGGCACGCCTTGAGCTTGGTGACGGGCACGGCGATGCGCTGGCGCACGCCGCGGGGCTGGCGATGGTTGGTGGCGCCGGTGCCGTCGAAAACCATCGCCTGCGCGGCCTCGACGTCGACGATCAGCTCGGCGAGCTTGCGCCGCATCAGCGGCTTGTCGATCAGCGCGTCGCCGAACGCGCGCCGCTGCCGGGCGTAGCACAGCGACTCGACCAGCGCGCGCCGCGCGTTGCCGAGCCCGAACAGCGCGATGCCCAGGCGCGCGGCGTTGGTGAGCTCCATCATGCGGCCCAGCCCCCTGCCGTCCGACGGTCCCGCCTCGCCGGTGGGCTCGCCGGACAACAGGAACGCCTCGGCGTCGGCGAACTCGACCTCGCCCGAGGCCACCGAGCGGGTGCCGAGCTTGTCCTTGAGCCGCCGGATCCGCACCCCGTTGCGCGAACCGTCCCGCCGGGTGCGCAGCACCAGGAAGTTGGCGACGCCGCGGGTCGAGTCGGGGGCGCCCTCGGGCTTGGCCAGCACGACGAACGCCTCGCCGGCGCAGTTGGACGCAAACCACTTGAACCCGTTGAGCAGCCACGCGTCCCCGTGGCGCGTCGCGGTGGTCTCCAGCGCTCCCAGGTCGGAGCCGCCGGTGCGTTCGGTGAGCAGCTGCGCCGTCTCGCCGGCCCACTCGCCGGAGGCGAACTTGGCCAGCACGTGCTCGCGCACGTCGGGCGGCGCGTACGCGGCGACCAGCGACTGGACCATGCCGCCCCCGGTTCCCAGCGCGCAGCCCATCCCGATGTCGGCCTGGTTCAGTAGATAGTTGGACGCGAACATCGCCAGCGACGAGTTCACCTGGGCCGCACGCGCTTCCGCGCGCAGCGCCTGCTGGGCGTCCAGCACCGCCCGCTTGGACTGCGTGAAGGATTCCGGCATGACGACCCGGCTGACGTCGTGGCCCCACCGGTCGTAGCGCTCGAGCCGGGGCGGGTTGCGGTCGGTCTCGTCGGCCCAGCGCGCCACCGGGCCGCCCATCAGCTCACCCATGCGCGTCAGGTGGCGTTCGGCCAGCGCCAGCTCTTCGGGCTGCAGGTAGTAGGCCATGATGAACCGCAGGCTGGGGTCGGTGAGGTACCAATTGAGGCCCACCGCCCCGCGGTAGTTCTCCGTCCGGTAGCGCCGCGCCTTCTCCTCGGTGGAGAACGGCAGCCGGTCGACCGGCTCCGCGTCGTAGTCGCTCATCCCGGCCTCCTTCAGCGCCGCGCGCCGGCCGGGCCGATGAACCCGGCGAGCGCGTCGCCCACCGCGGTGGCGCCAAAAGCGGTGGGGTGCAAGGCAACCGCCGGGCTTTGCGCCCCGTATCCGGCGACGTACCGGTCGGCCGGCGCGGCGCAGATGTCGTGGCCCTGCCACATCGGCCGGGTGTCGAAGTAGTCGATCCCCTTGTCGGCGGCCAGTAACCGTTGCCGGTCGTCGAGCTCGTTGATCTTGGACTGCAGATAGTCGGAGTCGTGCGGCAGCACCGGCTGCCCGGGGAAGCAGCCGCCGGGCCGGATCAACGTCCCGTACCCCACGAAAACGATCCGGGCATTCGGCGCCTCGGCGCGGACCTGGTCGATCAGCATGCTCCACCCGCGCACGTGCCCGTCGATCGCCGCCGAGATCCGGTCGACGGAGCCGACGACGAAGTCCTCGGTGCACGGCGCCGGGTTGGGCGACTTGACCTCGCAGCCCTCCGCGTCGGCGGCCAGCCCCACGTCGTTGGCCCCGACGGTGATCGTGACCAGGTCGGTGCTCGCCCGGACCGCGTCGATCTGGCGCCCGACCGTCCCGTTCTTCGTCTGCTGTTCGCGATCGGTGATGTCCTCGGTGGTCGCGCCGCTACAGGTGACGTCGGTGAACGTGCTCGCCATCAGCCGCCGGGCGAGCACCGCGGGGTAGTCGTTGGTCGACTTGCGGCATCCGGCGGGCGGCGCGGGGTCCGGCACGCCGGGCGCGGCGGCCATGGAGTCGCCCAGCGCGACGTAGTTCAGCCGGCCGGGCGGCGGGCTCGCGGTGGGCGGTCCGGCGCAGGCGACCGCTGCGGCACCGACCAGCGATGCGAGACACAGGCGCGTCGAAACCATGTCCCCCAGTGTTTCATCCCGCGGCGGCCCGCCGTGTCACCGCCGCGGCGCGCGGCCTATACGGGTACGACGTACTCGGAGGTGTAGAACTCGGCCGGGTTCTGCGAGTGCGGGTCGCCGCGCTCGATGATCACCCAGACGCCGGTCGTGCCCGGGCGAATGGTGTCCTGAACGGTCACCGTCCCGTTGCCGGCCCCGTCGGTGTCCATTCCGGTAAAGGCGGTCCCGGGATCCCCGGGCCCACACGTGGCCGACGACGGAAGCGGTTCCTGGATCAGGCCGACGTCGAAATGCATGCCCGGCTGATTGGGGTCATACAGATGCACTTCCGCGATCGCCTTCGACCCGGCCTTGTGGATCACGACGGTGCCGCTGCCGAGCCTGGGGCGCTGCACCGGGGGCCCGGTGGTCACCAGGCTGAAATCGCAGCGCCGGAGATCGCTGGCCAGGCCGACCGTGCCGCCCTCCGCGGCGGCCTTGACCATTTCGAATGTCGCCGCCGGGGAGATCACCACAGTCAGCGTTGCTGCGCAGGCACCCAAACGGGTCAGTGTGTGCATCGGGCCACCTTTTCGGCGTTGTGTTAGTTCCCTCGCAAGGGAAATAAGTATTGACCCGGGGTGGCCGAAATCAAACCCGAAGCGGTGAATTACCGAGACGTAAATTAATGGTCGCTATTCGACCGGCGCCAAATTGTGCAATGCGCGACTCACGGTTTGATTCGGATCTCGCCGGGCGACCACCAGCCACTGCGGGTCGCGGTGCCCAGGTCCAGTTGCGCGGGCTGGGCGTCTGAAATGGTGTCGAACTTGCGCAGCGAACCCCAGTCGCGGCCCCAGTCGCGCGACAGGTAGGTCGACATCACGTGGGCGCGCAGCAGCAGGTCGGTGATGCCCAGCAGCCCGCCGTTGGTGCCGTCCTCCCAGGTGTCGGTGTCCATCTTCTTGGCCGTGTAGTCCGGGGTGATCCGGAACTTCGGGATCTCGGTGACGCCGTTGGCGTGCAGCATCGGCCGCTGGCAGGGGAAGGCCAGCCCCACCGCCCAGTCCAGCAGCACCGGCTGCGACGAGCCGACGTACTCCTGCAGGGAGCGCAGCTCGGGCACCCGCGGCGGGGTCACCGCGATCCAGTCCTCGGGCGTCAGCGACAGGTCCTCGGCCACCACCCGGACCGCGACGGCGCCGGCGGGCATCTGGGACCGCGCGAAGCGCAGGTTGCGCCACGCCTTCGGCTGCTCGCCGTAGAGGTCGTAGGGCACCAGCCGCCCCGCGGGCACCACCTCGCCACCGGGGCCGGGCATGCCGTACTCCAGCACCAGCGTCTGCCCGGTGGTGTGCCCGTGCAGCACGCTGTTGCCGGCGATCTTGCCCGCGGCGGTCACCACGACCAGCGGATGCCCGTCGTCGGGCTTAGGCAGCTGGTACCACGCCGACGTCAGCCTGCTCTGCTGTTGCGGACCGGCGGTGTAGCTGCCGGCCAGCGGAACCCGGCCGGGGTCGAGCCCGTACGGCAGCGGCACCGTCGAGCCGTTGACGCCCGGCGCGGTCAGCTTGGTCGGCGCGTCCCAGTCGTAGTCCGTGCCGGGCTGGTTGGGCGTCATCCGAATCGCCTCGGCGACAGTGTGTTCCGGCACCCCGTTGGAGCCGAACCCGACCGGGTTGAGCCCGCCCAGCGGCCCCAGCGGGCCGTAATCGCCGGGGAGGGCCGGCATGAAGCCGGCGTTGCTGTCCGGCTCGACGAGCACGTCGTCGGCCAGCCCGCAGCCCCCGGCGAACTCGCGCAGGTTGGCCCAGCCGTTGGAGTAGGTGGGGTACTGGCGCACGATCCCGGCCACCATCGACGCGACGAACACCACCGCCATGAATCCGGCCGCGATCGGGATCGGCGCGGTCGTCACCGCCCGCGCCAGCCGGCCCTCGCCGTGGCTCCTGGCGGCGAAGTGCAGCCAGGCCGCGTACAGTGCGGCGACGGCGAACAGGGCGAAAAAGACTGCGCTTACGCTGATTCCGGCGATCTTCGGCATGGTGCTGTTGAACGGCACGCCGTAGCTGGAGACGTACCACCACCCGTTGGTTGTGGCGAAGCACAGCGCCATCAGGAACAGCAGCGCCGCCAGGAACGCCATCCGGTTGCGCGACCAGCGCAGCACCGACGGCGACACCAGCACGGTGGTCAGCGCGGCCATCGCCGCGCCCACCGCGGCGAACAACCCGAAGTGGTGCACCCACTTGGTCGGGGTGAACATCAGGAAGAACATCGTGGCGAAGATGACACCCATCAGCCGCCACGCCGGCCCGCGGGCCACACCCGGAATTCGCTTGCGCCGCAACATGATGAACACCGCGGTGAACAGGCTCAGCGCGGTGATCAAGAACCCGAACCGCCGCGACAGCGAACCGTCGACCGTCGGCAGGATGAGGTAGTAGTAGCGCAGGTTCTCGGTGTACCAGGCCTGGCTCGGCCCGATCGCGGTGCGAATCCTGGTGGCCTCCAACACCGTTGACAGGGTCTGGTCGGCGAACACCACGGTGAGGATGACGAACCCGGCGGCCAGCATCGGGGCCACCAGCGGCCAGGTGCCCACCACGCGGTGGCGGTGCACCAGGATGCGCAGGATCGGACGGCCCCCGGCCACCAGCGCGGCCACCGCGATCAGCCCGGTGGGCTGCACCCCCAGGGTGAACGCGGCCGTCACCACCGCCAGCGCCGCGGGCGTCAGCCGGGACGCGCACATCGACCGCTCGATCAGCACCCAGGTGAGCAGCGACCCGAGCGCGATGATCGGCTCCGGGCGCAGGCCGTTGTTGAACGGCATCCACGCGGTCAGCAGCACCAGGCCCGCCGCCCAGTTCGCGGCCTTGCTGGACGTCACCGCCGGCCCCAGCCGGGGCAGCACCTCACGCGACAGCAGCAGCCAGCACACCAGGCCGGCGATCAGGTCCGGCAACCGCATCCACAGGCTGGCGTCGCTGACGTGGGTCATCAGTGCCAGCAGGTTGTAGTACCAGCCGAACGGGTCCTCCGGGCTGCCGAACCAGCGGAAGTAGTTGGACATGTAGCCGGCGTGGTCGGCGACCCGGGCCATGCCCAGGATGTAGCCGTCGTCCGACGAGTTCGCCCCGATCAGATGCCACAGCAGGAACCCGAATATCACCGTGGCGTCGACCAGGGTGAACTTGCGCCAGCGGGTCGGGATCCAGCGCTGCATCCGCCGGCCGTCCAGCTGGTCCAGCCGCCACAGGGCGACGAGCGCGACGATCGTCGACACGATCGCGGCCACCATCGCAACCAGCTTCAGGGTCGTCGGCGTGGTTGAGAAGCGCGTGTCGATGGTCGCCGACAGCCGCCCCCCGGGCGGGGCGGGGCCGGTCAGATCCGTGAACACCCCGACGATCTGGGGGCGCAGGTTGGGATCGGGGAACCCGCCGCCCACCGGCTTGCCCGCGGGATCGGTCAACCCGACGAACGTCGCGAAGGTGCCGGCGCGGGTGGAGGTGACCTCGATGCGCTGACACTGGGGCGACGTGGCCTGGTCCCGGGACACGCTGGCGATCACCACGTTTCGGTCGGTGACGTCGACGCGCTTGCCGTTGACGACGACGAACAACGCGTTGAGCGCGGCGTCCTTGCCCTTTTTCGGCGCGGTGCTCAGCACCACCCCGCCCTCGGGCGGCAGGCCGCGCACCATCGAGCACGGCGCGGTGACCGTCACGTCGACCGGGTTCAGCGAAATCAGCGGCGCCGTAACGCTGTTCAGCTGCCCGTTCTGCGGCCAGTTCAGCGTCGCGGTGGTCTGCACGACGGGCAGCAGCGGCGTCGCGACCGACAGCACGAAGCCGAGCAACCCGGCGATCGTCGCCACCCAGCGCGTCACCCGCACGTCGCGGTTCACGGCAGCGCCCTAATCGGTCCCTGCCGACTCCACCCGGGCACCGTGATCACGCCCTGGTCGATGACGGCGTCCGGCGCCTGCTCGGTCGGCACCAGCGGGTAGTACTGCTCGACCGATCCCCAATCCCGGTACCAGTCACCGCGCAGGTAGGTCGAGATCGTCGACGTGCGCAGCATCGCCTGCAGGAACAGGAACGGGCCGCCGGCCTCGCTGGACTGCCACAGGTTCGACGAGACCGCCGTCTGCTTGCGCTCGGGCAGGATGCGGTAGCGCGGAAGTTCCGCAACGCCAAGGTGTTCGGCGAAGGGCCGCTGGCACGGGAAGTTGGCGGCGGTGGCGATGTCCAGCATCACGGGCGTGTTCGACCCGATCAGCTGCTGCAGGGTTTCCAGCACCGGGACCCGCGGCGGCGTGAACGCGAACCACTGCTCGGAGCTCAGGTTCGGGTCGTAGGCGACGATGCGCGCCACGTTGGCCTCCGGCGGCGCCCACGCCAGCGGGAACCGCAGGTTGCGCCACGCCGGCTGCGGCCCGAAGTCGATCGGATACACCTCGCCGAGCGCCTGGGTGGTGCCGTCGGGACGGGCCACGCCCCACTGCAGTTTCAGCGACTGCCCGTAGGTGAAGGTGCCGTCCTCCTTGTACGACCAGATCGCGCCGGCGGCGGAGACCACCACCAGCGGCCGGTCGCCGGTGCGCGGCGGCAACTGGTACCACGCCGACGTCGCGGTGGCGGCCAGCGTGTTCTCGCCGTAGCTGCCCATCACCGGGGTGCGGGCCGGGTCCAGGCCGAACGGCAGCGCCGCGTGCGACCCGTTCACCCCGACCGGCCCCTTGCCGCCCGCTGTGCCCGCGGAGTCGCTGTAGGCGACGTTGGGCTTGTTGGGCGAGGCGTCGGAGTTGACCACCCCGGGCTTGCTCACCACCGGGTCGGACTGCAGGTCGTTGCCGACGCCCTCGGGCTTGAAGCCGACGGGGTTGGCGCCGCCGAGTGGGCCGTCGGGCCCGAACGACTGCCCCGGAACCGGTTGCAGCAGGCCGACATTGGGGTCGGGCTCGGCCAGCACGTCGTCGGCCATCGCGCAGCTGGTCGGCGAAAGGCCCGACGTGATCGCGGCCAGGTTGGCCTTGCCGGTGGTGTACAGCGGGTAGCGGACGGCGACGCCCTTGGCCAGCGAGGCGACCTCGCCGACGACCATGATCGTCGCGACCACCAGCAGCGGGGTGGAGGCCAGCACGCGGTTGCGCCGGCTGTCCTTGACCTCGGTGTGCCCGGCGTAGTCCATGCGGAAGTGGTACCAGGCGGCCAGCAGCCCGGTCAGGATCGACAGCGTCAGGAACATCGACGTCACCGGGTGGCTGGCGATCACCGGCTGGATGTCGAACCACGGCACCCCGTAGTTGCCGACGTAGAACCAGCCGTTGATGCCCGACGTCGCCCACGCCAGCACGAACAGCAGCGCGGTGACGTACAGCGTCAGGTTGCGCCGGCTGTGCAGGCCGATGCGGGTGAAGGTGAACGCGGCGAGCGCGCCCAGGGCGCCGGCCAGGCCCGCGAACGCGCCGAACTGCACGGCCCACTTGGTCGGCGTGAAGTGCAGCAGCAGCAGGCCCACCGCGGTGGTGCCGATCAGGCGCCACGCCGGGCCGCTGGCCAGCCCCGGCACCCCGCCGCGCCGCAGCAGCACCACCAGCCCGCCGAACATGCACAGCAGCATCACCAGCACGGCGAACCGACGTGACATCGACCCGTCGGGGTTGGACTCCACGGTGAGGAAGTAGTAGCGCAGGAAGTCCTGGTACCACGCGATCGTCGGGCCGACCTTGTACTTGATGCGGGCCGACTCGGCGACGGTGGCCAGCGTCTGGCTGCGGAACACCACCACGGTGATCAGCGACAGCGAGGCGGCCAGCACCAGCAGCGGCGCCAGCAGGCCGTCGGTCGCCCGGCGCCGGCGGATCGTTCGGGCGATGGCCCGGGCGCCGGTCAGCAGCGCGGCGACGGCGATCAATCCCTGCGGCGCCAGCGTCGCGGTCAGCATCGCGACGACGATCGCGACCGCGGCGGGGGCCAGCCGCCCCAGCGCGATGGCGCGCTCGACGAGCATCCAGGTGAGCAGCACGCCCAGTGCGATCAGCGGCTCGGGCCGCAGGCCGTTGTTGAACGGCAGCCACGCGGCCAGGAACACCACGCCCGCGGTGAACACCGCGACCCGGTTGGCCGCCAGGCCGCCCCGCGCGGGGCCCAGCCGTCGCAGCACCCAGTGCCCGATGATCAGCCAGCACGCGATCCCGGCGAGCGTGGCCGGGATGCGCATCCACACGCCGGCGGTGCTCACCGACGCGAATTTCGACAGCGCCGACAGATACCAGTCGAAGGGCGCGTCCGTCGTCCCGAAGTACCGGTAGTAGTTGGCGACGTAGCCGGCCTTCGGCGCGACGCGGGCGATGGTCAGGTTGTAGCCGTCGTCCGACGAGGTGGCCCCGATGACGTGCCACAGCGCCAGCGTCGCGATCACCCCGGCGTCGGTCAGCCAGGTGGCCCACCCGACGCGCCACCAGGTGGCCCAGTGCTCGTGCGGCCGGTACCGCGACAGCCAGGCGATCGGCGCCCGCCAGTTGACCAGCTTTCCGCCGCGGCTGCGGCGGTCCAGCACGGCCAGCGCCACGATGGCGGCCAGCACCGCGAGCGCGCCGACGACCATCACCGCCTCCTTCAGGGCGGTCGGCGCGGTGATGAAGCGGGTGTCGATGTCGACGCGGGCCGACAGCCCGGGCTGCGGCGGCACCTTCAGGTCCGTGAAGATCCCGCCGACCTGCGGCTTCTTCTCGGACGGCAGCAGGCCCGTCGCGCCGGGAATGCCGACGAAGTCCGCGCCGGTGACGCCGGCGTCCGCCCAGATGTGCAGCACGCTGCAGCCGCCGGCGGCGACCGCCGAGCGCTGCGCCACCGCGGCCACCGTGTCCCGGAACGCCACGACGATCGCGTTCTTGTCGGCGCGCACGAACAGCCCGTTCTTGCCGGCGTCCACGCCGCCGGCCGGCAGCGTGGAGAGCACCAAACCGCCGTCGGGCGGCAGCGTGGCGATCGCCGGGCAGGGGATGGAGATGTCGAGCGCGCGCGGCGCCCCGGACACCAGCGGCGCGGTGACCTGGCTGACGTGCCCGGCGGGGCCTTCAGTGTTGCCCTGCGGCCACAGCACGGTCGCCGTCGTCTGCTTGACCGGCAGCAACGGCACGATCCCGCACAGCAGCAGGCCCACCAAACCCGCGACGACGGCGACCAACCGCGGGGTCCGCTGCGATCGCTGGCTACCGTCGTGGGGCACGAGGCTCGATCGTAGGGGACGGCGCTGTGGACCCCCGCGACGGACGCGGCCAAGGGCGTGGGGTTATTCGCGGGGTTGTTCGGGCGGTTATTCGGGCAGCCGCCGCGCCAGCTTTGCGAGGCCGGGACCGTCGAGGTCGGCCAGCGCCGCGCGGCGGCCCGACATCGCCATGAGCAGGGCCTCGCCAGCGCCGGTCACCTCCGGTCCGCTGCCGTGCGCCCAGTCGACGTCGGTGGCGCGCAGGCGCAGCCCCCGGATCCGCCGCCCGGCGCCGAGCCGGGGGTTGCCGGGCACCAGGCCCAGAACCCGCACCAGCCGATCGGCCGGGACGGTGCGCGGCCGGCCCAGCGCGCGGCGGATGTCCTGGTGATGGATCGTGCCGTCGACGAGCGCGATCATCCCGCCGAAGCCGGCCGTCAGCCCGCGCGGCTGGAGGTGATCGCGGAGAAACTCCAGCAGCTGATCCGGGCTGCGCGCCGCGAACTCGTCGACGCCCACCTGATTGGCCCGCACGATCCAGCCCTTCGCGAAGCGCCTGAGCAGTCCCAGCGTCCCGAGCTCCTCATAGCTGATCACGTGCGCGACAACGTCTTTGACGCTCCATTCGGAGCAGAGGCTGGGCGCCGCCCAGTCCTGCGGGCTCAGGGTGGCCAGGAAGTCCGCGAGGTCGGACCGTTCCGCGCGGGCCATGCTCATCAGGGATTCGGCGGGGGCCTCGTTGGCGGTCATCGCCGCACCCCCGCGGCGAACAGGCCGGCGTAGCGACCCAGGTACAGCGGCCAGCCGGCGTCGCCGTCGACCCCGTCGGCGACCGACCGCCAGCCCGGGCCGTGCCGGTCGAGGTGGCGGTGTTCCAGGTCGACGCGGGTGCGCTCGCCGGCTTCCGCGGTGAAGCGCACCTCGACCTCGCTGGTCCTGGACTGGTCGGTTTCGAGCTGCCAGGTTGGGCCGATGTCCCAGCTGAACACCAGGCGGCGGGGCGGCTCGTAGACCAGCACCCGCGCCCATCGGCACACGCTGCCGTCGACGCCGCGGTCGTAGATGTGTCCGCCCACGTGGGGCTCGAAGGTCGTCTCGGCGATCGGGACGGAAAGCAGGTTGTGCTCGCGCGGCTTGAAGTCGCCGAACCGCTCGGTGAAGACGGCGAACGCGCGCTCGATCCCGGCGTCGACGATGACGTGATGGCGGATGCTCGGGGTTCGTGGCTGGGTCATGAGCGTCTCCCTTCTGGTCCCTCCCGGTTGAGCGTGGTCGCGTAGTTGGCCAGGGCCTGCGTCCAGAACCGGTCCAGGTCGGCGCGCATCGCCTCGAGGCCGGCCGGGTCGAGCTGGTAGACGCGCCGCGTTCCGGCCGCGCGGTCGCGCACCAGCCCGGCGCACTTGAGCACCTTGAGGTGCTGCGAGACGGCCGGCCGGCTGACCGGCAGCTCGCGGGCCAGTTCGCCGACCGCCGCGGGGCCGTGCGCGAGGCGCTCGACGATCGCCCGTCGCGTGCGATCCGCCAGGGCCAGCCATGCGTCGTCCCCGGATTGGTAAGTAACCACGAACCGTAAGTGTAGGCTTACCGATCAGCTGCGGCAAGACTTCGAGCCAACTCAGCAGACGAGAGCGAGGTCCTGGAGGGCGGCACGGGCTTGTAAGCCTTAGTATGTTTTATCTAAAACTAAAAAGATGCTATAAAGCTTGCAAATGGATCCTCACGTCAACCCATACACCCCCAATGCAGGCGCGACACCACCGCTGATCGTCGGGCGCGACGACCAACTGGATTCGTTCGACGTACTGCTGTCGAGGCTTGAGCGTGGCCGCACTGAGCAATCGATGATCATTACCGGGCTGCGCGGCGTGGGCAAAACAGTGCTACTGGGTCAGTTCCGAAAGAAGGCCGCTGCCCGCAAGTGGGCCACCCTCGATCTAGAGGTCAGCAAGCACGATAACGACGACTTCCGCCGACAGCTCGCGCGAGGGTTTCGATCCGCCCTGTTTGAAATGTCATCGAAGGCGCGTTGGGGCGATCGGGCGCGGCGGCTGGCGGCGGTGATCAAATCGTTCACCATCGCCATTGATCCGGACGGCAAGATAACCGCGGGTCTCGATACGGACGCCGCAGAAGGAGTCGCGGACTCCGGCGAGCTCGCAACCGACTTAACCGAACTCCTTGTAGCTGTGGGTGAGGCGGCTGCAGAGCACCATACAGGCGTGGTGCTGCTTCTCGACGAGATTCAGTTCCTGCGTCGCGATCAGCTGGAAGCGGTGGTCGCCGCCATACATAAGACCGTTCAACGAGAACTTCCGATCACCATGGTCGGTGCTGGTCTACCCCAAATTGCTGAACTTGCTGGCGAGGCAAAATCTTACGCCGAGCGCCTTTTCAAGTTTCCTGACATCGGTGTTCTTTCCGAGGCTGATGCACATGCGGCACTCTATGAGCCGGCTATGGCGGAAGGCGTCACCTTCGAACCTGATGCACTGCAACTTGCGAATGAGGTGACGGGGCGATACCCGTATTTCATACAGGAACTTGGCTATGCCGTATGGCCTTTGGCATCCGACAATCGAATCACCCGGGCGGACGTGCAACACGCCCAGCCTGTCTACGAAGAGAAGCTAGACAGCAGCTTTTTTCGGGTGCGACTGGATCGCGCCACCGAACTAGAACAGGCCTATCTCAGGGCAATGGCTGAACTTGGTCCGGACCCGCAACCCGCCATCGCTGTCGCCCGCCTCTTGAAGCGGACTTCAGAGCAGTGCGGCCCGACTCGCGCCGGGCTGATTGAGAAGGGCCTTCTGTATACGCCGAGTCATGGCTATGCCGCATTTACTGTCCCTCACTTCGACCAGTTCATGCGGCGGTCTGTACCAACATTGTCGGTGCCTCCTGTGAGACAACGGCGCAGGAGACGCAAAGGCTGACCGATTAGCTTGCTCGATCTGCCTGCTGTCGCGTGCACGATATCCGGCCACCAAGCTGACATCCAACATCCCGCTCCCTAGCTGTGACGTGCGCTGGGTTAACCCCGGCGCAGCGGCGCCGGGCTCCACAGGCCGCTGCGCGTGGCCGTCCCCAGTTGCAGGCGGGCGGGCTGGGCATTGGGGTAGTAGGGCGTCAGCCGCTGTAGACTGCCCCAGTCTCGCGGCCAGTCGTCTTTGAGGTAACTGGCCACCGTGGTCGCCTTCACCAGCAACTCGGTGACGCCCAGCGGGCCGCCGCCGTTGTTGTCCATGACGGGCGAGTTGGCTTCGGCGCCGAACCGGTCCGGCAGGATCCGCCACTTCGGGGTTTCGTCGACGCCGTTTTGATGGCCGAACGGCCGCTGGCACGGGAACGCCAGGCCCACCAGCCAGTCCAGGAAGACCGGGTCGGCCGAGCCCACCACCTGCTGCAGCGTGCGGAGCCGCGGAATCCGCGGCGGCGTGACGGCGATCCAGTGCTGCGGCGCCAGGTCCTCGTCATCGACGGCCAGCCGAATCTGGGTGGCGCCCTGCGGAATCCACGACATCGGCAGCCGCAGGTTGCGCCAGGCCGGTGACGCCCCGACGTCGAAGAATTGGAACGACCCGCCCGGGTGTCCGCTCGCCGCCCCGGCGTCGGTGGCCCACTGCAGCTGCACCTCGCGCGGGTCGAAGCGGCCCGCCGCCGACACCACCAGCAGCGGCCCCGGCAGGTCCCGCGGGTCGGGCAGCCGGTACCACGCCGAGCGCAGCCGGGCGGGCACCTGGATGCCGGACTGCCAGCTGCCCAGCACCGGGGTGCGGGCCGGATCCAGGTTGTACGGCAGCTGGGCGCGGGAGCCGTTGATGCCCGGAGCGGCGCTGGTGCCGCCCTCGGTGCCGGCCTGGTTGCTGGTGCCCTTCTCTTCGTCGGTGACGAAGCTGCGGTCGCCGGGACGTTCCATCACCGGGTCGGCGCGGACGTCGGCGGGAATTCCGTTGGGCGTGAACGCTTCCGACAGGCCGGCCCCCAGGGCGTCGGCCACCGGGGCCGTCACCGGCGGCAGCATCCCGGCGTTGGGATCCGGCTCCACCAGGACGTCCTCGGCCAGCCCGCAGGACGTGCCGGTCAGCGCCTCGAGGTTGGACCGGCCCACCGACCACGCCGGATACTGCTCGGTCATCGCCAGGGTCAGCGACGCCACCTCGAAGATCACCAGCGCCCACGCCGCAATCGCCAACGGGGACTGGACGATTGCGGCCACCCGGGTTTCGGGAGGCCGTTGGGAGCCCGCCGAGTCCGGGGCGATGAAGTGGAACCAGGCCGCCAGCAGCAGCACCAGCACCGTCAGCCCGAGCAGCGCGGTGGCAAACGCGTAATGCCATTGTGGGAACGAATTCGACCATGGCACACCGAAATTGGACACGTACCACCAGCCGTTGACGCTGGCGAACGACAACGCCGCCAGGAACAGCACCACGGCGGCGAACACGGTGCGGTTGCGCCGCGAACGCATCGCGGCGGACGTCACCGCGACCGCGGCCAGCGCACCCAGCGACCCGGCCAGCCCGGCGAACACCCCGAAGTGGTGTGTCCACTTGGTGGGGGTGAACATGATCGCCACGAACGAGATGATGGTGATGCCGACGATGCGGCGGCTCGGTCCGGCCGCGGTGCCCGGAATCCGCCCCTTGCGCAACGACATTGCCACTGTGATGCCGAGCGCGAGGACCAGCGCCAGCACCGCGAAGCGGCGGGCGACCGACCCGTCGGGGCTGGCCATGAACAGCCGCTCGTAGCGGATGTGCTCGTCGAACCAGCTCAGGCTGGGCCCCAGCGCCCGCTTGAGCGCGGTGGCCTGCATCTCGCCGGCCAGGGTCTGATCGCGGAAGATCAGGATCGCGGTGACGGTGACCGCGGCCGCGATGGGCGCCAGCAGCGGCAGCGCCCCGAACCGCTTGGAGCGGCGGTGCACGATCGTGCGTAACGGCCCGATCGCCACCAGCAGGGCGCCGATGGACGCGATGCCGGTCGGCCCGGAGAACAGCGTCAGCGCGCCGATGATGCACGCGATCGCCACCGGCAGCAGCCGGTTGGTGGCCACCGCCCGTTCCACCGAGCACCAGGTGAGCAGGATTCCCAGGGCGATGATCGGCTCGGGCCGCAGGCCGTTGTCGAGCGGCAGCCACGTCGCCAGGAACATGCCCGCCGCGGTCCACGCCGCGGCCCGGCTGCGCTTGACGGCGTGGCCCAGGCGGGGGATGACCTCGCGGCTGATCACCCACCAGCACGTCAGCGCCATGGCCAGGGTCGGCAGCCGCATCCAGACGCTGGTGGTGCTGATGTGGGCCCACAGCGCCAGCAGGTCGTAGTACCAGCCGAACGGCGCCTCCGGGGTGCCCAGCCACCGGTAGTAGTTGGCCATGTACCCGGCGTGCTCGGACACCCGGGCCATGGTCAGGATGTAGCCGTCGTCGGAGGTGTTGGCGCCGACGAAATGCCACCACGTCAGCACGGCGATGACCAGGGCGTCCAGGCCGCCGATCGACCACCAGCGCGGCGGCAGGAAGCGCCGGTGTCGGGTGCCGTCCGCGCTGTCCAGGACGTACAGCGCGATCAGGGCGGCGACCGTCAGCGCCACCCCGAGGACCATCGCGGCCAGCTTCAGCGGCGTGGGGCTGCTGCTGTAGCGGGTGTCGACGGTCGCCGAGAAGCTCAGGCCCGGGGGCGTGGGCCCGGCCAGGTCGGTGAAGACGCCGACGATCTGCGGCCGGAAGTCGTACCCGCTCTTCTCACCGCGCAGCGGCGAGCCGGGATGCTCGGCGTTGGGCCCCTGCTTGAGCCCGACGAACTCCGCGGTCACCCGCTCGGCGTGCGCGGTGAAGGTCAGCCGCTGGCAGGCCGGGCTCAGCACCTGACTGAGCGGGGCGGTGACGACCGGGACGTTGCGCACCACGAGCACCAGCTCGTCGTTGGCGCGCTGGATGAGCAGCCCGCGGTCGACGGCCTTCGGGGCCTGCTTGGGAACCGTCGACAGCAGCACCGTCTTGCCGGTGTTCTGCGGTCCGGCCAGCCCGGCGGCGGCGGCGCAGGGCACGCTGACGTTCAGCTCGGTGGCCACATAGCCGATCAGCGGCGCGTCGACGCTCTCGAACGTGCCGTTCTGCGGCCAGTTCAGCTGGGCGGTGGTCTGGTTGACCGGCAGCACCGGGGTGGCGATGGCCAGCAGCGCCCCGAGCAGGCCGGCGACGACGGCAACGGCGCGAGCGATCCGGTGGTTCGCTCCCGTGTCGCTCACGGGGGTTGATCGTAGTTCTTCGGCCGAGGCGGGTGAGGTCTCGGTGGCCATCAGCCGCCCGTCGCCGGTCCGCGGATGGCCAGCACAAACGGGCCGATGGTCTGCACCACGAACCGCGGGTCGTCGAACAGGGCGGCCCGCAGGTCGACGGTGTAGCGGCGAACGTTGGGCTGGTTGGGGTAGACGTCCTGGGCCAGCCGCAGCGTGTAGTTGCCGTTCGCCCCGCGGCGCATGAGGAACACCGTCGGCGGCGGCCACGGCGAGGTGTCCAGGGCGTGGACGAAGTCGTCGGCGGTCTTGAGCGTGGACCACTTGTTGATCTGCGCGGCCCGCAGGTCGAACTGCGCCAGCGGGTTGGCGTAGTGCGACGTCAGCCCCTGAAAGCCCCAGTAGGGGTAGTAGGACAGGAAGCTGTAGTCGGCGGTCATCACCACGGTCTGGTCGCGCGGCCTGCCCGTGACGCGCAGGATCGCGGCGTCGATCTCGGCGTAGAACTTCTCCGAGCTGGGCGGCCGGCGGTCGCCGCGCTGGCCGTGGCCGTCGGTGTCGGTGTAGGCGATGGTCAGGTCGGGCCGCAGCACGTCGGGGATGTCCTGGCTGAAGGCGATCGCCGCGGCCAGCCCGATCGCGCCGGCCACCGGGACCACACCGCGGCTGCGCCCGGCCAGCCACCGCGCGCCCTCGACGAAGCCGAACGCCCCGGCCGCGACGAGCAGCACGGTCAGCGTCGGTTGCAGCCGGAACGACAGCAGCGTGGTGCGCACCAGCGTGGTCAGCATCGACAACAGCGACCACAGGTAGACGGCCAGCACGCCGATGGCCAGGGCCCCGGCCCGCACCGACGAGCGGGCGCGCACCACCAGCCACACGGTGCCCAGCATGCAGACGGTGCCCAGCAGCGAGAACTGCAGCATCGGGAAGGTCAGCTCCGCGCCGTCGGCGGGCAGGTAGTGCTGGGCGCTGCCGGAGTTGCTGACCGGGCTGCTCGCCGCCCGCAACGCGAACGGCAGCCAGGTCGTGGCCCCGATGGCCGCCGCGATGACGGCGATCAGCCCCAACCGGCGCAGCGGGTCGAGGGCGACCCCGAATCCCGCGCGCCGCCACCGCGACCCGGCCAGCAGCAGGGCCATCAGCGTCATCGTGAACGCGGTGAAGGCCAGCAGCAGCAGGTACCAGGTCGCCGTCCAGCCGAGGAACAGCCCGGCGCCGACCACCGCCGCCCAGCCCCCGCGCCGCTCGCCGGCGCGCAAGCCCGACCACGTCAGCACCAGCACCGGCGGCAGCAGCACCGTGATCATCGCGGCGTACGGCTCCGGCGAGCTGTAGGCCAGCGTCACCGCCGCGGTCGCGGCGGTGACGATCAGCGCGTACTCGAACCGGATCATCCGCCACCACAGCACCAGCGCGACCGCGACCGCGATGGTGATCGACGTGATGGCCCACGGCTTGTAGATCTCCCAGGCCGGCGTCCCCGTCAGGGCCGCCGCGCGCCCGCCGATCCAGAACCACCCCGGCGGGTAGAACGGCGGCAGCCCGACGTAGGTCATGTCGCGCAGCGCGGGGCTGTCGGCGAGCCGGGTCAGGTATTCGGTGCGGAACTGCTGGTCGACGGAGATGCCGAACAGGTAGAGCTTGGTCGCGCCCAGCGGCATGCCCAGCGTCACCACCGAGAACGCGGACACGAAGACCAGCCCGCCCAGCCGGGCCAGCAGCCGCGGGTAGCGGCCGCCGCGCCGCCACAGCCAGCCGACGGCGAGCAGCCCGGCCAGGCAGCCGACCTGCCCGACGGTCGTCAGCGCGTGCAGCTGGTTGGACGACGGGAAGGCGGGCCACTGGACGCCGGCGATCGCGATCAGAGACACCACCGCGACGGCGACGGCGACCACCGCCGCCACGACCACCTGGCCGAGGCCGGCCAGTGCATTGCGCATGGTCAGATTGGCAGCTTGCGGAAGACGCTCCGCGGGATGTGTCGCAACACCATCATCACGTACCGGAACGCTGCTGGCGCCCAAACCAATTCCTTACCTTTTGCGGCCGCGGTCACCGCGAGGTTGGCGACGTACTCCTTGTCGACGGTCAACGGGGCTTCCTTGATGTGCGCACTCATCCGGGTCCGCACCTGGCCGGGCCGGATCACCAGCACGCGAACCCCGTACTCGCGCAACGCCTCCGACAGCCCGAGGTAGAAGCCGTCCAGGCCCGCCTTGGTGGAGCCGTAGACGAAGTTGGACCGCCGCACCCGCTCGCCGGCCACGGTGCTCATCGCGATGATCTGGCCGAAGCCCTGGGCACGCATCTTCTCGCCCAGCAGCACACCCACCGAAACCGCTGCGGTGTAGTTGATTTCGGCGATCTGCACCGCCTTGCGCTGGTTTTGCCACAGCTCTTCGGCGTCCCCGAGCAAACCGAACGCGACGATGGCCACGTCGACGTCGCCGCCGGCGAACGCCTGCTCGATCATCTTCGGGTGGCTGTCGGTGTCGGTGGCCTCGAAGTCGATCAGCTCCACCGATCGCGCGCCAGCCGCCTTCATCTGCGCCACCGCGTCGTCGCGGCGCGGGTCGTCGGGCATCGCGGCCAGCACGATGCGCGCGTGCGCGTTCTGCAGGTAGCGCTCGCAGATGGCCAGCCCGATCTCGGACGTGCCGCCGAGCAGCAGGATGGTCTGCGGATTTCCCACCGCGTCTAAAACCATTGGCGCACCATCTACAGCAGCTCCAAACGTCGGGCCATGTCGGAGGCGAACACCCGCAACGGGTCGGCCTTGCGGCGCACCGCGATCCACTCGTCGATGCGCGGATACATGGCGTGGAAGGTGTCGGCGGTGGTGCGGGAGTCCTTGGCGGTGTACACCCGCCCGCCGAACTCGAGCACCCGGCGGTCGAGTTCGTTGAGGAACTCGTTGACCCCGGGCTTGTTGGGGAAGTCCATCGCGACGTTCCAGCCGGCCATTGGGAAACTCAACGGCGCGCGGTTGCCCGGGCCGAAGAGCTTGAACACGTTGAGCGCCGAGTAGTGGCCGCGGGTCTGGATCCAGCGGATGATTTCCTTGAACTCGTCCATCGCGTCCGGCGGGACCAGGAACTGGTGCTGCGCGAAACCCCTTGGGCCGTAAGCATTGTTCCAGCCACTGACCAGGTCGAGCATGTGGTAGAACTGCGACAGGTTCATGACCTTGCCGGTGTAGGTGCCGCCCAGCCGGTAGTAGACCTCGCCGATCGCCATGAACGACAGCTTGTTCATGGCGCTGACCGGAAACACGTCCGGCACCGACAACAGTTGCGGCGCATCGAATTTCAGCGGGTTCCTCGCGAGCTTTGCCGGCAGCTGATCCAGCGTTGCCAGGCTGCCCCGGCTGACCGCGGCCCGGCCGAGCTTCGGCGGCGGGCTGATCAGGTCGAACCAGGCGCTCGAGTAGGTGTATCTGCTTTCGCTGCCGTCGAGGTGGACGGCGACGGTCTCGTCGAGGTCCTTGGTGGCGACGCCGTCGGCGATGAAGTACGCCGTCTCCGTCGGCGTCATGGCGATGGTGGCGCGCAGCACGATGCCGGTCAGGCCGTTGCCCCCGATGGTGGCCCAGAACAGCTCGGTGTCCGAAGCGTCCGGGCCGTCGGGGGTGATCGTGCGGACGGTGCCGTCGGCCATGAGCAGGTCCATCGACCGCACGTGGTTGCCGAAGCTGCCCGCGCTGTGATGGTTCTTGCCGTGGATGTCGCAGGCGATGGCGCCGCCGACGGTCACCTGGCGGGTTCCCGGCAGCACCGGGACCCACAGCCCGAACGGCAGCGCCGCCTTCATCAGCTGGTCCAGGCTGACGCCGGCGTCGACGTCGACCAGCCGGGTGTCGGCGCTGATGGAGTGGATGGTGTTCAGCGCGGTCATGTCGATGACCAGGCCGCCGCCGTTCTGCGCGTTGTCGCCGTAGGAGCGGCCCAGCCCGCGCGCGATCACCCCCCGGCCGCCCGCGTCCGCGGCCCGCGCCACCGCCTTGGCGATCACCTCGGGATCGCGGGTCTGCAGCACCCGCGCCACCGACGGGGCGGTGCGGCCGAAGCCCGTCAGCCGGCGGGTGGTGGTGGGAAAGTCCGCGCTCAACATCGTCACAGAGGGTACCGCTTGGCCGGCGCGGCTCAGCGGATGCGGAAGATTACCGCCCGCTGGACGACGAAGTTGATCACCGTCGCGGTGCCCTGCGCGATCACGAACGCGACCGGTATCGCCCAGTCCCGGTAGTGCAGCAGGGCAAGGCACAGGTGGTTGAGCCCCACCTGCACGGCGAAGGTGATCCCGTAGAGAACCATGACCGCGGCGAACCGCGCCGTGCTCGGCGCCGCCTGGAACGTCCATCGGCGGTTGATCAGGTACGCGGTGATGGTGCCGACCACGAAGCTGGTGGCCTTGGACAGGTCGACCTGGAGGTGCGCGACCTTGTAGAGCACCAGGTAGAGGCTGAAGTCGACGATTCCCGCCAGCCCGCCGGTGACGACGAAACGCATCACCTGCGTCGTCAGACTCAGGTGTCGCGGCGCGGCTGCAGGCATGGGTGAGCTAGCGGGGCAGCTTCACCGCGATCAGCTCGACCTGGTTTTCCCCCTGCGGGGTCGAGTAGGTCACCGTGTCGCCCGGCTTGTGTCCCGCCAGGGCCTGGCCCAGCGGGCTGCGGGCGGTCAGCGTCTCGCCCTCACGGCCGGCGGGAGTCTCCTCGACGATGGAGATCACCTGCATCGTGACGACTTCGCCGTCGGGGAAGCGCAGGGTCACCTCGGTGCCGCCGGGCAGGGTCTCGGTCTCGCCGGGGTGCTGGGGCTGTGCGGGCCCGGTGCGCAGCCGCCGGTCCAGTTCGTTGATCCGGTCGGCCAGGACGACCAGCTCGTCGGCGCGCTGTATCGCCTCGGCCGCGTCCCCGTGATCGCCGACCATGCCGCGGTCGTTCTTGACCTCGACCTCCAGGCGATCGCGGCGCTGCCGCAGCCGGGCCAGCTCCGCGGCGAGGTTCTCCCGCGCGGCGTCGGCCACTGATTGGGCTTCCTTGCTCACGTCCGCCCGCCTTTCGCCCAGTCGTCCCGGGTGCCGTTTGCCGATCACACACGCGCCGTGAATCCGATTCGTGGCGTATCAGTGTTACACCACCAAGCGGCCGCCCGTCACCGGTATCAGGCAAGCGCTTTATCTAGTTGTACACGCGCATACCGTTTCGCGCCGTCACCGCGGGCCGTCACAGCGGTCCCGCGGTCAGCGTGACCACGTGGTTGCGGCTCTCACGCGCCTTGATCCGCGACACCCAGACCCGACCCGCGGTCGCCAGCCCGACGATCTGCTCGGCGGTGTCGAACACCCAGGCCGCCGAACCCTCCATCCCGGTGTTGTCCATGATGCGCAGGTCGATGACGCCCCGCTCGGCCAGCAGCTCGAACAGGTCGCGCTGCGGGTCGTCCGCGGCGATCAACGTGGTGTGGTCGAACTGGTGCCGCAGCGCCGCGTCGATCTCCCCGACGGTGCCCGAGCCCACCACCACGCCGGTGCCGGGTTCGGTTTCCGCGCAAGCGAATTCGACCTCGAACGTCCGCTCGTACCCGTGCAGGAAGAAGCGCTTCCCCTGGTTCGCCCACGACCGGCGACAGCAGGGGAGGTTGCCGAATGCCTTGCGCATGTGGACCCGTGCCGTGCGGCCGACCGGTGCGTCGGCACGAAGCATGATGGCGACGTGCTCGTTGTCGGTCAAGATGGTGCTGCTCATCGGGTTAGGGTCCGGTGCCGGCCTACTCGGATCCTCAAAGGATCCTTGACGGATTCTCAAGGGTGTACGCGTCAAAAGGGCGGCGGGTCGGGGTCCGATGGCGGGTGTTGTACGCCTTGGGCGGCAACGACGGCGGCCCGGCGGGCTTGACGGGTTCGGCGGTTGTGGTTGCGTTCGGTGGCGATGCGGTAGGCGCGGTCTTGGGCGCGGGTGCGGCGTCGTTTGGGCATCATCGCGGTGCGCTCGGCGCAGTAATCGACGGCCGGGTCGGCCTCGGCGGCGGCGAACCCGCCGACCGCGCGGCACAAACTCGGGAACAGCAGCGCGCTGCCCGGGGTGGTGACATAGGTGTGCCCGGTCGGTGCGGTCAGGATCAGCGTGCCGTCGGGCAGTTGCCGTTCGGCCCAGCCCAGGAACGTCTTCACCAAATGATGTGTGCGGCAATAACATTTGAGGTTGCTCGCGTGGGTGGGCCCGCCCTGGCTGTAGGGGATGGTGTGGTCGAGATCGCACCCGGCGGCCGGGGCATCACAACCGGGCCAGCGACACGTCAAATCCCGACACCGCACAAAATCAGCCAACGCGGTCGACGGCACATACCCCGGTTCCGGGGGCGCGTCGCCGGGATGGACCAGCGGCACCAGCTTCGCCGACTTGGCCAGTTCGGCGACCAGTTCCGGGGGGATCAGCCCATCGGCGTTGAGTTCGGAGCCCGGCGCGCCGCCGGTGCCGTCGAGGGTGGCCCGCTCGGCGATCACATGAATCGCCACCGCGCTGGCCGCCGGCCGCGCCCCGGCCGCACAATCCAGCGCGCCCGCACCGACAGCCCAGCCGGTCGGCGCCGGCGGCCAGCGCGCCCAGCGCATCGGCGCGGCGCTGGGCGCGGGTACGCCGATCGTGCTCACACACCGTGGCCGCCAACGCATCCAACCGCTGATCCAACGCGTGCGCGTCCGGGGCGAACAGGGTGCCGCTGATCTGCGAGAGCCCGTTTTGGACCCGATCACCAACCCAGACCTCGCGATCACGCTGGACCTCTCGGCGCCGGCGCACCGCATCGGCATCGGCGCGGGCCACGACCCGATCCACCTGGGCGGCCAGCCGACCCTGCGTCATCGACGGCCAACGCGCCACATTGGCCGCCAGGGTGGCATCGACCGCCGCGAGCACCGCCTCATCGGTGATCAAATCGGTGCGATACACCAGCGTCTGAAACATCCGATAGTCAATCTCGCCCGCCCGGAACACCTCGGCCACCATCGGGAGGCGCGCGCGCATGGCCAGCGCGTAACGCAGGTAGCTGCCCGCCAGGGCCAGGCTGACCCGAAACGCCGCGGCCACCTCGGCGCCCACCGCCGCCCAGGTATCCACCGCCCAATCGGCCGCCTCGCCGCGCTGGGCGCGGCGCAGCTCGAACAACTCGCCAATGGCATCCAACCGGTCCGCGGCCGACCGCGCCTCGCAACGCCACGACGCGCACATCCGGTCCACCAGCGCACGCGACCGCTCGGTCCGCGGGGGATCCCAGTGTTCGTGAAGCCGAGTATCGAACATGCGTTCGAAGCTACACCAACCCTCCGACAAGGGCTAAAGCCCAGGTCAGCTACACCCAGTAGGGCACCCGGGCGCGGTATTGCCGCATCGCGAAGGCCGCCAGCAGCCAGCCGACGGCGGTCAGCACCAGCACCACCACCCAGTGCCGCAGCTCCTGATGGGAGCCCAGCAACGGCGAACGAACGATGTCCAGATAGTGCAGCAGCGGGTTGAGTTCGACGATGCTCGCCCAGCGGCCGGCGCCCTGCTGCCGCAACGTGTCGTCGTTCCAGATGATCGGCGTCATGAAGAACAGCAACTGCACGATGGAGAACAGCAGCGGACCGATGTCGCGGTAGCGGGTCGCCAGGATGCCGAAGCACAGGGCCACCCAGATGGCGTTGACCACGATCAGCCCCAGCGCCGGGAGCACCGACAGGTCGGCCCACGACCACGGCTTGGGGTAGATGATCGCGACGACGACATAGATGACGATGTTGTGCGCGAACAGGATGATCTGCCGCCACACCAGCCGGTAGACGTGCACGCTCAACGGCGTCGGCAGCTGTTTGATCAGGCCCTCGTTGGCGACGAAGACGTCGGCGCCCTCCAGGATTGCGGCGTTGATCAGGTTCCAGATGATCAACCCGAGCGTGACGTAGGGCAGGTGCACGGCGAGGTCGAGGTGAAACAGCTTGGAATACAGCCCACCCATCGCGACGGCGGTGGTGCCGGTCGCGATCGTGATCCAGAACGGTCCCAGCACCGAGCGGCGGTAGCGCTGCTTGATGTCCTGCCAACCCAGGTGCAGCCACAGCTCGTGACGGCGAAACCCGTCGACCAGGTCGGCCCGGGCGCGGCTGAACGTCCGGGACTGAGCCGCGGCGTCGAGGAAACTCATCGGGACCCTCCCGGCTTGCCGAATCGCTCGCGACGCCCCAAGCGGCGCAACCGAACCCATTCCAGCAGACCTTTGGGGTCGCGGCGGCTCACCAGGAAGAACCAGCCGAACCGGAGCCACTCCTGGGCCAGCAGCCTGCGCAGGCCGGGCTGCGACAGCAGGTAGCCGCGGTTGCGGTAGGTGAAGAACCGCTTGGCGGGGTCGTCGGGATACTGCGTGTGCATCCGGCCGCCCAGGATCGGCCGGAACTCCTCGGACCCACACGGGTGCAGGTATACGGCCTCCAGGCAGGTTCCGAACGGCAAGCCGGACCGCACCAGCCGGCGGTGCAGCTCCACCTCGTCGCCGCGGATGAACAGCCGCAGGTCCGGGACGCCGATCGCTTCCAGGGTGGACGCCCTAAACAGTGCCCCGTTGAACAGCGACGCGATGCCGGGCAGCAGGTCCTGCCCCGCCTCGGTGCGCAATTCGCTTGTGTACCTGCGCCATACCAGGCCGCGCCGCAACGGGAAGGCCAGCCGCCGCGGGTCGTCGGCGTTGCACACCATCGGCGACACCTCAGCCAGGCCGTGCTTCGCAGCGCACAAAAGCAGGGTGGCCAGCACGCGGGAGTCCTGCGGGCGCCCGTCGTCGTCGGCCAGCCACACCCAGTCGGCGCCCTGCGCCAGCGCATTCAACATGCCGAGCGCGAAACCGCCTGCGCCGCCAAGGTTTCGGCGCGAACCCAGATACGTCGACGAAATCGGTTGGGCGGCAACCAAATCACGGACCCGGCCGTTCGGGCAGGAACCGTCGTTGTCGACCACGATGAGGTGATCGGGCAACCGGGTCTGCGTGCTCAGCGCGTCGAGCGACTTGGCCAGTTCGTCGGGCCGCCGGTGGGTCACCACCACCGCGAAGACGTTCTCGCTCATTGCTGCCCGGTGGTCTCGGCCAGCACCTCGCGAACGTGGCGCGCCGCGTCCTCGCCCTCGTAGGCGCGCACCACCTCCTCGATGCCGCCCGTCTGCCGGATGACCCCGTGATCGATCCACATCGCGGTCTTGCACAGTCGCGCCAGGAATTCACTGGAATGGCTGGCGAACACCAGGATTCCGGAACGCTCCACCAGGCCCTGCAGCCGCGACTGGGCCTTCTTCAGGAAGTCGGCGTCGATGGCGCCGATGCCCTCGTCGAGCAGCAGGATCTCCGGGTCGATGCTGGTGACCACGCCCATCGCCAGCCGCACCCGCATCCCGGTGGAATACGTGCGCAGCGGCATCGACAGGTAATCGCCGAGTTCGGTGAACTCGGCGATCTCGTCCACCTTGCTCAGCATGTACTTTCGGGTCTGCCCGAGGAACAGGCCGCGGATGATGATGTTCTCGTAGCCGGAGATCTCGGGGTCCATGCCGACGCCGAGGTCGAACACCGGCGCCACCCGTCCGGTGACCCGCGCCCACCCGCGGGTCGGTTCGTAGATGCCCGAAAGTAGGCGCAGCAGAGTCGATTTCCCCGCCCCGTTGTGACCTACCAGGCCGACCCGGTCGCCCAGCTCGAGCGACATGGTGATGTCCCGCAACGCCTCGACGACGACGACGTTGGAGTTGTTGCGCCCGATGGTGCCGCCCGCCTTGCCCAGGAACGCCTTCTTCAGGGACCGCGACTTGGCGTCGAAGATGGGGAATTCCACCCACGCGCTCTGCGTCTCGATGCGAGGACCCGAACCCGCCACCGTCGGCTACTTACGTCTGCCTACAGGTACTGCCCGTGTCCGGACCCGCCCTGGCCGGAGCGGTGGATGCCCGGCGGCAGCGCTCCCTGGCGCATCTGCTCCAGCTGCGCGCGGGCGGCCATCTGCTGGGCGAACAGCGCGGTCTGGATGCCGTGGAACAGCCCCTCCAGCCAGCCGACCAGTTGTGCTTGGGCGATGCGCAATTCGGCGTCCGACGGCGTGGCGCTCTCGTTGAACGGAAGCGTGAGCCGGTCGAGTTCCTCGCGCAGTTCGGGCGCCAGGCCGTCTTCGAGCTCGCGGATGCTGGTGGCGTGGATCTCGCGCAGCCGGTTGCGGCTGGCCTCGTCGAGCGGTGCCGCGCGCACCTCCTCGAGCAGTTGCTTGATCATGGTGCCGATCCGCATCACCTTGGCCGGCTGCTCGACCAGGTCGGTCAGGGAGCGCCCGTCGGAGTCTTCGTCGTCGTCCGCCCCCTCGTGCATCGCCATGATCCGCGGGTCGACGCCGCCGATGATCTCGACGCCGTCGTCGTCCCGGCCGTCGTTGCCGTTAGTCAATCCGTCACCATCCTCTTGTCACGTCTAAGGGTGGGGCGTCGCTGCGGTGTTTCCGCGCCATTCGTAGATTTTGGCCCCACCGTTGTCGTAGATCAGCGCCCACGACTTCGATTTCTCCAGTGACACTAGTCCGTCCGGTGTGGCGAACCCTCTCACGTTGGGCGTGCTAGTCAGTATGTACCTGATATTGAGCGCCTTGATCGCCTCGACCACCTTGGGATCGGACTCGCCCTTGGCCGCCGAAGTCCAGAAGATGTAGCGGTAATAGCCCGGGCCGGTCTGCTGCGGAAAGTCGTAGTGGGTCCACAGCGGATGCAGGTCGGCGACGGCATACATCCACGCGGTGCCGTCGACGTTGGAGTCGCCGATCACCGTGTCGCGCGCATCGGGCTGCTTGGCCAGATACGCCATCGCCATGAGGTCGCGCTGGTCGATTATCACCGAGTCGTACTTGTCGCCGAACAGGACCAGGTGCCGGTAGAAGTAGTGCCGCGCGATCAGCACGGTGGCCACCGCCAGCAGCACCGCCGTCGTCGACACCCAGAAGGCCGCGGGCAGCCGCCTGAACCGCTCGGTCACCCGCCGCGCGCTGGCGACCGCCAGCATGACCGCCGCGAACAGGGTGATCGCCGCCATCGGCGTCACCAGCATCGTCACCACCGCCGTGAGCCGGCGCGGGTCGTTGTAGAAGAACTGGCTGAACGCCTCGATGGCCGCGCCGGCCGCGTTGTGAAACGGCGCCCCGGAGTAGATGGTCGCCACGGTCAGCACCAGCCAGACGACCGCCGGCCACCAGATTCGCTTGTACAGCAAGATCGCCAGGCCGAGATAGCTGAGCACGACCAGGCCGTATTGGGTGGGGAAGTCGTTGAGGTGACGGGTGTGCAGGAGCAACGCGTCGACGACACCCTGCTTGGCGCTCTTGAAGCTGGGGAAGGCGTGCCCGGCGATGATGTCGGCCTGCCGGAGCACCCCGATGAACTGCGGCGCCAGGATCGCCGCGGTCGGGACGGCCACCGCGGCCAGGGTCAGCACGTCGGCGAGCCGGCCGCGCACCGGATGCCACCACGCGTCCAGCGCCCACCAGGCCAGCAGGAACAGGATGACGATGAACCCGCCGGTCAGATGCACCGACAGCACACCCACCAGGGCCAGCACCGCCGTCGGGATGCGGTCGCGATGCCGCAGCGTCGAGGTGATCAGGACGAACGTCGGGATCGCGACGCCGTAGGCCGCCAGGTTGGGCATGGCGGCGACGCCGAACTCGACGTAGGGCACCGAGGTGAACGACGCCGACAGCGCGGCCGCGGTGGCCGAGGCGCCCGCCGTGCGCCACTGCGTGGTGCGCGGCCGCAGCAGATGCCAGGTGAGCATGGCCGCGCTGGTCGGGAACAGCCAGACCGAGGCCGCCACCGAGCTCAGCGTGTAGCCGGTGGTCGGGGCCGCTCCGGTCAGCTGGCAGAACACCGCGGTCAGGGCGTGGAACACCGACGGGTAATACAGCGCCTGGTGCGTCTCGACGTTGCGTAGCTCGCCCATGTGGGTGGACGACGCCTGGCCGGTGTCGAGCATGTAGCGCACCTCGTTGGCGTGCCAGACCGCGTCCCAAGTGCTGGGGATGGTCTGCCAATGCGCGGCCAGGCCGCGATGCGCCGCCCACATGATCAGCAGCGCCCCCAGCAGCACGCCGGCCGCCACCGTCAACGCCGGCCACCCTCCGATGCCGCGCGCCTCCGACGCGGTGTCGCGGTAGCGGGCGAGCACCAGCTGCAAACCCGTCATCACCAGGCACACGGCAACCAGCGCGGCGAGCGCAGTCCAACCGTTCCAAGGGATTCCGAGCGCGCCGAAGGGAATTATCGCCAGCGCCACCACGCCGTATGTCAGCGCCGGGCCAACGGCCATGGCCACCGGCCAAGTTAGCTGAGTGATGCGTGCGACGATCGTCCCGGGCGTGATCAGCAGGAACAGCGCGAGCAGCGTTCCGATCCAGAGCCCCACTCGACTAGTATGGCTGCCCGGGTGACCTGGCTCGCCAAGCCTCTGTTCGGCTGGAACGCCTACGGGGCACCCGCTACCGTCACAATTTCGCGGAAATGCGGAAGCTCTAAGGTGGCTGGCATGGCTTACGACGTCGCCCGGGTGCGCGGACTACATCCGTCGCTGGGTGACGGATGGGTGCACTTCGACGCGCCGGCGGGAATGCTGATTCCCGATTCCGTCGCGACGACGGTTTCGACGGCCTTTCGCCGGTCCGCCGCCAGCACCGTGGGCGCGCACCCGTCGGCGCGGCGCAGCGCGGCGGTGCTGGACGCGGCGCGCGCCGCGGTGGCCGACCTGCTCAACGCCGACCCGGCGGGCGTGGTGCTGGGCGCCGATCGCGCGGTCCTGTTGTCGTCGCTGGCCGAGGCGTCGTCGTCGCGGGCCGGCCTGGGGTACGAGGTGATCGTCAGCCGCCTCGACGACGAGGCGAACATCGCGCCGTGGCTGCGGGCGGCGCACCGGTACGGCGCCAAGGTGAAGTGGGCCGAGGTCGACATCGAGACCGGGGAGCTGCCGACGTGGCAGTGGGAGAGCCTGATCGGCAAGTCGACCCGGCTGGTCGCCGTCACCTCCGCGTCGGGGACGCTCGGCACGGTCACCGATCTGCGGGCGATGACCAAGCTGGTGCACGACGTCGGCGGGGTGGTGGTGGTCGACCATTCCGCCGCCGCGCCCTACCGGCTGCTCGACATCAGGGAAACCGAGGCCGACGTGGTGGCGGTGAACGCCGTCGGGTGGGGCGGCCCTCCGGTCGGGGCGATCGTGTTCCGCGACCCGGCGCTGATCAACGCGTTCGGCTCGGTCTCGACGGACCCGCACGCGACGGGCCCCGCGCGGCTCGAGGTCGGCGCCCACCAGTTCGGCCTGCTGGGCGGTGTGGTCGCCAGCATCGAGTACCTCGCGGCGCTCGACGAGTCCGCCCGCGGCACCCGGCGCGAACGCCTGTCGCTGTCGATGCAGTCCGCGACCGCCTACCTGAACCGCGTCTTCGACTACCTGATGGTCTCGCTGCGGTCGCTGCCGCTGATGATGCTGATCGGCCGCCCGGAGGCGCGGATACCGGTGGTCAGCTTCGCGCTGAACGGCGTGCCCGCGGAGCGGGTGGTGCAGCGCCTGGCGGACAACGGAGTTCTCGCGGTGTGCAACGAGAATTCGCGCGTGCTCGAGGCGTTGGGCGCCAACGAGGTCGGCGGCGCCGTGACCGTCGGGCTCGCGCATTACTCGACGATGGCCGAGGTCGACCAGTTGGTGCGGGCCCTGGCGTCGCTGGGCTGAGTCCGGCCTTAACCCGTCAGACCGTCAGCACGATCTTGCCGTGCACGTCGCCCGACACCAGCCTCTTGTGCGCCTCGCCCGCCTCCTGGATGGGCATGCGCGCGCCGATGATCGGGCGTACCCGCCCGTCGGCGATCATCGGCCACACCGATTCCGTCACCGCCGCGACGATCTCGCTCTTGCTGTTCGGTCCGCTCACCGGCCGGCCGCGCAGCGTGGTGCCGATGACCCGCGCCCGCTTGGCCAGCAGCTTGCCGAGGTTGAGCTCGCCCTTCACCCCGCCCTGCATGCCGATGATCACCAGCTGGCCGTCGGTGGCCAGGGCGTCGAGATTGCGGTCCAGGTAGGAGGCGCCCATGATGTCGAAGATCACGTCGGCGCCGTCGGTCTCCTCGCGCAGCCGCGCCACGAAGTCCTCGTCGCGGTAGTTGATGGTGATCTCGGCGCCCAGGTCCCGGCAGATGTCCAGCTTCGCGGCCGAACCGGCCGTCACCGCGACGCGGGCGCCCAGCGCCCGCGCGATCTGGATCGCGTGCGTGCCGATGCCGCTGGCCCCGCCGTGCATCAGCAGCAGCTGGCCCTCGCGCAGGTGCGCGGTCAGCACCAGGTTGGACCACACCGTGCACGCCACCTCGGGCAGCCCGGCGGCGTCGACGAGGTCGACGCCGGAAGGTATCGGCAGCAGCTGGCCCACCGGAACGGCGACGTATTCGGCATACCCACCGCCGGCCAGCAGGGCGCAAACCTGTTGTCCGACAGACCATTTCGCGTCGGAGCCGCCGTCATCCCCGATTTCGGAGATCACGCCGGACACCTCCATGCCGATGATCTCGCTGGCGCCCGGCGGCGGCGGATACTTACCGGCGGCCTGCAGCACGTCGGCGCGGTTGACGCCGGCCGCGGCGACCTTGACCAACACCTCTCCGGGGCCGGCGGAGGCGTCGGGCACCTCCTGCCAGAGGAGTTTGTCGGCGGCTTCGGCGACGATTGCGCGCATGCGGCCACGCTACTAGGGCCCCGTTACCCTTATCAGCGGTGGCGTGGCAGAGCGGCCTAATGCACTCGCCTTGAAAGCGAGAGACGGCTAACACCGTCCGGGGGTTCAAATCCCTCCGCCACCGCCCCGTCGCCGCAGTTCAGCGCGCGGTTTGGCGGCTAACCGGTCGGGATCTCGGCGGCGATGGTGTTCATCAGCGCGGTGTAACGGCCGACTTCGGGATCCCGGCCCGGCTTGCCGCTGCTGATCACGCCGGCGGCCAGGGCGCGCTGCGGGTCGGCCCAGATCGCGATGTTGGCCAGTCCGAGGTTTCCGAACGCGGCCGGTGCGTTGCGGCCGAAGGGCCCAAACCTGTTGGTGCCCAGCATGAATCCGGTTCCCCACCGCGCCGGGTGCAGCCCGACCGCGAAATCGGGCCGCAGCCGCCGGCACTCCTGCACCGCGGCGTACATCCGTTCCGGGCTGATGATCCGCACGCCGTCGAGCTCACCGCCGCGACGCCAGATCTCGGCGAACCGCGACAGCTCGTTCGCGGTCGAGACGGTGTTGGACGACGGGACCACGGTGGACAGGAACGCCGGGGTGTTGGTGTAGGGGATGATCTCGTGCACGGTGCCGCCGATCGCCCTGCGAAAGATCGCCGCGACCACCGGCGGCAGTGGCTTGCCGGTGGCGTGGCTGGGCGCGACCAGCGGGATGTCCTGCTTGGTGACGCCGAAGTTGGTCCACCGGAAGCCCAGCGGGTCGAGGATCTCGGAGGCCAGGACGTCGCGGATGTCCTTTCCGGTGGCGGCGTAGACGATCTCGCGCATCAGCGGGCCCCAGGTCAGCGCGTGATAGATGTGCACCAGCCCCGGCCGGTACAGCGGCCGCAGCTTGCCGAGCTGCTCCTGCGCATACTCGTGGTCGTCGGCGCGCTTGAGGTCCGGCTTGGGGCCGGTGGGGAACGGGACGCCCGCGCTGTGGGTCAACACGTGGCGGATCGTGGTGCGGTGCTTGCCGTGGCTGGTGTAGCTGGGGATGTACTCGCACACCCGGTCGTCGAGCGAGAAGTACCCCTGCTCGACGAGCATGTGCACCACCGTCGCGGTGATGCCCTTGGCCGCCGAGTACACGCAGAACGGCGTGTCCGTGGTGACGGCGATCTTCTCGGCGTCGGGCGGGTCGGTGGGGGCGTTGCCCCAGCCGTGGCCGATCGCCCGGTTGAGCACGACGCGGCCGCGGTGCCGGATGCACAACTGGATCGCGGGGTGCAAGCCGGCCGAGTACCAGTGCCGGGCGGCCTGCCAGATCCGTTCCACGGCGGCGGCGCCGACGTCGGAGTGGTCCTCGTCGCCGATCGTTGTCACGGCGCCCAGGTCGGCCGGCACGCGGATTCTGCCGTCGGGCGTCACCGCGGCTACTCCCCGGTGAACTGCGGCGCGCGCTTGGCGAACGTCGCCGAGATGCCTTCGGTCAGGTCCTTCGACGGCAGGAAGGCCGCGTTCCAGGCGGCGACGTAGCGCAGGCTCTCCGAAACCGCCGCGACGCGCTGCTGGTCGAGGACGTCCTTAATGCCGTGCACGGTCAGCGGCGGGTTGGCGGCGATCTCGGCGGCGGTGGCGTGCGCGGCCGCCAGCGTGGCCTCGGCGTCGGAGTACACGTCGTTGACCAGGCCGATCTTCTCGGCGCGGGCCGCGTCGATGTCCTTGCCGGTCAGCGCGAGTTCGCGCAGATGCCCGTCGTTCAGGATCAGCGGCAGCCGGGCGAGGCTGCCGACGTCGGCGACGATGGCCAGTTTGACCTCCCGGACCGAGAACTTGGCGTCGGCGCTGGCGTAGCGGATGTCCACCGCGGAGATCAGGTCGACGCCGCCGCCGATGCACCAGCCGTGCACCGACGCGATGGTGGGGGTGCGGCAGTCGGCGATCGCGGTGATCGCGTTCTGCATGCGCCTGATCTCGGCGTGGAAGTCCGCGCGCGGGCGGGCGAGCGCGCCGTCGGCCAGCAGCGGGGTGAACGATCCGCCCATCGCCGGCACGTCCAGGCCGTAGCTGAAGTTCTTGCCGGAGCCGGTGATGACGATCGCGCGCACGTCGCGGTCGGCGTCCAGCGCCGCGAACACCTCCGGCATCTCGGACCAGAACGCGGGCCCCATGGCGTTGCCCTTGCCCGGCCCGATCAGCGTCACCTGCGCCACCCGGTCCTTGGTCTCGACGGTGACGGATTCGTATGTTTCGCCCATATCGAGACCGTAGCCTGGCGAACATGCCCAGCGATTTGCGACCCGGCCCGTATTCGGTGCCCACCGACGAGCTGCACGCCGCCGAGGACACGCTCGGGGTCCTGCAGCGGGTCCTGCACACCATCGCCGCCGACGACCTGTCGCGGCCGATCGGCCCGCTAGCCCAAGACTTTCGCCGAAAGTGAACCCATTGCGAAATCCGGCACCCGTTTTCGCAACGGCTTCACTCTCGGCGAGGTGGCTACACCCGCTCTAGGTAGAAGTAGTAGTAGCGGCCGTTATCCAGCACGTCCTTGCCGTTCATGATGCCCATCACGGCGTCGTCGTCGATCTTCTTGAAGTGGTCGTGCACCGGCCGGCCGTCGTAGACCATCGTCGCGGTGACCTCGCCGCGGAATTCCTCCATCCACAGGCTGGCCTCGCCGTTCATCCGCTCCATGTTCGAGTACTTGTTGCCGTCGGCGTCCAGGCAGACCAGCGGTTGCGCATCGGTGGCGGATTTGAAGGTCTTGCCGAACCAATTGATATTCGCGAGCGCGCCGTTGGCCCGGTGACCGGTGAGGAACTCGCCGCCCTTCCAATCGCCGATCATGCCGTCGATGGTCGTGGGCGCAAGGGTCGCCCAGAAATCGTCGAGCTCGGCATCGGCGATCCGGTCGCGTTCCTTGAACTCGTCGAACATCTTGCGGGCCAAGGTCATTGCTCACTCCTCCGGTTCGGGTTGGGCGATCCATTCGCGGGCAAACCGCAGCAGGGCATCGTTCTCGTCGGGGGCCCCGATGGTGACCCGGACGCCGTCCGTACCGTACGGGCGGACCACGATGCGCGCGTCGGCGGCCTGCTTGACGAAGTCCAGGGTGCGGGGCCCCAGCGGCAGCCAGACGAAGTTGGCCTGCGTCGGTGGCAGCGCGAAGCCGGCGTCGCGCAACGCCGCGGCGACCCGCGCGCGCTCGGCGACCAGCGCATCGGTGCGGGCCAGCAGCTCGTCGGCGGCGTCCAGCGCAGCGACGGCGGCGGCCTGCGCGAGGCTGGACACGGTGAACGGCACGTAGACCTTGTCGAGCGCGGTGATCAGGTCGGGATGCCCGACCGCGTAGCCGATGCGCAAACCCGCCAGCCCGTATGCCTTCGAAAAGGTCCGCAGCACAACGACATTGCCGTGGGCCCGCACCAAATCCAGGCTGTTCGGCGCCATGCCGTCGCGGATGTATTCGACGTACGCCTCGTCGATGGCGATCAGGATGTGCGACGGGACCGCCTGGATGAAGCGGGTCAGCGCGCCCGGGTCGACGACGGTGGACGTCGGGTTGTTCGGGTTGCACACGAAGATCAACCGGGTGCGTTCGGTGACCGCGGCGAGCATGGCGTAGAGGTCGAAGGTGTGGTCGCTCAACGGCACCTGGATGGCGGTCGCGCCGGAGACCTGGACCAGCGGTGGGTACAGCTCGAAGCTGCGCCAGCCGTAGACGACCTCGTCGCCCGCCGAGGCGGTGATCTGAACGAGTTGCTGGCACAGGCTGACCGAGCCGCAGCCGACGGCGACGTGTTCGGGTGCGAAATCCGAACCCAGGTGCGCGGCCAGCGCCGCCTTGAGCTGCACGCAGCCGTTGTCCGGGTAGCGGTTGACGATGTCGGTGGCCCGCTCGATGGCGGCGCGCACGCTGGGCAGCGGGCCGAAGACGGTTTCGTTGCTGGCCAGTTTGATGGCGCCCGGCACCGTCTTGCCGGGAACATAAACTGGCAGCCCCGCCAGCTCAGGCCGTAGGCGGGCAGTCACTTCGACAGCATATGTCGGCGCTGTGTACGCTATGCCTCCGGCGGTTCCGGGACGCCGGGAAGTGTTCGGGTACCCTCAAGAGTCCAATGGAGGCGTGCCAGAGCGGCCGAATGGGGCTCACTGCTAATGAGTTGTCCCCCTTCAAGGGGACCGGAGGTTCAAATCCTCTCGCCTCCGCTGAGTGGTTTTGGCGAGACAACTGAAGACAGGCGCCCGTAGCTCAACGGATAGAGCATCTGACTACGGATCAGAAGGTTGGGGGTTCGAATCCCTTCGGGCGCGCTCGCGGTGCTACACGGCCGACGTGCGCCACATCCCTTGCGCCGCGCCGTCATACGTGCTCGGTGATCCAGTCCGTGGTGAAGCGCTGTATTACGGACATTTGTTGGACCAGTAGGCGGCCCATCAGAGCCTCGATCTTGCCGCCGACCAACGGAACGTTGAACTCCAGCGTCGCGGTGCACGTCATGCGCGAGCCGTTGCGCGCAGGTGCCAGCAACGCCGTCCCGAACCCGGATCCCGGCGCTCCGTGCGTCACGACGCTGACCTCACCGCGAACCAACCCGCCGCCGATCGGGCTCCACGTTTCCTCTTGCACGACTCGCCAACGCCGCGGGAAGAACTTGGCGACCAGGTTCGGCAGACCTTCGGGGCGCAGCTCCTGGACGATGACCACGGCTACGGAGCCGTCGGTGCCAACCGTCAACGAGTCCAGCCTGCCGAAGCCGCCGAAGGCCGCCAGCCGCGCATGCCAGTAATCCTCCTCGGAGTGCGCCCAAAGGATTTGTTCGACGGTGCTCGAAGCCTCGAGACAGAAGTCGACCGACCGCGGCATGGCAGCCACGCTATCGCCCCCGGCGCAGGCAAGCATCGCTTCTCGGAGCAGCGAGGCGACCAGATCCCTTACGCTATGTCAGGCCGCTTCCTGCGCCATCGCCATGCGGTGAGGAGGACGTCGTGACGGATTCTGGACCACCACATGGGCGGGCCGAGCCGATCGGTGGTGACGGCAAGGTGGACTTCACCGGTGTCCGCTGGGGCTCGGTGGAGTGGACGATGCTGTGCATGCTTTACCTCCGGGCGTGCGAGAGCCGATTGGCCCAACCCATTCTGGGCGATCATCTCGCCGCAGAGGATGTCGCGCGCATCGATTACGACTTTGACCGCATCCATCGCGCTGTGCGGCCGGCGATCAATCAGTTCGGGGTGGCGTTGCGCGGGGCGCAGTTCGATGCCTTGATCACCGATTTTCTGAACGGCCATCCCGACGCCGTCGTGCTGCATCTGGGATGCGGGTTGCACAGTCGCGCAGTGCGCCTCGCGTTGCGGGACGGCGTGCGGTGGTTCGACGTCGACCTGCCTCAAGTCATCGCGTTGCGCCGCCAGCTGTATTCCGAGTCCGAAACCTATCGGATGGTCGGGTCTTCGGTGACCGATCCCGGGTGGATCGATGAGCTGCCCGCGGGCGGTCCCGTTCTGATCGTCGCCGAGGGCTTGCTGATGTACCTGACGCCTGCGGACATCACCGAATTGCTCCACCGGTTGCTCGACCGATTCGATAGCGGTGAGTTGCTGGCCGACCTGCTGTCGAGATGGGCTCCGCGGCTGTCACGGATCTTTACGTCCGGCATCTCCAAGTGGGGCACCCGCGACGGCGGCGAAATCACGCGCTGGGATCCGCGCCTGCGCCTGCTCCAAAGCAGCTCCGTCATCGCCGGGTTCGACAGGATCCCGTCGGCCGCACCGCGTTTGCTGTACCGCATGCAATACGCCATGCCGGCGACTCGCAACTACGACCGCCTCTTCCGGTACGCCTTTTGAGCCGTAGCGGCCCCGCCGCTGGTTCAAGACCCGGGCTGATCGGCGCTTTCGGCTGAGGCTCGGACGTCCCGGCGGCGGCCCGGTCATCTGCTCATCCGATGCCGGCCGGCATCACGTCACCCGCTGTTCATCGTTGCGGAGCTTTTTTGCCCAAGGGTGGCGCTCACCCTTGCGCCTGCAGTAGCGTTTCGAATTATTGTAGTCGTGTCTACTAGGTGGACCGGAGAGCCGGTGAGCATCCATCCGTTCGACGATGGCGTCACCAGCATCCTTGTCTTGGTCGAGGACAAGGAGCAGTACAACTTGTGGCCGGACTTTGCCAGCGGCGTGACCCTGGACCACATCGAACACATCTGGACCGGTATACGGCCGAAGAGCCCGGGGGAGGGCTGGCCGCCGGGGGGTTTTGTGGAAAAACCGCCTGGATTGGGGTCCGAGTATGGGGTTGGGTGACGGGTCACTTCCGCTGACGCGGCGACAGCTGGACATTTGGCTTGACCAGCAAACGAGTCGCTCCGGCGCAGAGTGGCAGCTTGGCCTCTTCGTGAGGATCGGGGGCCCCGTCGAGCCGGAATTGCTCGAACAGGCGATCAGGATGGCGCTGCACGAGGCCGAACCATGCAGGGCCGCATTCTTCGAGGCGAATGGCCGGCTTTCCCAGCGGGCGATCGACGCCTCGGCCATCGAACTGGCCCGCTACGACCTGACCGCCTTTGACGATGCCGTGCAGGAAGCCCGAAAGATCGCGTCATCGATGCAGCGGACCCCGATGTCGTTCACCGACCTGCTGTGGAAATTCGCCCTATTCCGAACGCGGCCGGACGAATACTACTGGTTCACCTGCTGCCACCACATAGTCATAGACGGCCTGAGCATTGGCTTGCTGGGCCGTCGCATTGCAGCCATCTACTCCGCAATGGTTTCCGGCACACCGATTTCCCCCGCCTTTTTCGGTTCGCTGCAGGACCTGCTCAGCGCCGAGTTGGAATACGAAGCGTCGGCCCAGTATCTGGAAGATCGGGCCTATTGGAGCAAGAACCTACCGACGAAAGACGAAACGAATTCGTGGCTGCCCCGCACCGCAGGAGAGGATGATTCGCACTGGCCTTCCCCGCCGGTCCAATTCGACCCGGCGGTCGTCAGCCGCATCAAAGGGTTGGCCAAAGCGTTAGGCATCCGCCGATCATCGGTGATCACCGCGGCGTGCGCACTCTTGGTGCGCGGCTTCAGTTTTGACGGTTCCGAGGTGGTGCTCAACTTCCCGGTCAGCAGGCGCGTCGCTCCGGAGCTGAAGACACTTCCCGGGATGATTGCCGGATTCGTGCCGCTGGTGCTGCGGGCGTCACCGGAATCCGAAATTGGCGATTTTTGCCGGCAAGTTGACATACGAATACGAGAAGCGTTGCAACACCAGCGTTTTCCGGTGCACATCCTTGAGGGGGGCAGTAGCCTGCTAGCCGCGACGCAGGCGGCAAATCGGGTAGTCGTCAATTTCGTCCCGTCCAGCATTACCCTGAGCCTGGCCGGCGTTCCGGCTACTGCCACATTTACCTCTTTTGGCCCGGTGGGCCACTATGGGCTGTTCTTCGTGGGGGCGGGTGATCAACAATCCCTATGCACGGCGGGTACCGGGCAGCCATTCTCGAGCTTTGCGCCCGCGGACTTAGCGGGGCGGTTGCAGCGGGTGTTGGTGGCCATGGCTGCCGACCCGGCGCGGCGGTTGTCGTCGGTGGATGTGCTCGACGACGGCGAGCACCTGCGCCTGGATGAGTGGAGCAATCGGAGAGCGCTTACGCGGGCGACGACGACGGCGTCGATTCCGGAGTTGTTCGCCGCGCAGGTGGCCCGCGCGCCGCGGGCGGTTGCGGTGAGTTTCCAGGGCGCCTCGATGACATATTGCGAGTTGGATGAGGCCGCCAACCGGTTGGCGCACTTGCTGGCCGAACAAGGCGCGGGCCCGGGAGAGTTTGTGGCACTGCTGTTTTCGCGTTCGGCCGAGGCGATCGTCGCGATCTTGGCGGTGCTCAAATCCGGAGCGGCTTACCTGCCGATCGACCCCGCGGTGCCGACGGCGCGGTTGCAGTTCATCATCGCCGACGCGACGCCGATCGCCGTCCTCACCACAGCCGGGCTGGTCGAGCGGTTGGGCGGGTGCGACCTCGCCGTCATCGATGTCCACGACCCCGCCATCGAGGCCCATCCCGGCACCGCTCCGCCGGGCCCGGCGCCCGAGGACATCGCATACATCATCTACACCTCGGGCACAACCGGCGTTCCCAAAGGTGTGGCGGTCACCCACCACAACGTCACCCAACTGTTGGGCCCACCGGATACCCACCTGCCGGGACAGGCTTGGGCACAGTGTCATTCCTTGGCCTTCGACGCCTCGGTCGAAGAGATCTTCGGCGCGCTGCTGCACGGTGGCCGACTGGTGGTGGTGCCCGAGACGGACGACATGCAAGCCTCGCTGGCCGCCGCCCGGGTCAGCGTGTTGAGCCAAACCCCGTCCGCGGTGGGGATGCTCTCGCCGGAGGGGTTGGATTCGATGGCGCTGTTGGTGGCCGGTGAGGCCTGTCCAGCCGATCTGGTGGACCGGTGGGCGCACGGGCGGGTGATGGTCAACGGCTACGGCCCGACGGAAACGACGGTGTGCGCGTGTAGGAGTGCTCCACTGGCACCGGGGTCGGGGGCGCCGCCGATCGGCTTGCCGGTCCCGGGGGCGGCCCTGTTCGTATTGGACGCTTGCTTACGTCCGGTGCCGGCGGGCGTGGTCGGGGAGCTGTATGTGGCCGGCCAGGGAGTCGCGGTCGGGTATGTGCGTCGGCCCGGCTTGACCGGGTCGCGGTTTGTGGCGTGCCCCTTCGGGGAGCACGGCGCGCGCATGTATCGCACCGGCGATCTCGTGTGCTGGCGCGCCGACGGGCAACTGGAGTACGTGGGCCGCGCCGATGAGCAGGTCAACATCCACGGGTATCGCATCGAACTCGGCGACGTTCGGGCGGCACTGGCCGGGCTGGACGGAATCGAGCAGGCGGTGGTGGTCGCCCGCGAGGACCGTCCCGGCGATAGGCGTCTGGTGGGCTATTTCACGGGGACCGCCGATCCGGCCGAGGCGCGGGCCCAGTTGGTTGATCGATTGCCGCGCTACATGGTTCCGGCCGCGGTGGTGGCGCTGGCGGCGCTGCCGTTGACGGTCAACGGCAAGCTCGACACTCGGTCTCTGCCGGCGCCGGACTACAGCGCTGTCGATCGCTATCGCGCCCCGGCCGGCGCGGTTGAGGAGATCCTGGCCGGCATCTATGCCCACGTGCTGGGCCTGGATCGGGTGGGGGCCGACAGCTCTTTCTTTGATCTGGGCGGGGATTCGGTGTCGGCCATGCGCGTGGTGGCCGCCATCAAGTCGGGCCTCGGTGCCGATGTATCGGTGCGCGCCGTGTTCGATGCGCCCACGGTCGCCCAGCTGGCGACCTGTCTCACCAGCGGCCATGGGGGTGAAAGGGACCCGTTGGTGGCCGGGCAGCGGCCGACGGTGGTGCCGTTGTCGTTCGCTCAGGGCCGGTTGTGGTTCCTTGACCAGCTGCAGGGTCCCGCACCGGTTTACAACATGGCGGCGGCGTTTCAAGTCAGCGGCTGGCTGGATGTCGAGGCGCTGGGCGCTGCGTTCGACGATGTCATCGCCCGCCACGAATCGCTGCGGACCCTATACCCCGACGTCGACGGTGTGCCGTTTCAGCGGGTGCTGCCGGCGCGGCCGGGAATGTGGCGGCGCGGGGACGCGGCGGTGGTGTCGTTGCCCGAGCGGGAGGTAGTCGGCGAGCTGGAGGCGCTGGCGGGACACCGGTTTGAGCTATCCACCGAAGTCCCGATGCGGGTCCAGATCTATTCGGTGCGACGCGAGCAGCATGTGGTCGGAATCGTGGTGCACCACATCGCTTTTGATGGGTGGTCACTGGCTCCGATGGTCCGGGATCTCGGCGAGGCGTATCGGGCGCGGCAGCAGGGCCGAGCCCCGGGTTGGGCCGAATTGCCGGTGCAGTATGCCGATTACACGTTGTGGCAGCGCAGGCAGTTCGGCGATCTCGACAACATCGCCGGTCCCATCGCCGCGCAGCTGGCCTATTGGCAGGATGCCCTGGCGGGGCTGCCCGAGCGCCTGCAGCTGCCGACGGATCGGCCGTATCCGCCGGTGGCCGATCAACGTGGGGCCACGGTGGTGGTGGAGTGGCCGGCCGAGTTGCAGCGGTGGGTGCGCGAGGTGGCTCGTGCGCATCAGGCGACGAGTTTCATGGTGGTTCAGTCCGCGCTGGCGGTGCTGTTGTCGCGGCTGAGCGCGAGTTCCGATGTGGCGGTGGGTTTTCCGATTGCCGGGCGCAATGATCCCGCGCTCGATGAGGTGGTGGGGTTTTTCGTCAACACCTCGGTGTTGCGGATCGACCTGACGGGTGACCCCACCATCGCCGAGCTGCTGGGCCGGGTGCGGACGCGTAGCCTGGCCGCCTTTGACAATCAGGACGTGCCCTTCGAGGTGTTGGTGGAGCGGCTCAACCCCGCCCGCTCCCTGACGCATCATCCGTTGGTTCAGGTGATGTTGGCGTGGCAGAACCTGCCCGGGAATGCCGATGGTCCCGCTACCGAGCTGGCGCTGGGGGACGCGCAGGTGACCCAGGTGCCGGTGGATACCCGTTCCGCCCGCATGGATTTGGCGTTTTCGCTGCGGGAGCGTTTCACCGAAACTGGTGAGCCGGCCGGCATCGGCGGGTGGGTGGAGTTTCGCACCGACGTGTTCGACACCGCCAGCATCGAGGCGTTGACCCAGCGGTTGCAGCGGGTGGTCGAGGCCATGACCACCGACCCGACACGGCGGTTGTCGTCGATCGATGTGCTGGACGCCTCCGAGCGCGCACGGTTGGGCGCGATGGGCAACGCGGCGGTGTTGGCCCGCCCGGCGGTCTCGGCGGTGTCGGTTCCGGAGGTTGTCGCCGGCCATGCGGCGCGTACGCCCCAGGCGGTGGCGATCCGCTGCCAGGGCCGGTCGGTGACGTACCGGGAGCTTGACGAGGCGTCGAACCGGTTGGCGCACCTGCTGATTGACAAGGAGGTGGGACCGGGGCAGTCCGTTGCGCTGCTGTTCAACCGGTGCGCGGAGGCGATTGTGACGATGCTGGCCGTGCTCAAGACGGGGGCGGCCTACCTGCCGATCGATCCGGGGCTGCCGCACGAGCGGATTGGGTTCATGCTGGCCGACGCCGCACCGGTCGCGATGGTAACCACTTCGGGTCTGCGCCGACGGCTGGCGGGGTTCGACTTGCCGGTCATTGCCGTCGACGACCCCAGCGTCGACACGCAGCCCCGCACCGCGTTACCGGCACCGGATCCCGACGAGATCGCGTACCTCATCTACACCTCGGGCACTACCGGTGTCCCGAAGGGAGTGGCCGTCACTCACCGCAATCTGATCCACCTGGCGCAGTCCACGCCGGCAGATCTGCCGGTGCCGCGGGTGTGGACGCAGTGCCATTCGTACGGTTTCGACTTTTCCGTGTGGGAGATCTGGGCCGCACTCCTCGGTGGCGGGCGGCTGGTCGTCGTGCCCGAATCGGTGGCCGCCTCGCCGCCGGACTTTCACGCGATGCTGGTCGGCGAACACGTCACCGTGTTGACCCAGACCCCTTCGGCGGTGACTGCGCTGTCACCCGAAGGGTTGGAGTCGGTCTCCCTACTGCTCGGTGGTGAAACGTGCCCCGCGGAGGTGGTGGATCGGTGGGCGCCCGGGCGGGTGGTGATCAACGCCTACGGCCCGACCGAGGCCACCGTGTATGCGTCGATGAGCGCCCCGCTCACCCCGGGGGCAAGTGCGGTGCCGATCGGCGCCCCGGTGCCGACCGCGACGGTGTTCGTGCTGGACGAGTGGTTGCATTTGGTGCCGGCCGGGGTGGTCGGGGAGTTGTATGTGGCCGGTCGTGGCGTGGGCGTTGGCTACGTGCACCGTTGCGGGTTGACGGCGTCGCGGTTCGTGGCGTGCCCGTTCGGCGGGGCGGGGACGCGCATGTATCGCACCGGGGACCTGGTGTGCTGGGGTGCCGACGGGCAACTGCAATACCACGGCCGCGCCGACGAGCAGGTCAAGATCCGCGGGTATCGCATCGAGCTCGGCGAAATCCAAAGCGCCCTAGCCGAACTCGACGGGGTGCGGCAGGCGGTGGTGCTCGCCCGCGAGGACCGTCCCGGCGACAGGCGGCTGGTGGGTTACATCACCGGAGCCGCCGACCCGGCTATAACCCGCGTCGAGTTGGGCGAGCGGCTCCCGGGCTACATGGTCCCGGCCGCGATCGTGGTGCTCGACGCGTTGCCGCTGACGGTCAACGGCAAGCTGGATACTCGCGCGCTGCCGGCGCCCGAATACCTGGACACCGATCACTACCGCGCCCCGACCGGCGCGGTCGAGGAGGTCCTGGCCGGCATCTACGCCGAAGTCCTCGGCGTCGAGCGCGTGGGGGTCGATGACTCGTTCTTCGACCTGGGCGGCGACAGCATCTTGTCGATGCAAGTCGTGGCCCGGGCGCGGGCGGCGGGCCTGACGTTGCGGCCACGCGACATTTTCGTCGAGCAGAGCGTCGCCCGGTTGGCTCAGGTCGCGGCGGTCACCGGCGCTCCGACCGGCGACATCGACGAGGGCGTGGGCCCGGTGATCCCCACCCCGATCATGCACTGGCTGCACACGGTCGACGGCCCGGTCGACCAGTTCAACCAGGCCGCGGTGATCCAGGCGCCGCCTGGAGTCACCCGGGCCGACGTTCTCGTCGTGCTGCAGGCCCTGCTCGATCAACACGCGATGCTGCGGCTGCGCGCCAGGGACGGCGGGCCCGAAGGATGGTCGCTCCACGTGCCCGAACCGGGGTCGGTCGATGCCGCGGCGTGTCTGCACACCGTCGATGTGTTGTCCGACGAGGCGCTAGTCCGGGCGCGGTCGCGGCTGGACCCGGCGGCTGAGGTGATGGTCAGCGCGTTGTGGGTCAGCTCCACCAGCGAGTTGGTGGTGATCGTTCACCACCTGGTGATCGATGCGGTGTCGTGGCGAATCCTGTTGGAGGACTTCAACATCGCCTGGGCCCAGCATCACGCTGGCCAGCCGGTGGCGTTGCCGACGGGTGGCACGTCGTTCTCCCGGTGGGCCTCCCTGCTGGCCGATCATGCACACGCCCCTGAAGTTGTTGCCCAGGCGGACATTTGGCGGCAGGTGGCGGCGGTCCCGGCCGCACTGGCAGTGCCCGACCCCGAGCTCGACACCTATGCCAGCGCCGGCCACCTATCGGTATCGCTGGATGCCGCCACCACCCGGCTGCTGCTCGGTCAGGTGCCGGCGGCATTCCACGCCGGGATCCATGACATCTTGCTGATCGCGCTCGGCCTGGCGTGCGCGGAATTCCTCGGCATGCACGGAGCGCCGATCGGCATCGATGTGGAGGGCCACGGCCGCGCCGAGGACGTGGCCCCCGACGTGGACCTGTCGCGCACCGTGGGCTGGTTCACCACCAAATACCCCGTCGCGCTGAGCGTAGGCGATGCCGCACTCGGGGCGGTTGTCAAAGACATCAAGGAACAACTGCGCGCCCTGCCCGACGGTCTGACCTACGGTCTGCTGCGCTACCTCAACCCCGAGATCGGTTTGGCCGCATCCGATCCGGCGATCGGTTTCAACTACCTCGGGCGCCTCGGCGCGGCCTCGGCCGAAATGGCGACAGATCTGTGGCGGATCGACCCCGGCGGCATGTCGGTTACCGCGACGGCCGCGGCGGTGCCCATGCCGCTGGCGCACACCGTGGAGCTGACCGCCGCCGCCGTCGACACCGACACCGGCCCGCGGCTTGACGCCACCTGGACGTGGGCGTGCTCGGCACTCGACGACGCGGGGATCAGCCGGCTCAGCCGGCTGTGGTGTGACGCGCTGGCCGGCATCTGCGCCCACGTCCAACGTGGTGGCGGCGGGTTGACGCCGTCGGATATTGCTCCCGCCGGGCTGAGCCAACAGCAGATCGACGAGCTGGAGCGTCACCACCGCATCGCCGATATCCTGCCGCTGACTCCGCTGCAGCAGGGGCTGCTCTTCCATGCCCGCAGCACCGTCGATGGCGACCTGTACGCGATGCAGCTCGACCTCACCTTGACGGGTCCGCTAGACCCCGACCGCCTCCACCAAGCCGTGGACACCGTTGTCGCCCGCCACCCCAACCTCGCCGCGCAGTTCTGCGACGACTACGACGCGCCCGTGCAAATCATCCCCGCCGACCCCGACACTCCGTGGCAGTGGCTCGACCTCACCGACCACCAAGAGGCCGATGAACAAATCCAACACCTGTGCGCCGCCGAGCGCGCGGCGGTCTGCGACCTCACCGACCCGCCGGCCTTCCGAGCGGCTTTGATCCGCATCGCACCGGATCTGCATCGCTTTGTGCTGACCAATCACCACATCGTCCTCGACGGTTGGTCGCTGCCGATCCTCGCGCAAGAGATATTCGCCAGCTACTACGGGCGGCGGCTACCCGCCGCCGCCCCGTATCGCAGCTTGTTTACCTGGTTGGACAAACGAGACGTCGATGCCGCCCGCGCGGCCTGGGCCGAGGTGCTGGCCGGTTTTGATACCCCGACGCTGGTGGGCCCGCCCGGCCCGGCAGAGCCAAGTCCCAAGGGCTCTAGTTCATTTCGGGTGTCCACGGAGACCACGCGCCGCGTTGGCGAGCTGGCGCGCGCGCAGCACACCACCGTCAACGTCGTGCTGCAGGCGGCCTGGGCACAGGTGCTGATGTGGCTGACCGGCCACCACGATGTCGCGTTCGGCACCGCGGTCTCGGGTAGGCCGGCCGAGATGTCGGGCGCGGACACGATGGTGGGCTTGCTGATCAACACGGTGCCGGTGCGGGCCAGCGTCACCGCGGCGACCACCGTCGCCGACCTACTCGACCAGCTGCACGGCGCCAACAACCACACACTGGATCACCAGCACCTGGCGCTCACCGAAATCCACCGCGTCACCGGACACGAGCGATTGTTCGACACGCTGTTCGTCTACGAGAACTACCCGATCGACAGCGGCGCGCTGTTCGGCAACGAGGGGCTGGCCATCACCGAGATCAGCGGTCGAGAATCGACCCACTATCCCCTGGCGATGGTGGCCCGGCCGGACCGCGAATTGAGCCTTCGCGTCGAGTTCGACACCGGCATCTTCGATCCGGAGAGCATCGAGGTGCTCGTCGAGCGGTTGCAGCGGTTGTTGGCCGCGATGGCCGCCGACCCCGGACGGCGGCTTTCGTCTCTGGATGTGCTCGAGCTTGGTGAGCGCGCCCGCCTGGACGAGTGGGGCAACCGGGCGGTGTTGGCCCGGCCCGCGGTGCGGGTGTCGATTCCGGAGTTGTTCGCCGCGCAGGTGGCGCGCGCGCCGCGGGCGGTCGCGGTGAGTTTCCTGGGCGCCTCGATGACGTATCGCGAGTTGGATGAGGCCGCCAACCGGTTGGCGCACCTGCTGGCCGAACACGGTGCGGGCCCCGGACAATGTGTGGCACTGCTGTTTTCGCGGTCCGCCGAGGCGATCGTGGCGATTCTGGCGGTGCTCAAAACCGGGTCGGCCTATCTGCCGATCGACCCCGCGGTGCCGGCGGCGCGGATGAACTTCTTGCTTGCCGACGCCGCGCCGATCGCCGCGATCACCACCACGCGGCTGGCCCGGCGGCTGGATGGTTGCAACCTCCAGGTCATCAACGTCGACGATGCCGGGATCGACGATCAACCCAGCACCGCGTTGCCGACACCGGACCCAGACGATATCGCCCACATCATCTACACCTCTGGCACCACCGGCGTCCCCAAAGGCGTTGCGGTGACCCACCACAACGTCACCAGGCTGTTCGACTCACTGCGGGTCGGCATCGAGTTGGCGGAAGGGCAGGTGTGGGCGCAGTTCCATTCGTATGCCTTCGACTTTTCGGTGTGGGAGATCTGGGGCGCGCTGCTGCACGGCGGCCGACTGGTGGTGGTGCCCGAAGAGGTGGCCGCCTCGCCGGAGGACTTCCACGCCTTGCTGGTCGACGAACGCGTCAGCGTCCTAAGCCAAACCCCTGGCGCGCTTGCGGCGCTCTCCCCGCAGTGTTTGGAGTCTGTCGCTTTGATGGTGGCCGGTGAGGCCTGCCCGGCCGAGGTGGTGGATCGGTGGGCGCCGGGGCGGGTGATGATCAACGGCTACGGCCCCACCGAGACGACCGTCTACGCCACGATCAGTGCGCCGCTGACGGCGGGCTCAGGAATACCGCCGATCGGTTTGCCGGTTCCGGGTGCTGCGTTGTTCGTGTTGGACGGGTG
>NZ_JAPJAV010000017.1:0-87575 GCF_035616495.1 Mycobacterium sp. 663a-19 | reverse complement strand
CCCGGCGGCGCCGACGGCCCCGGCCGCCGCTTCCACGCCCGCCGCGGCGCCCGCACCCGCGGCCGCACCCGCCGCGCCGCCGCCCGTCGCCGTCCAGGGCTTCGGCTATCCCTACCTGGTCGGTCCGCCGGGCACCGGGCTCGGTGACCAGATGAGCGCGCGTACCGGCGCCAAGAGGCGGGCGCCCGAGCATGATGCGGCCGCGGCGGCCGTGGCGGCCATGGCGGACGACGAGCAACGGCGCCGGCGCCGACGGGCGGCCCTGATCGACCGCGGGTACCGCCGCGAATACCCCGATTCGGACGCGGACGCGGTTGCCTCGGACCGGGGCGCCGGGACCATCGGGTTCGCCGGCACCGCGCATGCGGCCGGCGCCGAACCGGCGGGGTTGACCACGCTCGCCGGCGATGCGCTGACCGACGGCCCCCGCATGCCGATGCTGCCGAGCGGCTGGGCGCCCGACGCCGAGGAACCCGACCCCGGCTAGCCGCCGCCGCCCAGGTCCGGCCGATAGCGGGCCAGCAGCGACCGCACGGTGTCCATGGCGTCCACCGCGCGCTCCTTGTCGACGGCCTGGATGGCCAGCACCGGGATGTACTCGTCGTCGGGCAGGTCGACGCGCGCCCAGCGGTGACCGGCCGGGAACGACACGCCGGCCACGTCCAGCCACGGAATCAGCTTGTAGCCCAACAGGTTTCGCACCGCAATCCCCGTCGGCCCCACCCGCAGCCGCGGTCGCGTGAACAGCAGCACGGCGCCGGCGAGGATGAGGCCCAGCACGGCCATCGCCACCTGATCCGAGGTCCGGAAGATCACGCCGCTGGACCTCACCTTGAGCAGCAGGCCGACCGCGATGTGCACCGCCGCGATCAGAAACGCTGCGGCGTAAGCGAATAGCGGGGTCCGATGGGCGCGCAGCTCGACGTCCCACGCCTCGCGGTTCGGCGGGGTCACAACCGGGCGCGCAGGTCACGCAGGGTCAGCGCGGCCGACAGGGCCGCCCCGGCCGCCTGGGCGCCCTTGTCCTCCGACGACGACGGAAGCCCGGCCCGATCCAGCGCCTGTTCCTCGTTGTTGGTGGTCAGCACCCCGTTGGCGACCGGCGTCGACGCGTCCAGCGAGACCCGGGTCAGGCCCTGGGTCACCGCGTCGCAGACGTAGTCGAAATGCGGTGTCTGGCCGCGGATCACGACGCCGAGAGCGACGACCGCGTCGTGGCTGCGGGCGAGCTCCTGGGCGACGACGGGGATCTCGATGGCGCCGAGCACGCGGACCACCGTCGGATTGTCCACGCCCGAATCGGCGGCCACCTTCAGCGCGCCGGCCAGCAGCGCGTCGCAGATCTCGCGGTGCCACGTGCTCGCGACGACGGCCACCCGCACGCCGGAAGCGTCAAGCGCCGGAATCTCCGGCACCCCGGCGCCACCACTCACAGAGCGCCCCCGAATTCCCCCGGCAGATGGACGGATTCGTGGAAGTCGTCCAGCCCGGCCAGGTCGTGGCCCATCTTGTCGCGTTTGGTCATCAGGTAGCGGATGTTCTCCGCGTTGGCCCGCACCGGAAGCGCCACGCGCTCGATGATGTGCAGGCCGTAGCCGTCCAGGCCGACCCGCTTGGCCGGGTTGTTGGTCAGCAGCCGCATCGAGCGGACCCCCAGGTCGACGAGGATCTGCGCGCCGATGCCGTAATCCCTTGCATCGGCGGGCAATCCGAGCTTGAGGTTGGCGTCGACGGTGTCCTCGCCGGCGTCCTGCAGCTGATAGGCCTGCAGCTTGTGCATCAGGCCGATTCCGCGGCCCTCGTGGCCGCGCATGTAGAGCACGACGCCGCGCCCCTCCCGCGCCACCATGGCCATGGCCGCGTCGAGCTGGGGCCCGCAGTCGCAGCGCCGTGAGCCGAACACGTCACCGGTCAGGCACTCGGAGTGCACGCGCACCAGGACGTCGTCGCCCTCGCCGTTGGGCCCGGCGATGTCGCCACGGACCAGCGCCACGTGCTCGACGTCCTCGTAGATGCTGGCGTAGCCGATCGCGCGAAACTCGCCGTGGCGGGTCGGGATCCGCGCTTCGGCGATGCGCTCGATGTGCTTCTCGTGCTTGCGCCGCCACTCGATCAGGTCGGCGATGGTGATCAGGGCGAGGTCGTGCTCGTCGGCGAAGACCCGCAATTCATCGGTCTGGGCCATCGCGCCTTCGTCCTTCTGGCTGACAATTTCGCAGATGGCGCCGGCGGGTTGCAGCCCCGCCATCCGGGCCAGGTCGACGGCGGCCTCGGTGTGGCCGGGACGGCGCAGCACCCCGCCGTCCTTGGCGCGCAACGGGACCACGTGACCGGGTCGGGTGAAATCCTCGGCGATGCTGGTGGGATTGGCCAGCAGCCGCATCGTGGTGGCCCGATCGGAAGCCGAAATCCCGGTGCCCACGTCTTTTCTCGCGTCGACGGTGACGGTGTAGGCGGTGCCGTGCTTGTCCTGGTTCACCGCGTACATCGGCAGCAGGCCCAGCCGGTCGCAGATCGCGCCGTCCAGCGGGACACATAAATATCCGGAGGTGTAGCGAACCATGAAGGCAACCATCTCCGGCGTCGCCTTCTCGGCGGCGAAGATCAGGTCGCCCTCGTTCTCGCGATCCTCGTCGTCGATGACGATGACGGCCTTACCGGCCGCAATGTCGGCAACCGCCCTCTCGACGGAGTCCAACCTCGTCATCTTGGCTACCTTGCTGTCAAAGGGCCCGTCATCAGGGGCCCGGCGTTGCATTCAGTATGAACCACCACGACGCCACTGTTATTGCCACGGCTTATTGAGCGGGACGGTTCGACGACCGCGCCGACCGGGGCCCGGGTGACCAGGCAAAACCCCAGCACATCAGGCGCCGATGACAGCACGTGCATCTTTGATGGTCAGCAGCAGGTGCAGTGGATCGGTCGGTGAAGGCTCAAAGCCGAAGTGGGCGTGGAACCTGCGGGCCTCGTCATGCAAAGCGTGCACAAGCATCGCCCGGACCCCGACCTGTTCTGCCACCCCGACGCACCGTTCGATCGCGTCGCGCAGCAGGTTTTTGCCCAAACCGTTGCCCTGCTCTTTACGATCGACCGCCAGCCGCGACAGCAGGATCACCGGGACCGGGTCGGGCATGTTGCGGCGCACTTTCCCCGGCGCGTCTGCATGTTCCACCGCCGACGTCGCCAGCGCGTAATAGCCCACCACGCGGCGTTCCCGACACGTCACGAAGCACCGCGACGCCCCCTGAACGTGGTTGGCCAGCGCCCGCCGACGCAGGTAGTCGTCCAGGCTGGCCTCGCCACTGTCAAAGGTGGCGACCTCGTCGGACTCCCGGATCGGCCGGGGGAGGCTGTAGCCGCTCACGCCCGTCAGGGCTCAAAAACCGACGGCTGGGTGAACAGCTTTTCGAGCGCCGGCTTGCGCACGACGGGCCGATCCAGTATCGCGTGAAACTCGGTCCACGCAGCATCGTCGAGGGCGAACAGCCGGCGGTCGGCCAGCACGTCGCGGGCGTGCGCAAGCGTCGCTGTCACGGTGAAGTTGGTGAGGTCGGTCCCCTCGACCTCGGCGGCACGGCGAATCAGCGCGTCCTGCTCAGGGGTCACGCGCACCGCGAACCGTTGGGTCTTGGTAGCCATCGATCAATTGTGTGCCTAATAGGCGTACAAGTCAATGTCGGACGAGCCTTGCGGAAGCGCTACTTCGCTGCCAGCAGCCGCTCGACGTACTTCGCGATGATGTCAACCTCGAGGTTGACCTGCGTCCCGACCGGGGCGCGGCCCAGGGTGGTCAGCTCGCGGGTGGTCGGGATCAGCGAGACCTCGAACCAGTCCCGCGGGTCGGCGCCGAGTCCGGACACCGTCAGGGAAATCCCGTCGACGGTGATCGATCCCTTCTCGACGATGTAGCGGGCGACCGATTCGGGGACCTCGATCCGCACCACCTCCCAGTGCTCCGACGGCGAGCGCGAGACCACCCGGCCGGTGCCGTCCACGTGGCCCTGGACGATGTGGCCGCCGAGCCGGCTGTTGACGGCCGCGGCGCGTTCCAGGTTCACCCGGCTGCCCACCTGCAGCTCGCCCAGGTTGGACCGGTCCAGGGTCTCGGCCATCACGTCGGCGGTGAACTGGCCGTCGCCCGGCAGCTCGGCGACGGTCAGGCACACGCCGTTGACGGCGATGGAATCGCCGGGGCCGGCATCGCCGGTGACGACGGGCCCGCGAATGGTCAGGCGGGCCGCGTCGGCGAGGACGTCTCGGCCGGTCACCTCGCCGAGCTCCTCGACAATTCCGGTGAACATCCCACCAGGCTAATTGGCCGGGGCCCCCGTCGTTCTCAAGGCCGGTCTGCGGCACCCTTTACGATGCAGGGTATGCAGACTCGCCGCCGCCTAACGGCCGTCCTCGCCTCCCTAAGCCTCGCCACCGCCCTGATCGCCGGCTGTTCGTCGGGTTCGAAACCCAGCGGCGCACCGCTGCCCGACGCCGCGACACTGGTCAAGCAGTCCGCCGACACCACCAAGACCGTCAAGAGCGTGCACCTGGTGCTGTCGGTCCAGGGCAAGGTCCAGGGCCTGCCGATCAAGGTCCTCAACGGCGACCTCACCACCACGCCCAGCACCGCTGCGTCGGGCAATGTCCAGCTGACGCTGGCGGGGTCGGACATCGACGCCAACTTCGTCGTCTACGACTCGGTGCTCTACGCGACGCTCACGCCCAACAAGTGGAGTGACTTCGGCAAGGCCTCCGACATCTACGACGTCTCGGCGATCCTGAGCCCGGAGAACGGCCTGAGCAACGTGCTGGCGAACTTCAGCAACCCCAAGGCCGAGGGTCGCGAGACCATCAACGGCCAGAACACGATTCGCATCAGCGGCAACGTCTCGGCCGACGCGGTGAACAAGATCGCGCCGCCGCTGAACGCGACGCAGCCGATGCCGAGCACCGTGTGGATCCAGGAGACCGGCGATCATCAGCTGGTCCAGGCCAACCTGCAGAAGAGCCAGGGCAACTCCGTCCAGATGACGCTGTCCAACTGGAACCAGCCGGTCACCGTCACCAAGCCCCCGGTGAGCGGATGAGCTCGGCAACGGGTCGGCGGATCGCGATCAGCGCCGGCAGCCTGGCGGTGCTTCTGGGCGCCCTGGACACCTATGTCGTGGTCACGATCATGCGCGACATCATGCGGGACGTTCACATCCCGCTGAACCAGCTGCAGCGCATCACCTGGATCGTCACGATGTACCTGCTGGGCTACATCGCCGCCATGCCGCTGCTGGGCCGGGCGTCCGACCGATTCGGCCGCAAGCTGCTGCTGCAGGTCAGCCTGGCGCTGTTCATGATCGGCTCGATCGTCACCGCGCTGGCCGGGCAATTCGGCGACTTCCACCTGCTGGTCGGCGGCCGCACCATCCAGGGCATCGCCAGCGGCGCCCTGTTGCCGGTCACGCTCGCGCTGGGCGCCGACCTGTGGGCGCAACGCAATCGGGCCGGAGTGCTGGGCGGTATCGGCGCCGCGCAGGAGCTCGGCAGCGTGCTGGGCCCGCTGTACGGGATCTTCATCGTGTGGCTGTTCCACGACTGGCGCTACGTGTTCTGGATCAACGTGCCGCTGACCCTGATCGCGATGGCGATGATCCAGTTCAGCCTGCCGTCGCACGACCGCGCCGACAAGCCGGAGCGGATCGACCTGGTGGGCGGGTTGCTGCTGGCCGTCGCGCTGGGCCTCGCGGTGATCGGGTTGTACAACCCCCAACCCGACGGCAAGCAGCTGCTGCCGAGCTACGGGCCGCCCCTGGTGATCGGCGCGATCGCCGTCGCCGTGGTGTTCGTGATCTGGGAGCGCCTGGCGCGCACCCGGCTGATCGATCCGGCCGGGGTGCATTTCCGGCCCTTCCTGGCCGCGTTGGGCGCGTCGGTGACGGCGGGTGCGGCGCTGATGGTGACCCTGGTCGACGTGGAGCTGTTCGGCCAGGGCGTGCTGGGAATGGACCAGACGCAGGCGGCCGGGTTGCTGCTGTGGTTCCTCATCGCGCTGCCGCTCGGGGCGGTGCTGGGCGGCTGGATCGCCACCCGGGTCGGCGACCGTGCGATGACCTTCGTCGGCCTGTTGATCGCGGCCTACGGCTATTGGCTGATCCACTTCTGGCGCGAGGACGTGGTGAGCCACCAGCACAACTTCTTCGGGCTGGTGACCCTGCCCACCATGCACGCCGACCTGTTCGTCGCCGGTATCGGACTGGGCCTGGTGATCGGACCGCTGTCGTCGGCCGCGCTGCGGGTCGTCCCGTCCGCGCAGCACGGGATCGCATCGGCGGCGGTGGTGGTGGCCCGCATGACGGGCATGCTGATCGGGATGGCCGCGCTGAGCGCGTTCGGCTTCTACTCGTTCAACCAGAAGCTGGCCCACCTGACGGCCTCGATCCCGCCCAACGCCACCCTGATGGAGCGGGTGGCCGCCCAGGCAACCCTTTTCCTGAAGGCGTTCGCCGAGATGTTCGGCGACATCTTCATGATCACCGTATGGATCTGTGTGGTGGGGGCGCTACTGGGCCTCCTGATCGGCGGCCGCAAGGAACACGCCGGGGAACCGGAAGTTCCCGCGGAGGAGGCCGTCGCGCTCGGTGAGCGTTAGCCGGTCTGCGGCACCAGGCTGATCACCAGGTCCGGTCCGGCCCGGTCGACGCCGTCGAACTGCCAGCGTAACGCCTTCGAAATGCTGGACACCCCAACGTCATCCACCGCGGTGACGGGTCCGCCCACCAGGATCGGCGCGACATAGGCCAGGATCCGGTTGACCACCCCGGCCCGCAGGAACGCACCGGCGAGCGTGGGGCCACCCTCCAGCAGCACATCGGTGCGGTCCGAAAGCGCCTTCATCACTTCCAGGGGATCGTGGGTGCGAATCACCATGGTGCGCGAATCGTCGTTGAGAACCTTTGCCTCGGAGGGTATTTCGCGCATTCCCACCACCACGCGCAGCGGCTGTTTCTCGGCGAGCGAGCCGTCGGGCAGCCGGGCGGTCAGCGCCGGATCGTCGGCCAGCACGGTGCCGGTGCCCACCACGATCGCGTCGGCCATGGCGCGGCGCCGATGCAGGTCCGCGCGCGAGGCCTCGCTGGAGATCCACCGGCTCGAGCCGTCGGCCGCCGCGCTGCGCCCGTCGATGCTGCTGGCGTACTTCCACGTCAGGTGCGGCAGCCCGGTGCGTTGCTTGTGCAGCCACTCGCGCAGCGGCCCGCCGGCCACCTGGTCCGCCAGCACGCCGGGCCGCACCTGCACGCCGGCCGCCGAGAGCCGGCCCGCACCGCCGCCCGCGGTCTCATTCGGGTCGGTGACCGCGTACACCACCGTCGCCACCTCGGCGTCGATCAGCGCGTTCACGCACGGAGGGGTCTTGCCGTAGTGATTGCACGGCTCCAGGGTGACGACGGCGACGCCACCGGCCGCCAGGCTGCCGGCCCGGCGCAGGGCCACCACCTCGGCGTGATCGCCGCCGGCCGGCGCGGTGCCCCCGACGCCGACCACCCGGCCGTCGGGGTCCAGGATGACGGCCCCGACCGGCGGATTCGGATAGGTGGTGCCCTTCACCTGGTTGGCTTGCTCGATGGCGAGCCGCATGGCCGACTCGATGCCGTCGACTCGTTCGGCGCTCATCGGCGGCTCACCGGCGCAGGTGCGGTGACGCGGCGCCGGCCTGTCGCCGCAGCGCCTCCACCGCGGCCTCCGGGTCGGCGGCGCCGTAGACCGCGGACCCGGCGACGAAGCAGTCCACGCCGGCCTCGGCGGCCTGCTCGATGGTGTCCTTGTTGATGCCGCCGTCGATTTCGACGAGGATCGTCAGCTCCCCGGCGTCGACCATCTTGCGCACCGTGCGGACCTTGCCGAGCACCTCGGGAATGAAGTCCTGGCCGCCGAAGCCGGGCTCCACCGACATCACCAGGAACGTGTCGAAGTGGCGCAGGATCTCCAGGTAGGGATCCAGCGGGGTCTTCGGCTTGACGCTGAGCCCGGCCTTGGCGCCGGCGGCGCGGATGTCGCGGGCCACCGCGACCGGATTGTCGGTGGCCTCGGCGTGGAAGGTGACGTTGTAGGCGCCCGCCTCGGCGTACGGGGGTGCCCAGCGGTCCGGATTGTCGATCATCAGATGGCAATCCATCGGGATGTCGGTGTGGGTCAGCAGGCTCTGCACCACCGGCAGCCCGATCGTCAGGTTCGGCACGAAGTGGCCGTCCATCACGTCGACGTGCAACCAGTCGGCGCCGGTCACCGCGGCCGCTTCGTCGGCGAGCCGGGAGAAGTCGGCGGCCAGAAGCGACGGCGCTATCAGGGGTCCCGTCAAGCCAGGCATGAGCGCAACACTACTGAGCCGTGCCGCGAAGCTCACGCCAGGCGGCGCAGGGCGGCGGCGAACATGGCGTCGGTGCCGTGCCGGTGCGGCCACAGCTGCGCGTACGGCCCCTCGCCGAGGTCCGCGGGTTGCAGCAGCGGCCGGGTGTCCAGCGCGCACACCGGATGACGGCGCAGCGCGTCGGCGACCACGCCGACGGTTTCGGCCAGGTGCGGCGAGCACGTCGCGTACAGCACCACGCCGCCGGGACGGGTCAGCGCGATCGCGGCGGCCAGCAGCTCGCGCTGCAGCTTGGTCAGCCCCGGCACGTCGCTCGGCTGACGCCGCCACCGGGCCTCGGGCCGCCTGCGCAACGCGCCCAGCCCGGTGCAGGGCACGTCGACGAGCACCCGGTCGAAACCCGGCTCGAGGCCGGTGTCCCGCCCGTCGACCCGCAGCACGTCGACGCCGAGCCCGCGGGTGTTCTGCTCCACCAGGTCCGCGCGGCGCGGCGACGGCTCCACCGCGGTGACCCGGGCGCCGGACTCGGCGGCCAGCCCGGCCAGCAGCGCGGTCTTGCCGCCCGGTCCGGCGCACAGGTCCAGCCACCGCCCCGCGTCGTCGTCGACCGGCGCCAGCGTCAGCGCGCGGGCCACCAACTGGCTGCCCTCGTCCTGCACCAGCGCTTCGCCGTCGCGCACCGGCGCCAGTCGCCCGGGGTCACCCCCGGGCAGGTACACCGCGTACGGCGAGTAACGGCCGACGGTGCCGCCCACCGCGTCGGCCAGCTCGGCGGCGCTCAGCGCACCGGGGCGGGCCGCCAGATGCACCTGCGGCCGTTCGTCGTCGCTGGCCAGCAGCGCGTCGAGCTCGTTCGCCGCCGCGCCCAGCGCGTCGGCGAACGCCTGGGCGATCCACCGCGGATGCGCGCGCACGAACGCGGCGTGCCCGATCGGGTCCTTCGACCGATCCGGGGCCAGCTCGTCCACCCAGGACTTCTCGTCGCGGGCCGCGATGGTGCGCAGCACGCCGTTGACGAAACCCGCTCGCGCCGAATCGAATTCGATTCCCGCCTGTTCGACGGTGGTGGACACCGCGGCGTGCGCGTCGACCCGGGTGCGCAGCAGTTGGTAGGCGCCGAGCCGCAGCAGGTCGAGCAGCACCGGGTTGATCGCCTCCGGCGGCCTGCCGGCCGCCGCGCCGATGATCGCGTCGAGCAGGCCGCGGGTGCGGCAGGTCCCGTAGGCCAGCTCGGTGGCGAAAGCGGCGTCGCGGCCGCCGATCCCGCGTTCGCGCAGCAGCGCGGGCAGCGCGAGGTTCGCGTACGCGTCGCGCTCGCTGACGGCGCGCAACACGTCGAACGCGGCGGCGCGGGCCGGGTCGAGCGGCCGCCGCCTGCGGTTCGGCTGCCCGCGGTTCGGCTGGGGGCTCATGAGGCCCGCGCGGCGGGGTCGAGCCGGGCTCCCCGCGCCCAGTCGGCCGCGTCCATGGGTTTCTTTCCGGGCGGCTGAATCTGGCCCAGCCGCACCGGGTCCGAGCCGGTGCCGATCCACACGCTTTTGCGGTCGACGTGAATTGCGCCGGGCGGCAAGGGTTCTGGCGCGTCGCCGAGCTGGACCGGTCCGAGTTTGACGCGCAGGTCACCGATGAGCGTCCACGCGCCCGGGTGGGGCGTGACGGCGCGGATGCGACGTTCGACGACCGGCGCGGGCAAATCCCAGCGCACCCGGGCCTCCTCGACGGTGATCTTCGGCGCGATACTGACCCCCTCGGCCGGCTGCGGGCGCGGCGTCAGCGTCCCGTCGGCGATGCCGTCCAGCGTGGCCGACAGCAGCGCCGCCCCCGAAAGGGCAAGCCGGTCAAGCAGATCCCCCGCGGTATCGGTCGGCCGGATCGCCTCGGTGACGACGCCGTACACCGGTCCGGAGTCCAGGCTCGGCTCGATCCGGAACGTCGTCGCCCCGGTGATCGTGTCCCCCGCCGCGATCGCGGCCTGCACCGGTGCCGCGCCGCGCCAGGCGGGCAGCAGCGAGAAGTGCAGGTTGATCCAGCCGTGCGGCGGCACCGCGAGCAGGGCGTCGCGCAGCAGCGCGCCGTAGGCCACCACCGCGCAGCACTCGGGCGCGAACTCGGCCAGTTCCGCGACGAATTCCGGCGAGTTCGGCCGCGCCGGCCGCAGCAGCGGGATCCCGCGGTCCAGCGCCTCGCGGGCGACCGGCGACGGCTGCGGCTTGCCCCGCCGGCCGGAGGCGGCGTCCGGCCGGGTCAGCACGGCGACCACGTCGTGCCGGGGCGAGTCGATGAGCCGGCGCAGCGCGGGCAGCGCGGGTTCGGGGGTTCCGGCGAAGACGAGACGCACCGGCCCAGTCTAGGAAGGCCGCCCGCGGCCGAGTGGCGCCCACACTATTGATCATGCATACTATTTCCAATGGGCACATTCGGGCGGCCCTGCACCCCTAGGAGGTCTGATGACTCTGGACACCGCCATCGGAGGCGACCACACCGTGGCCGCCACGCACCGCACCACGTGGGCGCTGGGCGACTACGCCCTGATGGCCGAGGCGGTGATGGCCCCACTCGGCCCAATCCTGGTGTCCGCCACGGGTATTGGGCCGGGCGTCCGGGTGCTGGACGTGGCGGCCGGCTCGGGCAACATCTCGCTTCCCGCCGCCGGGGCGGGCGCCGACGTCGTCTCCACCGACCTCACGCCGGAGCTGCTGGAGCGGTCCCGGGCGCGGGCGGAAGCCCAGGGACTGACACTGCACTACCGGGAGGCCAACGCGCAGGCCCTGCCGTTCGGCGACGGGGAATTCGACGCCGTCGTCTCGGCGATCGGCGTGATGTTCGCCGCCGACCACCAGCGCGCGGCCGACGAGCTGGTCCGGGTCTGCCGGCCGGGCGGGACGATCGGGCTGATCAGCTGGACCGCGGAAGGGTTCTTCGGGCGGATGCTGGCCACCATCAGGCCGTATCGGCCCACCCTGTCGCCGGCCATACCCCCGGCGGCGCTGTGGGGCCGCGAGGGCTACATCGGCGCGCTGCTGGGAGATCGGGTCGGCCGCGTCGAAACCAGGCGGGGCGCATTGCCGGTGCACCGGTTCGACACCGCCGAGGCCGTGCACGACTACTTCAAGAAGCACTACGGCCCCACCATCGAGGCCTACGCGAACATCGGCCACAATCGGGTGCTGACCGCCGAGCTCGACGCCCAATTGATCGAGCTCGCAAGACAATACCTCGACGGCGGCACCATGCAGTGGGAGTACCTGCTGCTCGTCACGAACAGGCGGTGAACGCCGACCGGCTCAGATGTCGACGTCCAGATGGACGTCGGGCTCGCCGCCGGCGGCGGTGAACGCCGTCAGCGCCCGCACCAGTCCGTGCCGCTCCGGCGGCGGCATCTTCTCCACGATGGTCGCGATTTCGGCGCGCCGGCAGGCGGTGACACGGCTGACGACGTCGCGGCCGCGCTTGGTCAGCGCGGCGAGCAGCTCGCGCCGCGACGTGGGGTGCGGCAGGCGATCGATCAGCCCGGCGGCGACGAGCCGATCCACCATCCGGCCGGTGGCCGACGGCTGCACCCCCAGCAGGCCGGCCAGCGTGGCCAGGTTGACCGGACCCCGATTGGACAGGATGACCAGCGTCCGGAACTGCGGAATGGTGATGTTCTCGTCGACCTGCCCGATGGAGCGGGCCGAGATGGCCACCAGCAGCCGGGAAGCCGTCAGCAACGCATCGGTGATCACGTCCAGCGACTCGTCGGCGGCCGTCGCGTCCGGTGCCATCGTGCCCCCTTCTCCCGGACCTCGCTCCGGGCCGTTGCGGGACAAAGAAAAGAATGTAACAGCGCGCAATATCGTAAGCACGGATTGTTGCCTACGCACACTGTCGCCATCGGTCGCCCATGGGATGCATTGCGGGGTGAGCCCCAGACCGCCCGCGATCAGCCGATGTGCAGCGGATCCATCTGCACCCGCACCGGCTCGTGGGTTTGCCGCGCGCTGAGCACCCCGACGGCGCGCCGCAGGCTCGCCGCCAGCGCCAGGCCCTGCTCCCGGGGCACCCGCACCAGCATCCGGGTCACCGGCGCGCCCGCGGGGGTGCCGGCCGGGCGGCGCACCCCCGGCGGCAGGTCCACCGGGCCCAGCAGCTCGGCCCCGTCGGGTAGCTCGACCTCGTCCAGCAACGCCGCCGTGGCACCCGTCGTTCCGTCGATGGCCGCCATGTGCACGCTGGGCGGCAGGCCGACCTCCGTCCGCGCGGTCAGTTCGGCGTCCGCATGCCCCACCGGATCCCAGCGGATCAGCGATTGCACTGTGGGAATTGACGATTCGGCGACCACCGTGACCACGCCGCCATCGCCGCGGCCGCGCACCAGCGCGGCCGCGCTCATCCAGCGCCACAGGGCGTCCTCGGCCGCGCGCAGATCCTGCCGACCCAGCAGCGCCCAGGTGTCCAGCAGCAGCGCCGCCCCGTACCCGCCCGGCGCGACGGGTTCGGCGCCCGGGGTGGCAACGACCAGGGCGGGGCGCGCCGCGATCTCCGCCACGACGGCGTCGCCGGCCGACGTGATGACCGGCGTGCCGGCGAACGCGCGGCCCAGCTCCTCGGCGGTGCGCCGCGCGCCCACCACCACGGCCCGCACCGTGTCGGATCCGCACCGCGCGCAGCGCAGCGCGGGTTCGGCGCGGCCACACCAGCGGCAGACGGCGGCCATTGCCGGCCCTTGGCCGGCGCCGTCCTGCAGCGCCAGCGGACCGGTGCAGTGCCGGCACCGGGCGATGGTGCGGCAGCGCCCGCAGGCCAGCGAGGGCACGTATCCGCGCCGCGGCACCTGAACCAGCACCGGCGCCCCGGCCTGCAGCGACGCGCGGGCGGCGCGCAGCGCGATGGAGGGGATCCGCGCGGTGCGGGCCGCCGGGTCGCGTTCGTCGGCGTAGCCGGTGTCGTCCAGGGCCACCACCCGCGGGGTGCGGGCACGCACTACCGGCCGCGCCGCCACGATGTCGTGCGCCCACCCGCCGCGCACCAGCGCCTGCGCCTCGGCGGTGCGGGCGTAGCCGCCGATCAGCGCCGCGCATCGGGCCTGGTGCGCGCGCAGCATCGCCACCTCCCGCGCGTGCGGGTACGGGGCCCGCGGCTCGGCGAGGCTGTCGTCGGCGTCGGCCCAGACCATGACCAGGCCCAGGTCGGACAGCGGCGCGAACACCGCGCTGCGGGTGCCGATCACCAGCCGGGCGCGGCCGCGCAGCGCGGCGAGCCAGCGCCGGTAGCGCGCGGCGGGTCCCAGGCCCGCGGACAGCGCGACCACCCCGCGCTCGTCGATTCGGGCCGTCGCGGACCGCCACAGCGCGTCCAGGTCGCGCTGATCGGGCACGATCGCCAGCACACTGCGCCCGGCGCGGATGGTTTGGGCGGCGGCCTCGGCGAACCGGTCCGCCCACGACTCGCCGGGCAGCGCCTGCCAGACCGCGCGCGCGGCGCGCGACTCGGTCAGGGCGGCCAGGAACTGCCCGCCGCGGCCGTAGAGCTCCCAGCCCGACGGGTCGACGGGGCCCGGCGGCGCCGGGTCCAGCGCCGCCGCCGCTTCTTCGCGCTCCACCCTGGCGTGCCTGGCCGGCACCGCCAGGCGCAGCACGTCCGGCCGCGTGCCGGCGTACCGCGCCGCCACCGCGTCGACCAGCCGGCGGATCTCGGCGGTGAGCACCGGCTCGGGCGACACGACCCGGTCAAGCCAACCCAGCTTGCCGGTGTGGTCGGTGTCGTTGCGGCGCTCCAGCACAAACCCGTCGACCAGCCGGCCGTGGAACCGCACCCGCACCCGCACCCCGGGCTGGGCGTCGTCAGACTGCTCGGCCGACACCAGGTAGTCGAATTCGCGATCCAGGTGCGGCACCGACAGCATCGGCAGCACCCTGGCGATGGGCTCGATGACGGGTGTGCGCGGGTTACCGGTCACGGTACCCCGCGAGATGTGTTGCTACCCTTGGCTTTCAATGTCCTCGGGGACTTCGGCGAGTTCGGGCCGGCCGAAGAAGAAACCGGCCGTGATCAGGATCTGGGCCGCGGCATACGACCACCAGATCGGCACCGCCAGCGCCTCGTTGCCCAGGATGAACCGGCCGATCGCGATCATCGCGTCCGACGCCGCGAAACACAGCGCCCCGACGGCGGTCCAGATCGTCGGCAGCTCCGCCAGCAGCGCCGTGCACACCATCGCGGTCAGCACGACGATGTAGGCCGTCACCGCGATCTTGTCGTGGCCCAGGTGCGGCCAGAACCAGGCCAGCAGCGACGCCGTCGCCAACACCGTCACGACGGCGGCGCCGGCGCGCGGGCGCGACGGGGCGTGCCGGGTCGCCAGCGGGAGCAGTGCACCCAGAAAGCACAGGTGCGCCAGCAGGAACGCGCCCAGCCCGAGCACGAATGACTGCGCCCACCAAGGGATTGCCAGCAGCCAGTCGCCGGCGGCCGACAACAGCAGCGCCGGCATCAGCCAGCGGCGCTCGCGGACTATCGCGTGCGCGACCGCGGCGGCGGTCAGCAGCAACGCCATCGACGCCTTGAACGGCGGCTGCAGGACCCAGTGACCGGTCAGCTCGGCCCCGGGCGGCGAGCGCAACGCGATCACCGTCAGGTAGACGCCGTAGGCCAGCCCCGCCCAGCCGGCCACCACCCAAGCCCCCAGCACCAGGCGGGATGCGTACGGTACCTCCATGCCCAACTTGGACAGGAAAGCCCCTGCGATCGACCCCATCCTGACGAAGGTACTGGATGCGGTTCCGTTCCGGCTATCCGCCGACGACGGCGTCGACGCTGCGCGGCAGCGGTTCCGCGGCCTGCCGCGCCGGCCCGTGCACCCCGAACTGCGGGTCGAGGACCGGACCATCGACGGGCCGGCGGGCCCCATCGGCATCCGGATCTATTGGCCGCCAACCGATCCCGAAGGCGGCCCGCATCCCGTGGTCGTGTATTTCCACGGCGGCGGTTTTGTCATCGGCGACCTGGACACCCACGACGGGTCGTGCCGCCGGCACGCGGTGGGCGCCGACGCGATCGTGGTGTCGGTGGACTACCGGCTGGCGCCCGAGCACCCCTACCCCGCCGCGATCGAAGACGCTTGGGCCGCAACGCTTTGGGTCGCCGGGCACGGCGCCGAGCTCGGCGCCGACACCGCCCGGATCGCCGTGGCCGGCGACTCGGCGGGCGGAACGATCGCGGCAGTGACGGCCCAACGCGCCCGCGACGATCGCGATACGGTCGGGCCGGCGTTGGTGTTTCAGCTGCTGTGGTATCCGTCCACGATGTGGGACCCGTCGCTGCCGTCGTTCGCCGAGAACGCCGCGGCGCCGATCCTCGACGTGCGGGCCGTCGCGTCGTTCTCCCGTTGGTACGCGGGCGAACTCGACCTGTCCGATCCTCCGCCGGGGCTGGCGCCGGGGCGGGCGAGGAACCTGGCCGGACTGGCACCGGCCTACGTCGGCGTCGCCGGCCACGACCCACTGCGCGACGACGGCATCGCCTACGGCGAGCTGCTGGCCGCGGCCGGCGTGCCCGTCGAGGTGCACAACGCCGAGACGCTGGTGCACGGCTACCTCGGCTATGCGGGCGTGGTGCCCGCGGCCACGGCCGGGCTGGACCGCGGGCTCGCAGCGCTGCGGCGTGCGCTGCACCGGTAGACCCGCGGGTACGGTGTAGCCATGATCGACCCGACCCTCGCCCGACCAGGCATCGATCCGACGTTCAAGGCGTTGCTCGACACCTTCCCGTTGACGTTCACCGCGGCCGACGGCGTCGAGGTCGCCCGCGCGCGGCTCAAGCAGCTCCAGGTGCCCGCGGAACTGCTGCCGGACATGCGGGTCGAGCAACGCACGATCCGTCACGGGGAGCTCGCCGACATCCCCGTCCGCATCTACTGGCCGCCCGACGCCGATACGCCGTCACCCGTCGTCGTCTTCTATCACGGCGGCGGCTTCGCGCTGGGCGACCTGGACACCCACGAGCCGGTCGCCCGCGCGCACGCCGCCGGCGCCCGGGCCATCGTGGTGTCCGTCGACTACCGGCTCGCCCCGGAGCACCCGTTCCCGGCCGCCGTCGACGACTCCTGGGCCGCGCTGCAATGGGTCGCCGAGCACGCCGCGGAGCTGGGCGGCGACCCGGACCGGATCGCGGTCGCCGGCGACTCGGCGGGCGGCAACCTGGCCGCGGTCGTGGCGCACCTGGCCCGCGACAACGCCGGGCCCGAGCTGGCGTTCCAGCTGCTGTGGTACCCGGTGGTCACCGCCGACCTGTCGCTGCCGTCGTTCATCGAGAACGCCGACGCGCCGATACTGGACCGCGACGTCATCGACGCCTTCCTGAGCTGGTACCTGCCCGGCATCGACATCGCCGATCCCACCGCGCTGCCGGTCACCCTGGCCCCCGCCAACGCCGACGACCACTCCGGACTGCCGCCCGCCTACATCGGGACCGCGGAACACGATCCGCTGCGCGACGACGGCGCCCGCTACGCCGAGCTGCTCAACGCCGCGGGCGTGCCCGTCGAGCTGAGCAACGAGCCGACCCTGGTGCACGGCTACGCCAGCTTTGCCCTCGCGATACCCGCGGCCGCCGAGGCCACCAGCCGCGGGCTGGCGGCACTGAAGAAGGCGCTGCACCCCTGATCCCGGACTATCCTGTGAAGCTCGAGGCAACGCTGACCCTACGGCCGAAGAACGGGGTGCACGTGATCGGAAAGCCGCGCAGATGAACCCCGACTACGACACCCTGATCGTCGGCGCCGGATTCTCCGGGATCGGCGCGGCGATCAAGCTCGACAAGGCCGGACTGTCCAACTACCTCATCGTCGAGGCCGGCGACGGCGTCGGCGGCACCTGGCACTGGAACACCTATCCAGGTATCGCCGTGGACATTCCGTCCTTCTCGTACCAGTTCTCCTTCGAGCAGAGCCCGCGCTGGTCGCGAACCTACGCGCCCGGCCGCGAGCTGAAGGCCTACGCCGAGCACTGCGTCGACAAGTACGGCCTCCGGTCGCGGATCCGGTTCGACACCAAGGTGCTTTCCGCCGAGTTCGACGACGAGCGGTCGCTGTGGCGGGTGCAGACCGACCCCGGCGGGGAGCTCACCGCCCGGTTTTTGATCAGCGCCAGCGGCGTGCTGACCGTGCCGAACCTGCCCTACATCGACGGCGTGGACTCCTTCGCCGGCATCACGATGCACACCGCGCGCTGGGACCACACCCAGGACCTCGCGGGCAAGCGCGTCGCCGTCATCGGCACCGGCGCGTCGGCCGTGCAGGTAATCCCGGAGATCGCCCCGATTGTCAAGCAGCTCACTGTCTTTCAGCGCACCCCGATCTGGTGCTTCCCGAAGCTCGACGTGCCGCTGCCCGCTCCGATGCGCTGGGCGATGCGCATCCCCGGCGGCAAGCTGGTGCAGCGGCTGATCACCCAGGCGTTCGTCGAGGTGACCTTCCCGATCGCGGTGCAATACTTCACCGTGTTTCCGGTGGCCAAGAGGATGGAGCGGGCCGGGCTGCGCTACCTGCGTCAGCAGGTGCATGACCCGACGGTGCGCGAGCAACTCACCCCGCGCTACGCCGTGGGCTGCAAGCGGCCGGGCTTCCACAACACCTATCTGGCCACGTTCAATCGGGACAATGTGCGGCTGGTGACCGAACCCATCGACAAGGTCACGCCGTCCGCGGTGGCCACCACCGACGGCGAGAACCACGAGATCGATGTGCTGATCCTGGCGACCGGCTTCAAGGTGATGGACACCGACAACGTCCCGACCTTCGCGGTGACCGGAAGCGGCGGCCGGTCGTTGAGCCGCTTCTGGGACGAGCATCGCCTGCAGGCCTACGAGGGTGTCAGCGTTCCCGGTTTCCCCAACATGTTCACGGTGTTCGGCCCCTACGGATACGTCGGGTCGTCGTACTTCGCGCTGATCGAGACGCAGACCCATCACATCGTGCGGTGCCTGAGCCAGGCCCGGCGCCGGGGCGCGACGCGTGTCGAGGTCACGCAGGAGGCCAACGACCGCTACTTCGCCGAGATGATGCGCAAGCGGCACCGGCAGATCTTCTGGCAGGACAGCTGCCGGCTGGCCAACAGCTACTACTTCGACAAGAACGGCGACGTGCCACTGCGCCCGGCCACCACGCTGCAGACCTATTGGCGCAGCAGGTTTTTCGACCTCGACGACTACCGCTTCACCGCCTAGGGCGAGCAGCCTAAATCGCGCGCTTGAGCTCGTCGACCATGTTGAGCTGCTCCCACGGCAGCTCGATGTCGGTCCGGCCGAAGTGCCCGTAGGCGGCCGTCTGCGCGTAGATCGGGCGCAGCAGGTCCAGGTCGCGGATGATCGCTCCGGGCCGCAGGTCGAACACCTCGGGCACGATCTTCTCGATCTTGACCGGGTCGACGATCGCGGTGCCGAACGTCTCGATGAACAGCCCGACCGGCGCGGCCTTGCCGATCGCGTAGGCCACCTGCACCTCGACCCGCTCCGCCAGCCCCGCGGCGACGATGTTCTTGGCCACCCAGCGCATCGCGTACGCCGCCGAGCGGTCCACCTTGGACGGATCCTTGCCGGAGAACGCGCCGCCGCCGTGGCGGGCCCAGCCGCCGTAGGTGTCGACGATGATCTTGCGCCCGGTCAGGCCCGCGTCGCCCATCGGACCGCCGAGGACGAACTTGCCGGTCGGGTTGACCAGCACCCGAGTCGACGACGCGTCCAGGGTCTCGTGGGCGAGCTCGTCGAGCACGGTCTTGAGCACGTGCCGGCGGATGTCGGGATCCAGCGTCTTCTCCAGGTCGATGTCGGCCGCGTGCTGGGTGGAGACGACGACGGTGTCCAGGCGGACCGGGACGTCGTCCTCGTACTCGATGGTGACCTGGGTCTTGCCGTCGGGCCGCAGGTAGGGCAGCGTCCCGTTCTTGCGGACCTCGCTCAGCTTGCGCGACAGCCGGTGGGCCAGCGCGATGGGAAGCGGCATCAGCTCCGGGGTGTCGGCGATCGCGTAGCCGAACATCAGGCCCTGGTCGCCGGCGCCCTGGGTGTCCAGCGGGTCCTGCTCGCCCTCGACGCGCGCCTCGTAGGCGGTGTCGACGCCCTGCGCGATGTCGGGCGACTGCGCGCCGATGCCGATGTTCACCCCGCACGTCAGGCCGTCGAAGCCCTTGTCCGACGAGTCGTAGCCGATGTCCAGGATGCGCGCCCGCACGGTGTTGGTGATGTCGGCGAACGCCTCCTTCGCCGTCGTCGTCACCTCGCCCACGACGTGCACCTGCCCGGTGGTCACCAGCGTTTCGACCGCGACACGTGAGCGGGGGTCCTCCGCCAGGAGCGCGTCGAGGACCGAGTCGCTGATGGCGTCACAGATCTTGTCGGGATGTCCCTCGGTCACCGACTCACTGGTAAACAGCCGACCCTTCTCGCTCACTCTGTCATCCTTCCGGTCCACATCAGTTAGTTAGACAAATTATTTTAAACGTTTTCCGGCTGGCCCGGCCGGGTCGGGCGCATACGGCCGCATCGCTACCCCGTGTGGTGCAGGAACGCGACGATCGCATCAACGATACGGCTGGCCATCAAAGTCTTGGAGCCGTGCTGCAGCGCCGACTCGGTTCCGTCGGACGCCAGCAGCCAGCCGTCGTTGCTGTCCACCTCGAAGGCCCTGCCCTCCCCGACGGCGTTGACCACCAACAGGTCACAGCCCTTGCGCTGCAGCTTCTCCCGCGCGTGGAACAGCACGTCGCCCTGTGAGTCGCCCGTCTCGGCGGCGAACCCCACGATGGCCCGCATGTTGGGCAGCTCCCCGTGCGCGCGGGCCCGCACCGCGCCGGCCAGCACGTCGTCGTTGCGCACCAGTTCGATCGTGGGCGGGTCGGCCGGCCCCTTTTTGATCTTGGCGGCGGCAACCTGCGCGGGCCGGAAGTCGGCCACCGCGGCGGCCATCACCAGCACGTCGGCGGCGGGGGCGTGCTTGGATACCGCGTCGCCCAGCTGCTGCGCCGAGCTGACGTGGACGACGTCGACCCCGGCGGGGTCGATGAGCCCGGCGGTGTGCCCGGCGATGAGCGTGACCTCGGCGCCGCGCTGGGCGGCGACGCGGGCGACGGCGTAGCCCTGCTTGCCGGAGCTGCGGTTGCCGACGAAGCGGACCGGGTCGATCGGCTCGCGGGTGCCGCCGGCGGTCACCAGCAGCTTGCAGCCGGCGAGGTCGTAGGGCAGCGCGTCGTGGCGCTCCAGCAGCAGGTGGGCAAGGGTGGTGATCTCTTCGGCCTCGGGCAGGCGTCCGGCGCCGCTGTCCGTGCCGGTGAGCCGCCCGGAGGCGGGTTCCAGCACAACAGCCCCGCGGCGGCGCAAAGTGGCCACGTTGTCGACGGTGGCCGGATGTAACCACATCTCGGTGTGCATCGCCGGCGCGAACAGCACCGGACACCGGGCCGTGAGCAGGGTCGCGGTCAGCAGGTCGTCGGCGCGCCCGTGGACGGCCCGGGCGAGCAGGTCGGCGGTGGCGGGCGCCACAACGACCAGGTCGGCCTGCTGACCCAGCCGAACGTGCGGCACCTCGGGAACGTCGGAGAAGACGCCGGTGTGCACCGGCCGGCCGGAAAGCGCCTCGAACGTGGCCGCCCCGACGAAGCGCAACGCGGACTCGGTGGGGATGACGCGGACCTCATGGCCGGCCTCGGCGAGCTGACGAACGACGGTGCACGCCTTGTAGGCGGCGATGCCGCCGGAGACGCCGACGACGATCCGCTTGCTGTCCACAGCGCGCCCGCCCGGCCCGTTACTCGCCCTCGGTGTGTTCGAGCAGGTCGGCGTGGATCTCGCGCAGGGCGATGGACAGCGGCTTCTCCTGCAGGCCCGGCTCGACCAGCGGCCCGACGTATTCGAGGATGCCCTCGCCGAGCTGGTTGTAGTAGTCGTTGATCTGGCGGGCCCGCTTGGCGGCGTAGATCACCAGCGCGTACTTGCTCGAGACGCGGTCCAGCAGTTCATCGATGGGCGGGTTGGTGATGCCCAGCGGGGTGTCGTAGGCACCCTGTCCGCCCGACGACGGATCGAACTGGTCGGGGACGGCGGCAAGCGACGCGTCGGACTGCGAATTGCTCACTTAAGAAAATCTCCTGGCGGCTCGTTGGTTGATGAGCGGTGAAAACGGCTGGAAACTCGATGCTCGTGTGGGTCCGCTCTGACCAGGCGAGTCAATCCGGACCAGGCGCGGTTGCCACCAGCAAGGATACCAATTCCGCGCATGCAGACTCCAATCGACTGTTGACCACGACCTCGTCGAAGTCGTCTTGGGCCGCCAGCTCGACGCGGGCGGTGTCCAGGCGGCGCTGTATCACCTCGGGTGTTTCGGTGCCCCGGCCCACGAGCCTGGCCTTCAGGTCCTCCCAGCTGGGCGGTGCCAGGAACACGGTGACGGCTTCGGGCATCGCCTTCTTGACCGCCCTGGCCCCGGCCAGATCGACCTCGATGAGCACCGGATGCCCGGCCGCGGCGGCCGCCCGCACCGGCTCGGCCAGGGTGCCCGACCTGTGCAGCCCGCCGTGGATCTCGGCCCACTCCAGCAGGGCGCCCTGATCGATGAGTTCCTGGAAGCGGGCGGGGCTGACGAAGTGGTAGTCGACGCCGTCGATTTCGCCGGGTCGCGGCGCCCGCGTCGTGGCCGAGACGCTGAAATGCAGGTCCGGAATCCGTTCCCGCAGGCATCGGACCACCGTCGACTTGCCGACCGCGGAGGGACCGGACAGCACGACCACACGTCCGTTGCCGGTCGGCTCGGGACGTGCCCCGCGCTTGACGTCCGGTCCCCCGCTCGCGCTCATCGGCGCTCCCGGGTCGGTGCCCGCACAGGCCATGCGGCCTGCATCGTCCGGCTGGGTTAGGAGCCGAACTTTTCCAGCAGGGCCTTGCGCTGACGGTCGCCGAGACCGCGCAGCCGTCGGGTCGGCGCGATTTCCAGCTCGGTCATGATTTCCTGCGCCTTGACCTTGCCCACCTTCGGCAAAGCCTCCAGCAGAGCGGAAACCTTCATCTTGCCCAGAACCTCGTTGGTCTCGGCGTCCTTGAGCACCTGGGTAAGGGTGGTGCCACCGCGCTTCAGCCGGTCCTTGAGCTCTGCTCGCGCACGACGTGCGGCAGCAGCCTTCTCCAACGCGGCCGCGCGCTGCTCGTCGGTCAACTGGGGAAGGGCCACGATTCCTCCGTATCTGATCAATATTCGATCGCTATCGATCTTCTGTGTCTCTGCCGGGTACTTCAGCCAGCGGAGACGACCGTACTCACGGTTCCTGACGAAATCTAACCCGACCCCCCTGGTTACGGCGATAAATGGCCAGGTCGACCCGCCGGGTGGCCCCCGCCCGCGGTCCGTGGAGGGTCCCCGAAAGCGGCTGGACAGCGCGCTTTTCCGGGGCCGACGCCCGCCCCACGTCACCCCGGAACAAGCCGCCTACCTGCGGTTTTGCCCCGCGGGCGCGGCGCCGCACCGCGCACCGACCGGCCCCGCAGTCGGCGCCGCGGACTGCCGGCGGACCCGGTGCCGCGGATCACGCAATTTTGTCGTGGCGTGTCGCGCGTGTCGCGCCGCCATCAGCGGCAGTTCGGCAGCGCCGCGGCGGCGGTTTCGGCGGCGTTTCAGCCCGCCGAGGGGCCCCGCCCGGGGTGGACATCGGGGATTTCACGCGCTGCCCGGCCGTCGCCGTCGCCGCCGCATGCCTCGCCGCGCGCGCCCGAACCCGCCCGGGCGCGCGGTCGCGATCCCGGACGCGAGGCGGCGTCGGCGCCGCGGCTCTCCGACGGGTTTTTGGGCTGCGACCGCGTTTCCCCGTCCTTTGCGGGCACGGCCCCAGCAAACAAATTCGTGGCTGGTTTCGGCGGCTCCGGCACCGGTGCATCGGCTACCATCGAGCCGTGCCGAGTCTGCGGATCCGTCAGGCGGCTGAGCTACTGGGAGTCAGCGACGACACGGTCCGGCGATGGATCAACCACGGCACGCTGGCGGTGGGCCTGGACGCGGCCGGCCGCAAGGTGATCGCCAGCGAGGACCTCGCCGAGTTCGCCCAGGCCAACTCGCCCGCGCCACCGCCGGATCCGCTCAGCATCGGCAGCTCCGCCCGCAACCGGTTCGTCGGCCTGGTCACCAAGGTCACCAGCGACAAGGTGATGACCCAGGTCGAGATGCAGTGCGGGCCCTTCACCGTCGTGTCGCTGATGAGCACCGCCGCCGCGGAGGAGTTGAAGCTGCGGCCCGGCAGCGTCGCGGTGGCCGTCGTCAAGGCCACCACCGTCATCGTCGAAACCGCCCAGCCCAGCACCGCGGTGGCGTCGGACTGAGCCCACGGGCCCTGCCCTCGAGAGTGGGCCCCGCGCTCGCCGCCGTGCCGCTTCGAGTGTGAGCTGACGGCTTTCAGAGTGAGCTCAGGGTGACGATTTGGCGCTTTCTCCGCCGTGGGCTCACTTTGAAAGCCCAGGTTGCACACTCAAAGCCGGCCTACGGCGCGGCCAGGTACGCGACGGCGTCCAGCATCCGTTCGCCGGCCGCCCGCAGGTCCGGCACGCTCGGCCCGGCCCGCAGCACCTCGCGCGCCACCGCGGGCAGCAGCTGGCCCGGCGCCGCCCCGCCGAGGCCGCCGAGCGCCTCGGGCCGCCCGCCCTGCACCCCGACGCCGGGCACCAGCACGGGCCCGCCCAGCTCGCTGACGTCGGGCGCCTCGAAGACCGTCGCGCCCAGGACCACGCCCACGTAGCCAGGCCCCGACGGCGTGGCGGACCTGTTGACCACCGCCGCCTGGTCGACGATCAGCTGCGCGACGGTCCGGCCGTCGAAGGTGGCCCGCTGCACGGTCCCGCCCTCCGGGTTGGAGGTCGCCGCCAGCACGAACACGCCGCGGTCGTTGGCCGCGGCGGCCTCCAGCAGCGGCCGCAGCGAGCCGAAGCCCAGGTACGGCGAGGCGGTCACGGCGTCGGCGGCCAGCGGCGAGTCGCCCGCCCACGCCGCGGCGTAGGCGGCCATCGTCGACCCGATGTCGCCGCGCTTGGCGTCGGCCAGCACCAGCACGCCCGCCGAGCGCAGCGCCTCGATGGTGCGTTCCAGCACCGCGAATCCGACGGCGCCGTAGGCCTCGAAGAACGCCACCTGCGGCTTGACGACGGCGAACCCGGCGTACGCCTCGACGCAGGTGTCGCAGAACGCGGCCAGCCCGTCGGCGGTGGTGGGCAGGTCCCAGGCCCGCAGCAGCTCGGGGTGCGGGTCGATGCCCAGGCACAGCGGCCCGCGGCTCGCCTTCGCCGCGGCCAGCCGGGCACCGAACCCGGTCACGGGGCTTTACCGGCAGGGCCGATGACGCTGTGCAGCTCCTGCAGCGATCGCACCCCGATGTCGCCGCGGATCCCCGCCTCGATGCCCTGCACGGCGGCCGAGGCGCCCTGCACCGTCGTGACGCACGGGATGTTGACGGCCACCGCGGCCGAGCGGATTTCGTATCCGTCGATGCGTGGGCCGGAGTTGCCGTAGGGGGTGTTGATCACCATGTCGACCTCGCCGGCCTTGATGGCGTCGACCGCGGACGCGGCGGGGCGTTTCGGGTCCGGCGGCTCGAAGTGCTTGCGAACCTCGTCGCAGGGAATCCCGTTGCGGCGCAACATCTCCGCGGTGCCCTCGGTGGCAAGCACGCGGAAGCCCAGGTCGGCCAGTCGCTTGACGGGAAACACCAGCGAGCGCTTGTCGCGGTTGGCGACCGACACGAACACGGTGCCCTCGGCCGGCAGCGACCCGTAGGCGGCGGTCTGGCTCTTGGCGAAGGCGCTGCCAAAGTCGCGGTCGATCCCCATCACCTCGCCGGTCGACTTCATCTCCGGGCCGAGCAGCGAATCGATGGCCGCCCCGTCGGCGCGGCGGAACCGGTGAAACGGCAGCACCGCCTCCTTGACCGCGATCGGCGCGTCCAGGGCGGCGTGGGCGCCGTCCCCATCGGTTGCCAGCATGCGCTCCCCGCGAAGCTGGGAAATGGTGGCGCCCAACATGATCCGGGCGCACGCCTTGGCGAGCGGGATCGCGGTGGCCTTGGACACGAATGGCACGGTGCGGCTGGCGCGCGGGTTGGCCTCCAGGACGTAGAGCACGTCGTCCTTGAGGGCGTATTGCACGTTGAGCAGACCCACCACGCCGATGCCGTGCGCGATGGCTTCCGTTGCGCGCCGGACCTTCTCGATGTCGCTGCGGCCCAGGGTAACCGGCGGCAGCGCGCACGCCGAGTCCCCGGAGTGGATGCCGGCCTCCTCGATGTGCTCCATGATGCCGCCGATGTAGACCTCCGTGCCGTCGCACAGCGCGTCGACGTCGATCTCCACCGCGTCCTCCAGGAAGCGGTCGACGAGCACCGGGTGCTCCGGCGAAAGCTCGGTGGCGCGGGTGATGTAGCCCTGCAGCGTCTCGTCGTCGTAGACGATCTCCATACCGCGACCGCCCAGCACGTAGGAGGGCCGCACCAGCACCGGGTAACCGATCTCCTCGGCGATGCGGCGGGCCTGCGCGAAAGTCGTTGCCATGCCGTACTTCGGCGCGGGCAGCCCGGCGGTGGCCAGCACGTCCCCGAACGCGCCGCGATCCTCGGCCAGGTCGATCGCCTCCGGCGGGGTGCCCACGATGGGGACCCCGGCGTCGGCAAGGCGCTGCGCCAACCCGAGCGGGGTCTGGCCGCCGAGTTGCACGATCACCCCCGCCACACCGGGGCCGCCGGCCGCGGACTGGGTCTCGGCCCGGAACACCTCGAGGACGTCCTCGAAGGTCAGCGGCTCGAAGTACAGCCGGTCGGCGGTGTCGTAGTCGGTGGACACGGTCTCCGGGTTGCAGTTGACCATCACGGTTTCAAAACCCGCCTGGCTCAACGTGGTTGCCGCGTGCACGCAGCTGTAGTCGAATTCGATGCCCTGCCCGATCCGGTTCGGCCCGGAGCCCAGGATCAGCACCTTCGGCTTGTCGGTCTGCGGGGCAACCTCCGTCTCGGCGGCCGGGTCGAGTTCGTAGCTGCTGTAGTGGTAGGGCGTCTTGGCCTCGAACTCCGCCGCGCAGGTGTCCACCGTCTTGTACACCGGGTGGATGCCCAGGCGCTCGCGCAGCGAGCGCACCCCGTTCTCGCCGGCCAATTCCGGTCTCAAAGCCGCGATCTGGCGGTCGGACAGCCCGCTGTGCTTGGCCCGCCGCAACAGGTCGGTGTCGAGCACCGGGGCGGCGACCAGCTCGGCGCGCAGCTTGCCCAGCTCGCCGATCTGCGCCACGAACCACGGGTCCACGCCGCTGGCCTCGGCGACCTTTTCCACCGACGCGCCCAGCCGCAGCGCCAGTTCGATGTCGTAGAGCCGGCCCTCGGTCGGGGTTTGCAGGCGGGTCAGCACGTCGTCGACGGTTCCGTCCGGGTCGGGTTTCGTCCAGAAGCCGGCGCGGCTGGTCTCCAGCGACCGCATCACCTTGCCGAGCGCCTCGATGAAGTTGCGGCCCAGCGACATTGCCTCCCCGACGGATTTCATCGTGGTGGTCAGGGTGGGATCGGCGCCGGGGAACTTCTCGAACGCGAACCGCGGCGCCTTGACCACGACGTAGTCCAGCGTCGGCTCGAAGCAGGCCGGCGTCTCCTTGGTGATGTCGTTGACGATCTCGTCGAGGGTGTAGCCGATGGCCAGCTTGGCGGCGATCTTGGCGATCGGGAATCCGGTGGCCTTGGACGCCAGCGCGCTGGACCGCGACACCCGCGGGTTCATCTCGACGACGATCAGCCGGCCGTCTTTGGGGTTCACCGCGAACTGGATGTTGCAGCCGCCGGTGTCCACCCCGACCTCGCGCAGGATCGCGATGCCCAGATCGCGCATCCGCTGGTATTCCCGGTCGGTCAGCGTCATCGCCGGCGCGACGGTGACCGAGTCGCCGGTGTGCACGCCCATCGGGTCGACGTTCTCGATGGAGCACACCACCACCACGTTGTCGTGGCCGTCGCGCATCAGCTCGAGCTCGAATTCCTTCCAGCCGTAGATCGATTCCTCGATCAGCACGTTGGCGCTCGGGCTCGCGGCCAGGCCGGCGCCGGCCATCCGGTCGACCTCGTCGGCGGAATGCGCCATGCCCGAACCCAGGCCGCCCATGGTGAAGCTGGGCCGCACCACGACCGGCAGGCCGACCTCCTTGACGGTCTCGCGCACCTCGTCCATGGTGAAACACACTCGGCTGCGGGCGGATTCACCGCCGACCTTGGCAACGATGTCCTTGAACCGCTGCCGGTCCTCGCCGCGCTGGATCGCGTCGAAGTCGGCGCCGATGAGCTCGACGCCGTAGCGCTCCAGCGCGCCGTTCTCGTACAGCGCGACCGCCGTGTTGAGCGCGGTCTGCCCGCCGAGGGTGGCCAGCAGCGCGTCGATCTTGTTGCCCCGCTCGGCCTGCTGGGCGATCACCCGCTCGACGAACGCGGGCGTGATGGGCTCGACGTAGGTGTGGTCGGCGAACTCCGGGTCGGTCATGATGGTCGCCGGGTTGGAGTTGACCAGGCTGACCTGCAGCCCCTCGGCGCGCAACACCCGGCAGGCCTGGGTGCCGGAGTAGTCGAACTCGCAGGCCTGCCCGATGACGATCGGCCCCGAGCCGATCACCAGCACGTGGTGCAAGTCGTCGCGGCGCGGCACTAGCGCCCCCCTTTCCCGGCGCGAGCGCGCCCAAATGTACAGCTATTACGGCGTGTCGCTGTGTAAATGGGGACGCTCGCGGTCATTGGGGGCCTGCCATCAGGTCGACAAAAGTATCGAAGAGGTATTCCGCGTCGTGCGGGCCGGCCGCGGCCTCCGGGTGGTATTGCACCGAGAACGCCTTCCCGTCAACGAGTTTGACGCCCTCGACCACGCCGTCGTTGGCGCAGGTGTGGCTGACGATCGCCGTGCCGAACGGCGTGTCGAAGGTCTGGCCCGCCTCGCCGTCCAGCGCGAAGCCGTGGTTCTGCGCGGTCACCGCGACCCGCCCGGTGGCGTGGTCGATGACGGGTATGTTGATCCCGCGGTGACCGAACACCATCTTGTAGGTGGACAGGCCCAGCGCGCGGCCGAGGATCTGGTTGCCGAAACAGATTCCGAACAGCGGGATCCCGGCGCCGATCACCTCACGGGTGAGCGCGACGACGTGGTCGGCGGTGGCCGGGTCGCCGGGCCCGTTGGACAGGAACACGCCGTCCGGCCTGATGTCGACGATCTGCTCGAAGGTCGCCGACGCGGGCAGCACGTGGCTGCGGATCCCGCGGCGGGCGAAGTTGCGCGGGGTGTTGGTCTTGATGCCAAGGTCCAGGGCGGCCACCGTAAACCGCTGCGGCCCTTCGGGTTCGACGATGTAGGTGTCGCCGGTGCTGACCTCGCCGGCCAGGTCGGCGCCCAGCATCGACTGCTGGCCGCGCACCCGCTCCAGCAACTCGCTGGGCTCGGCGAGGGCATCACCGGAGAACACCCCGGCCTTCATCGACCCGCGGCTGCGCAGATGCCGCACCACCGCCCGGGTGTCGATGCCGGCGATCCCGACGATGTTCTGGCGGATCAGCTCGTCCTCCAGCGTCCCGGTGGCGCGCCAGTTGGAGGCCAGCGGCGACGGGTCGCGCACCGCGTAACCGGCGACCCAGATCTTGTCGCCGCGGCTCTCGGCGTCCTCACCGTTCCAGCCGGTGTTGCCGATCTGGGGCGCGGTGGCCACCACGATCTGGCGGTGATAGCTGGGGTCGGTGAGCGTTTCCTGATAACCGGACATGCCGGTGGAGAACACGGCCTCCCCGAGCGTCTGGCCGACCTTGCCGAACGGGGTCCCGGTGAACACGCGGCCGTCCTCGAGGACCAGCAGAGCCTTGGTCACGTCGCCTCCTCGAGCCAGTCGGCGTATTCGTCGCGATGGTTCGCCCGAAACCCGGTGTCGATCTCGACGCCGGACGGCAGCCGCCACCGGATCACCAGTATCCCTATCCGCGCCACGACCTTGCCCGCGATGCCGCGCTCCATGCGGATGGCGACGACCGAGTCCCGGGGAATCCAAATCGGTTTGGCCCGAACCCGTTCCAGCAATATCCCCTCGGGATACCGGGCGAGCACCGCCTTGCTGCGATAGCCGAGATCGCCGGCCGTGACCCGCTCGTTCCAGGCCGGCGCCACGGAGCAGCCGCAGTAGAGGCCGCGCGTCGTGACGCTTGCCGTGCCCACCCGGTCGGGCATGTCGGGCAGCTCGCCGATCACCTGCTCCTGTCGCTGCGCGCGCCGCCGCCAGGACCGCATCATCAGCTGGATCACCACGGCGATCACCACCACCAGCACGGCCGCGAAGATCAGCGACCCCACCAGCGTGCCGGAATTCATGCCGGACTCTTCCCGTCCCGGGCGGTGATCTTCCCGCGCAGCAGCGTCGCGGTCACGGTGGCGGGCAAGGTCATCGACTCGTACGGCGTATTGGCCGACCGGCTGGCCAGGCCCGGCCCGGCGACCGTCCAGGTGGCGTCCGGGTCGACGACGGTCAGGTTGGCCGGCTCACCCACCTCGAGCCGCCGGCCGTGATCGGGCAACCCGACGATGCGCGCCGGGTTCTCGCTCATCACCCGCGCGACGTCGCGCCACGTCAACAGCCCGGGCCCCACCATGGTTTGCGCCACCACCGACAGGGCCGTCTGCAGCCCCAGCATGCCGGGGCGCGCCGCGGAGAACTCGACGCATTTCTCGTGCTCGGCGTGCGGGGCATGGTCGGTGGCCACGCAGTCGATCACCCCGTCGGCCAGCGCGCGGCGCAACGCGACGGCGTCGGCGGCCTCGCGCAGCGGCGGGTTGACCCGGTTCACCCCGTCGTAGCTGGCCAGCCTGCCGTCATCGAGCAGCAGGTGATGCGGGGTGACCTCGGCGGTGATCGAAACGCCTTGGTCCTTGGCCCATTTCAGAATCTCGACGGTGCCCGCGGTGGAGGCGTGGCAGATGTGCACCCGGGCGCCGGCGTCGCGGGCCAGCAGCGCGTCGCGGGCGACGATCGATTCCTCGGCGGCCCGCGGCCATCCCGCGAGTCCCAGCCTGGCGGCCATGGGCCCCTCGTGCGCGACCGCGCCGACCGTGAGCCGCGGCTCCTCGGCGTGCTGGGCGACCAGCACCCCCAGGCCCGTGGCGTATTCCAGGGCGCGCCGCATGATCAGCGGGTCGTGCACGCAGACGCCGTCGTCGGAGAACATGCGCACCTGCGCTGCGCCGGCGGCCATCATGCCCATCTCGGTGAGCTCGGCCCCGGCGAGCCCGACGGTGACCGCGCCGACGGGATGCACGTCGACCAGGCCGACCTGCTGTCCCCGGTGCCAGACGTGGTCGGTGACCACCGGGCTGTCGGCGACCGGATTGGTGTTGGCCATCGCGAACACCGCCGTGTAGCCGCCCAGAGCCGCTGCCGCCGAGCCGGTTTCGATGTCCTCGGCGTATTCGCGGCCGGGCTCGCGCAGGTGGGTGTGCAGGTCGACCAGCCCGGGCAGCAACACCTGGCCCGTGGCGTCGATGACGTCGGCGAGTTCCGGAACCGCAAGCCCCGCGCCGATCTCGGCGATCTGCCCGTCGTCGACCAGGACGTCTACCCGGTCGCCCTCGCCGTAGCGACGCACGCCGCGGATCAGTACGCTCATGCCGCGATCTCCTCGGTCCCCACCAACACGTGGAACAACACGGCCATCCGAACATGCACCCCGTTCGAAACCTGTTGCAGCACAGCCGATTGCGACGAGTCGGCCACCGAGGACGCGATCTCCATGCCGCGCACCATCGGCCCGGGGTGCAGCACCACGGCATGGCCGGGCAGCATCGCCTGGCGCCGATCGGAAAGCCCGTAGCGAACCGAGTACTCGCGCACCGACGGGAAGAAGCCGCCGTTCATCCGCTCGGCCTGCACCCGCAGCATCAGCACCGCGTCGGCGGCGGGCAGCTCGGCGTCGAAGTCGTAGGAGACGGTGGCCGGCCAGCCGTCGACCCCGACCGGCAGCAGCGTCGGCGGCGCCACCAGCACCACCTCGGCGCCCAGGGTGTCCAGCAGCACGACGTTGGAGCGCGCGACGCGGCTGTGCAGGATGTCGCCGACGATCACGATGCGCCGGCCCTCGATGCCGCCGAGCCGCTGGCGGATGGTCAGCGCGTCCAGCAGCGCCTGCGTCGGATGCTCGTGGGTGCCGTCGCCGGCGTTGATGACCGACGGGCCGGCCGGCTCCTCGGCGCCGTCGGGCGGCGCGGTCCAGTCGGCCAGCAGGTGCGCGGCACCGGAGGCCGGGTGCCGGATGATCAGCGCGTCGGCGCCGGCCGCCCGCAGCGTCAGCGCCGTGTCGCGCAGCGACTCCCCCTTGCCCACCGACGATCCGGCCGCGCTCACGTTGATCACGTCGGCGCTCATCCACTTCCCGGCCACCTCGAACGACACCCGGGTGCGGGTCGAGTTCTCGTAGAACATCGTGATCACGGTGCGACCGCGCAGGGTCGGCAGCTTCTTGATCTCGCGGCCCACCAGGGCCTGCGCGAACCGATCCGCGTCGTCGAGGATCGCGGTGGCGTCGTCGCGGCTCAGGTCGCCGGCGGTCAGCAGGTGGCGGGTCATCGCGAGATCACCACGCCGTCGCGGCCGTCCTGCTCGGACAGGTGCACGAGCACGCTTTCGCTGCGCGAGGTGGGCACGTTCTTGCCGACATAGTCGGCGCGCAACGGTAATTCGCGGTGGCCGCGGTCGACGAGCACCGCCAGCTGCACCGCCCGCGGCCGGCCCACGTCGCACAGCGCGTCCAGCGCGGAGCGCACCGAGCGCCCGGAGTACAGCACGTCGTCGACGAGGATCACCAGCGCGTCGTCGATGCCGCCCGCCGGGATGGACGTGGCCTCCAGCGGCCGGGGCGGCTTTTGCATCAGGTCGTCGCGGTACAGCGTGATGTCCAGGGCGCCGTGGCCGACCTCCACGCCGCTGTATTCGCCGATGTTGGTGGCCAGCCGCTTGGCCAGGATCACGCCGCGGGTCGGGATGCCCAGCAGCACCACCCGCGGCGCGTCGGGCGCGTCCAGCGCGGTCTTTTCGATGATCTGATGCGCGATGCGCGAAATGGTGCGACCCACGTCGGCCGCGGACATCAATTCCCTGCCGGTGGCGGCATCCCCCGCGGCACCCATGCGAGACATGGTTTTTCCTTGACCTCCTTCTCCGCCTCTCTGGACGGATCGTTAAAGGATGTCGGCTGCCCGGCAGCGTAGCATTCCGCGCTCTCCCGACGAAAATGACAGGCCCGACAACTTTCCCCGACAACGGCGTGAAGCGGCCGCGGGCTACCCTGACCGGGTGAACCGTTTGGCCCTCGACGGCAATCAGGCCTCCATCCGCGAGGTCTGCGACGCAGGCCTGCTCGCGGGTGCGGTGACGGTGGTGTGGCAGCGCGGAGAAGTGCTGCAGCTCAACGAGATCGGGTACCGCGACGTCGACGCGGGCCTGCCGATGCAACGGGACACCCTGTTCCGCATCGCGTCGATGACCAAACCCGCCACGGTCGCGGCGGTGATGAGCCTGGTCGACGACGGCAAGCTCGCGCTGACGGACCCGATCACCCGCTGGGCGCCGGAATTCGCCGCCGTGCGGGTGCTGGACGAACCGCGCGGCCCGCTGGACCGGACGCACCCGGCGCGGCGCGCCATCCTGATCGAGGACCTGCTCACCCACACCAGCGGCCTGGCCTACGGGTTCTCGGTGTCCGGGCCGATCTCGAAGGCCTACGTGCGGCTGCCGTTCAACCAGGGCCCGGACGCCTGGCTGACCGAACTGGCCAAGCTGCCGCTGGTGCACCAGCCCGGCGAGAAGGTGACCTACAGCCACGCCATAGATCTGCTGGGCGTCATCGCATCCCGCATCGAGGGCAAGCCGTTCCATCGGGTTCTCGACGAACGCGTCCTGGGCCCGGCGGGCATGACCGATACCGGGTTCTTCGTCTCGGCCGAGGCGCGGGTGCGCGCCGCCACCATGTACCGGCTCGACGAGGACAACCGGCTGCACCACGACGTGATGGGACCGCCGCACATCACGCCCCCGTCGTTTTGCAACGCCGGCGGCGGGTTGTGGTCGACGGCCGACGATTACCTCCGATTCGTGCGCATGCTGCTCGGCGACGGGACGGTCGACGGGGTGCGGGTCTTGTCCGCTGAGTCGGTGCGCCTGATGCGCACCGACCGGCTCACCGACGAACAGAAGCGACACAACTTCCTCGGGGCGCCGTATTGGGTCGGTCGCGGGTTCGGGTTGAACCTGTCGGTGGTGACCGATCCGGTGAAATCCGTCCCGCTGTTCGGCCCGGGCGGGCTGGGAACGTTCAGCTGGCCCGGCGCATACGGGACCTGGTGGCAGGCGGACCCGACGGCCGACCTGATCCTGCTGTACCTGATCCAGAACATGCCCGACTTCAGCGTGGACGCGGCCACGGCCGTGGCTGGCAACACGTCGCTGGCGAAACTGCGTACGGCACAACCGAAGTTCGTCCGCCGCACCTATCGAGCGCTCGGCCTCTAGCGCCATGGCCGACTATCCGCCTGACCGCATCGCCGGGCCGCGGCTGGTGCTGCGCCCGCCCGTGCTCGACGACGCCGGCGCGCTGTTTCAACGGGTCGCCCGCGATCCGAAGGTCACCAAGTATCTGAAGTGGACGCCGCACCGGGACGTGGCGGCGACGCGGCGGGTGATCGCCGAAAAGCTCAATGTCAGCGACGAGGAGCGGACCTGGGCCGTCGCGCTGCGGCACAGCGACGAAGTCATCGGGCTGGCCAGCTGCCGGCGCCCGGTGCCGCACTCGGTCGAGATCGGTTACTGCATCGGCCGGCGGTGGTGGGGCAAGGGTTTCATGACCGAGGTCCTCGGTCTGCTGATGGACGCGCTGCAGGCCGATCGCGGCGTGTACCGCGTCTGGGCCACCTGCCATGTCGACAACGAGCGGTCGTCCCGGGTGCTGCTGCGGGCCGGTTTCGAGCTGGAGGGCAGGCTGGCCCGCTACGCCGTCTACCCCACCATCGGCCCCGAGCCGCTGGACGCCCTGCTGTACGCCAAGGCCCTGCGGTAGCTGCGCGGCTTTGGGTGTGAATCCAGGGCTTTCAGCGTGAGCCCACGGCGCCGAGAAGCGAAAATGCCCGCCCTGAGCTCACTATCGACGCCCTGGGCTCACTGTCAACGCCGATCCGACGTTTCCCAAGGCGCGAAATGGGAATTCGACCTTTCACGGGTACACCGCCGCTGACACCGCGCGAGTAGCCACAGGAAGAGGTGGCCTAATCGATGACCACCGACGCTAGTACCGCGCCGCTGCATACGGCGGGCCGCCACGAAATGCCTGGCGGCCGCCACGAACGGCGCGCAATTCGACACGGGCATCGTCGTTTCGGCGGCCCTGTGTCGAGCATCGCGTTCTGGTTGCGCTCCCGGCTGGGGGTCATCGCCGGCGCGGCCGCGCTTGCGTTGTTCTCCGGCGCCGTCGGCGCGGTCGGCGTCGTCGCGCTGCACTCCACCGCACCGGCCCCCAGGGCTCCGACCGCGCCCGCCCCGCCGGCGCCCACGACCCTCGAGCAGGGTGTGGCCAAGGCGATACCCAGCGTGGTCAAACTCGAGACGGCCATAGGCCCGGAAACCCAAGAGGGCTCCGGGGTGGTGCTGGACACCGACGGGTTCATCCTGACGAACAACCACGTCGTGGCGACGCCCGGCCCGGGCCAGGCCGGCCCGCCGGTGAAGGCCACCGCGACTTTCGCCGACGGACGCACCGCGCCGTTCGCCATCGTCGGCGCCGACGCCGCCACCGACATAGCGGTGGTTCGCATCCAGGGCGTTGCGGGCCTGCGGCCGATAACGATGGGATCCTCGGCCGGCCTGCAGGTGGGCCAGAGCGTGGCCGCCATCGGCGCGCCGCTCGGACTGGACGGCACGGTCACCACCGGGGTCATCAGCGCGCTGCACCGTCCGGTGTCGGGCATCGTCGGCCCGGGCAGCGGCGACGCCGTGCTCGACGCGATCCAAACGGACGCCACGATGAGCCCCGGCAGCTCCGGAGGCGCGTTGGTCGACGCGGCCGGCGCGATGATCGGGCTCAATTCCGCAATCGCGACAATGGGATCCGGCTATCCCGGCGGCCCGACCGGCTGGATCGGTGTGGGTTTCGCCATCCCCGTCGACCAGGCCAGGAGCGTGGCCGAGCACCTGATCGCGACCGCCGCGGCCGCCAACGCATCGCTGGGCCATCGCTGAAAACCGAAGGCAAGCAGTGGAACCCACTGAAATCGGTCACGACCCGCTGAAGCTCGCCAGCGCCCGGCGCGCGTAGGCCCGCACGTCGGCGTCTGAGTCCTTGAGCGCGATCCCGAGCGCGTCGCGTGCGGCGGGCTCACCGGCCCACCGGGTCAGGCTCAGCACGGCCGCCTTGCGCACGTCGAGATGCGCGTCGGCAAGCGCCTCGGACAGCCGGGGAACGGCGAATTCGGCCGTCGCGCCCGCCAGCGCCCGCGCCGCGCCCTCCCGCACCTGCCAGGCCGGTGCCAGCAGCGCCTTTTCGACGGCGGCGAAATCGTTTTGGTCGCAGCCCAATTCGCCCAGCGCGGCCAGCGCCGCCGCGCGCACCAGCGGATCGGGGTCGGCGACCAGCGCGCGCACCGCATCCGCGCCGCCACCCAGCGTGGCCAGGCCGGCGGCCGCCGCGATGCGGACCTCCCGGTTGTCGTCGCCGGTGGCCGCGACCACCCCGGCCACGTCGTCGACCGACACCAGCGCCCGCACCGCCTCGATGCGCACGCGGTGCTCGGGATCCGTTAGCGCGCACCGGTATTGGTCGGCAGCGCCGACCCGGCGCGCGGCCAGCATGTACACCGACGCCGCGCGCACCACGGCGTCGCGGGAGGACAGGTGCGACCGGGCCGCGGCCGGGTCGGGCAGCACCTCCACCAGCTCGCGGATCCCCTCGGCGCCGGCGCGGCGCACCCCCGCGTCGGCGTCGTCCAGCGCGGCGAACAGCGCGGGGGCGTACCCGTCGGGGATGTGCTCGGTGAGCGTGGCCACCGCGGTCTTGCGCACCCCGGGATCCGGGTCGGCCAGGTAGGGCTCCAGGTCGGCGACCGTCGGCTCCTCCAGCGCGAGCACCTCGGCGATGCGCGGCGACGGCGCCTCGAATGCCGTTGTGGCCGAGCCGATCCGCGAAGCGCTGGCGGCCGGGGCCTGACCGCCCACCAGCGGCGGCTGCTCCACCTCGTGCACGGTCTGATCCAGCGGCGGCAGGCCGTCCAGCTCGGGCACCGAGACGAAGTAGGGCGCCACGGGGCGTTTGAGGAACACCATCGCGCCGCCGGGCCCCTTGCGCAGGTTGAGGTGATAACCCCATTGGCTGTCGTCGCGCCCCGGCAGGTCGGCGCGGTCGTGGTAGAGGCCCCAGCGGGATTCGGTCCGGGTGAGCGAGGACCGCGCCGCCATCTCGGCGCAGTCCCTGATGAACGACACCTCGACGGCGCGCATCAGCTCGTGCGGAGTGCGGGCGCCCATCTCGGCGATCTCGGCCCGCATCCGGTCGAAGGTGCGCACCGCGATGGACAGCTTGGCCGCCGTCTTGGGCGGCGCCACATAGTCGTTGACGAACCGGCGCAGCTTGTATTCCACCTGCGGCTGGGGCGGCCCGTCCGGATGCCGCAGCGGCCGGTAGATCAGCTCGTGCGCGTCACGCAGTTGATCACCCGGAAGCTCCTGTGGCGCGGCAACTTCGGCGCACGAGGCGGCGGCGTGGCTGCCGGCCAGGTCGCCGAACACGAACGCCCCGATCATGTAGTTGTGCGGCACGCAGGCCAGGTCCCCCGCGGCGTACAGCCCGGGAACGGTGGTGCCGGCATGCTCGTCGACCCAGACCCCGGAGGCGGAATGGCCGCTGCACAAACCGATCTCGGAGATGTGCATCTCCACGTCGTGGGTGCGGTAGTCGTGGCCGCGGTTGGCGTGGAAGGTGCCGCGAGTGGGCCGTTCGGTGGTGTGCAGGATGTTCTCCAGCGCGGTCAGCGTCTCGTCGGGCAGGTGGGACACCTTGAGGTAGATGGGCCCGCGGGCAGAGTCGATCTCGCTCTTGACCTCGGCCATCATCTGCCCCGACCAGTAGTCGGAGTCGACGAATCGCTCGCCCAGCGCGTTGACCTGGTAACCACCGAAGGGATTGGCCACGTAGGCGCAGGCCGGGCCGTTGTAGTCCTTGATCAGCGGGTTGACCTGGAAGCACTCGATGCCGGACAGCTCGGCGCCCGCGTGGTAGGCCATCGCGTACCCGTCGCCGGCGTTGGTCGGGTTCTCGTAGGTGCCGTACAGGTAGCCCGACGCGGGCAGGCCGAGCCGCCCGCACGCCCCGGTCGCCAGGATCACGGCTTTGGCGCCGACGGCGACGAATTCACCGGTTCGGGTGTTCAGGGCGGCGGCGCCGACGGCCCGGCCGTCCTGCACCAGCACCCGCACCGGCATCAGGCGGTTCTCGATCCGGATCCGCTCCCGCATCGACCGCTGCCGCAGCACCCGATACAGCGCCTTCTTGACGTCCTTGCCCTCCGGCATGGGCAGCACGTACGAGCCCGACCGGTGCACCCGGCGCACCGCGTACTCGCCGTGCTCGTCCTTCTCGAACTTCACCCCATAGCGTTCCAGGCGTTGCACCATCGCGAACCCGCGGGAGGCCGTCTGATACAGCGTGCGCTGGTTGACGATTCCGTCGTTGGCGCGGGTGATCTCGGCGACGTAATCCTCGGGTTCGGCCTTGCCGGGAATGACGGCGTTGTTGACCCCGTCCATGCCCATCGCCAGCGCGCCGGAGTGCCGCACGTGGGCCTTCTCCAGCAACAGCACCCGCGCGCCGCCCTCCGCGGCGGACAGGGCGGCCATGGTGCCCGCGGTGCCCCCGCCGATGACCAGCACGTCGCAGTCGAGGCGGACCGGCGCCAAATCCGGAACCCGCATCAGGCCGCCACCGAATGATCCAGGGCGGCAAGGATTTCCGCGCGCAGCTCGTCGCGGGGCCGGGTGTCTCGCGGCTCGGGCACGTCAAGCACCGCCCGCACGGGCCGGCCGGCCTTGCCCAGCACGACGATCCTGTCCCCCAGCGTCAGCGCCTCGTCGACGTCGTGCGTGACGAAGACGATCGTGGTGGGGTGGGTGCGCCACGTGTCGACGAGCAGTCGCTGCATGGCGGCGCGGGTCTGGGTGTCCAGCGCCCCGAACGGCTCGTCCATCATCACCGCGCGCGGAGCCCCGGCGAGGCCGCGGGCCAGCTGGACGCGCTGGCGCATCCCGCCGGACAGGCTCTTGGGCAGGTAGTGGCCGAAGCCGGTGAGCCCGAGCTCCTCGATCCAGCGCTCGGCCGCCGGGCGGCGGGTGGCGCGGGGCTCGCCGCGCAGCCGCAGGGCCAGCTCGATGTTGGATCGCACGGTGCGCCACGGCAGCAGCGCGTTGTCCTGGAAGACCATGCCCCGGTCGCCCGACGTGCCGGTGACCGGCATGCCGTCGGCCAGCACCCGCCCGTCGTCGGGCACCAGCAGGCCCGCCAGGGCGCGCAGCACCGTCGACTTGCCGGAGCCCGACGGCCCGGTGAGCACCAGGATCTCCCCGGGCCGCACCGTCAGGCTCAGCCCGTCGATGACCGGATCCCCGGTGTAGGACAACCGAACTCGGTCCAGCTCGAGGCTCATCCCGACCGTCATCGCGACTGCTCCTGCGCGCGCGGCAACCACCGGGTCACCCGGCGGCCCACCAGCTCGACGGCCGCGGCCGTCGCGAATCCCAGCACCCCGATGGTGATGATGCCGACGAACACCTGGGGGTAGGCCAGCACGGTGTACCCCTGCCAGGTGCGGTAGCCCACCCCGAGGCGCCCGGAGATCATCTCCGCGGAGATCACGCAGATCCACGCCACGCCCATGCCGACCGACAACCCGCCGAACACGCCGGGCAGGATGCCCGGCAGCACCACCTGCCGCAGCACCTGCCAGCGGCCGCCGCCCAGGGTGCGCACGGAGTCCTCCCACAGCGTGGGCAGCGCCCGCACCGCGTGCCGGGTGCTGACCATGATCGGAAAGTAGGCCGCCAGAAAGGTGATGAACACGATGCCGGCCTCGTCCGTGGGAAACAGCAGGATCGCGACCGGCACCAGCGCGATGGCGGGAATGGGCCGGGCCAGCTCGGTTAGGGGGCCGAACAGATCGGCGAACAACCGCGAGCGGCCCAGCCACACGCCCGTCGCGACGCCGACCAGCGCGGCCAGCCCGAAGCCGGTGAGGATGCGAATCAACGACTGCGCCAGGTCGAGCCAGTACTCGTAGGCGCCGAGCCGGCGGTGCAGCGCGGTCACGATCTCGGTGACCGTCGGCAACGTGTCGAACCGCAGCAGCAGCCGCACCTTGCCGGCGGTCAGCAGCTGCCAGAGCCCGACGGCGGCGGCCACCGAGGCCACCCGCAGCAGCCGCGACCGCCACGGCGAGGCGACGCGCCGCGGCCGCACGAACGTCGGTGTCGAGACCGCCCCGACGACCGGTTCGATCAATTCCGCTGTCATATCGAAACCCCCAGTGCCTGTTGATAATTCATGGCGACAGCGCCCGGGTGCGTGGCCAGGTACCGGCGCGCCCCGGCCTGGGTGCCGAAGGGCAAGAATCTTTGGCCGTCCTTCACCCAGACCGCCCTGTCGGCGAACCACCGGGTGCCCAGCTCCGCGTCGGGAACGTAGGCCGCGCGGACCTTGGCGCCGCGCGCGGCGGCATCCCGGGCGGCCTGCAGCAGGCTGGTCGGATCGGCGGTGGTTTGGGTCCTGTCGGACCCGTCCAGCCACAGCTCGCTGGCCGATGCCGGGTCGCCGCCGAGCGTCGACGGGTTCGCGGTGCGCGCCCGGGCCGCGTCGTAGTTCAGGCCGCGGGCCGCGAAGACCGCGCGCAGCGGCCCGTCCCAGACGAAGCCCGCGATGTCGAGGTCGGCGAAGTCGCCGATCGACTTCAGGTAGGGCACATCGCTTTTCAGCGCGTCGACCAGCGACGGCTTCAGCGTGGTGTCGAACGACGTGCCGCCGGGGCCGTTGTAGAGGTACACCACCTCCTGCGGCAGGCCGCTGCCCTGGGTGACGATGCGGGCGGCCTCCAACGGCTTTTCGTTGAGGAAGTCGGTGGCGTCCAGTTGCGCCTGCAGGAAGGCCGCCAGCACCTCGGGGTGGGACGACGCGTAGGAGCGGCGCACCACCACACCGTGCAGGGTGGGCAGGTTCAGCTCGGCCCCGTCGTAGAGCAGCCTCGCCTTGCCCTGGTAGACCAACAGCCCCGGCCAGGCGACGAACTGCGAAAGCGCCTGCACCTGGCCGGATTCCAGCGCCGACGCCCCGATTTGCGGCTGCTGGTTGAGCACCTGCACACCCCCGACCCGCGCGCCGTCCAGCGCCCGCACCAGGGTGCCGTGACCCGCCGAGCCGACGCTGGCCGAGACCTTCGCGCCGGCCAGGTCGGCCAGCGTGGCGGCCGGCGAATCGGGCGGCACCACAACCATGTTCAGCGCGCCCTTGGGGTTGTAGCCGGTGACGGACACCATCTCGGTGCGGGCCAATGGGTTGGCCTGCGTCTTGGAGCCGTTGATCAGCATCGGGTAGTCGCCCATCGAGCCGATGTCGATCTTCTCGGCGAGCATCTGCGCGGTGATCGGGGCGCCGGTGTCGTAGTCCTGCCAGCGCACCGCGTATCGGGTGCCGGTGCGGGTGGTGATGTCGGCGAGCCGGCGCTCCAGGTAGCCCTGGGCGCGCAGCAGCGTGCCCGCGGTGACGGTGTTGATGGTCTTGGACTGGTAGCCCACGACGACATTTACCACGCCGGAGGACGCCGACAGCGATTCCAGGGAGCATCCGGAGACGGCGGCGACGATGACGGCCGTCATCGAGATCAGCCGTGTGGCTTGGTGTTTCATCAGCGGAGCAGATACGGCATGTTCACCGTGACGGCGCCGGTGGGGCAGCGGGCCGCGCACGGGCCGCAGTACCAGCATTCGTCGACGTGCATGAAGGCCTTCCCGGTGTCGGGGTCGATGGCCAGCGCGTCAAGCGGGCAGATCTCCACGCAGAGCGTGCAGCCGTCGATGCACAACGATTCGTCGATGGTCACGGGAACGTCGGCGCGGTGGTTGACCAGCGTCATGGTTTGCTCCTTATCGGCTCGGCTCGTAATAAATTGCCGCGCATCGTGATTCGGTCGCCCCGCATCCGGATGTACTCCAGGTCGACGGGCGTGCCGTCGTCGAGGCTGGTGAGCCGCTCCAGCATGAGCAGCGCCGACCCGTCGGGCACCTGCAGCGTGGCCGCCGAGTGCGCGTCGGCGGGGATGGCCTCCAGCGCCAGCGACGCCGACCCCAGCCGCCGCCCGCTGACCTGCTCGATGAGCGCGAACAGGTCTTGGGTTTCCAAGGGGTGACCCAGGATTCGGTTTCCGATCTCCGGCGCGAGGTAGGTCAGGTCGAGGCTCAGCGGCAGGTCGCCGAGGTAACGCAGCCGCTCGACGAACACCGCCTCCTCGCCGTGCCGCAGCCGCAGCCGGCGAGCCACCGACGGCGGGGCCGTCACCGGCATGGCCGCCCGCACCTCGTTGCGAACCTCGCCGAGGTTCTTGAACGCCTCCTTGAGTCCCAGCAGCGAATCCAGCCGATGGTCGTACTTGCGCTGCGCGACGTGGGTGCCGACCTTGGGTCCGCGGTCGATCAACCCCTCGTTCTTCAGGATGCCCAGCGCCTCGCGAATGGTGTTGCGGGACACCAGGAACTCCGCCGCCAGGTCGTTTTCGGCGGGCAGGCCCTCGGCGTAGACGCCGGCGTGGATCTGCTGGCGCAACACGTCGGCGGCCCGGCGGGCACGATTGGCCCGGGAGCCCTCGGAACGCGAGATCGGGATGGCGTCGGCCACGCCGTCACGCTAATGCAGCTCAGGGCGCGAACGGGCCGGCCAAATCGGGGGTTTGAGAGTCGGTCCGCGCATTGCGCCGGGCGGCGCTTCGCCACGACCAGCGGGAAATCCCGGCCCGTCGGGCTATTGCGCCACTTGCGCCGTGTCGCCGCGGTTGCGATCCGCGTGAGCGGAACTTGTCATGACGCCTTGGCGTACCTGCGAACCAGGTCGTTTTCCCCGAACGTGCTGGTGTGCTGCAGGCCCGCGTCGTCGCGGCCGAAAAACGTCCACTGCCGCGGGGTCGCCTGCGGCCCGCTGATCATCTTGACCCGGTAGCGCAGCGGGCCCGGACCCAGCGAGCCGATGATGTCACCGACCCGGATCTCCGACGGATGAATCTGCGCTGCGTCGTGCCAGTTCTGTATCGCCATGTCGCCTGCGACGCTCCCGTCTTGACCGGGAAACCGGCCGGATCACTCGAATCGGCGACGACATGACGTGGTGGTCAGATGCGAGGTATCGCCGATGTTTACCACCCTACCCGGGGCGTCCAGCACGAACGGGCTTTAGCGCGGTGTGCCGCCGCGGGCCCGGCTCACGCGTCCTTGGCGGCCGCCTGCACGACGGTGTCGCCGTTCGACGACCCGTTCGTGGCGGAGGCATCCGCCGACACCTCGAAGACCGGGAACGCGGAACCCACCGCGGCCGTCGCCGCGTTGCGCTGGGCCTCCATCCGGGCCAGCGCCTCCGGCGTGAACACCGACAGCCCGAGTTCGGGGTTGTACCCGTGGATCTCCTTCACGTCGAGCTGGGCCAGGAAATAGATGATCTCCTTGGAGACCACCTGACCCGGGACGAGCACCGGGAAGCCGGGCGGGTAGGGCACCACGAACGTGGTGGACACCAGCGTCTTGCCCTCGGCCAGTCGCCGGCCGGCGGTGCCGATCAGCACGTACTCGCGGTCCGACTCCTCGTAGCCCGCGTAGAAGGCCGTCCGCGTGTCGCCGAACGCGCAGGCGTCGACGGGACGGAACGCGATGTCGAACTCGCTGAAGTCGGGCAGGTGCGGCAGGTCCTCGGTGATCTCCTCGACGTGGCGGTCGTGCAGCGCCCAGTCGGCGGCGCTGGCGGCCTTCTGCAGGCGGTCGAGGTCGGTGGCCACCCGGCGCAGCACGTCGAGCAGGTAATGCACGCTCGACCAGGTCACCCCGATCGTGAAGATCAGCAGCACGCTGTTGATCGACGTCTTGTTGATCTGGATGCCGAAGCGGTCCATCAGGACCTTCTCCCGGAAGTCGTACCCGTTCATCCCGGTCTTGCCGACGAACAGCGTGACGCGCGTCGGATCCAGTACGAACTCGTCGGACCGCCACGCCTCGTTCCACTCGGCCTGCGCGCCCTGCACGACCTGACGGTACGAGCTGACATGGGAGGCCCGGAATTCGTCGGGCACCAGGTCGGACTCGTCGAGAATGCGGAACCACTTGCTGATCAACCGGTCCTTGCGAACGCGGCCCCGGAAGGTCAGCGCCATGTTGTAGACCTGCCGAACCAGCTGGAATCCCTCGATGTCCACCTGTCGGCGCGCCAGATCCAGCGACGCCAGCAGTTGCTGATTGGGCGAGGTCGACGTGTGGGTCAAGAACGCCTCACCGAACGCGTCGCGGGTGCGCGCATTGAAATCCTGGTCGCGCACGTGGATCATCGACGCCTGCCGCAGCGCCGACAGCGACTTGTGCGTGGAGTGCGTCGCATACACCCGGACCCGCGCGCAACCGGGGTCGGGCAGCAACCGGCGGTGCACCCACTCCGACCGATCGACGCCCTGCATCGATGCCGCCCACTTCCGGTATTCCGCAACGTATTCCGGCGACGACAACATCTGGTACAGGCGGTCGGCGGACACCATGGCGGTGCGCTGCCGGGCCCACGGCACGGCGGTGGCGAACGCGTACCACGCCTCGTCCCACAGGAAGCAGATGTCCGGCTTGATCGCCAGCACCTCCTCCATGACGCGGCGCGGGTTGTAGACGACGCCGTCGAAGGTGCAGTTGGTGAGCAACAGCATGCGCACCCGGTGCAGCTGCCCGGCCGCCTCCAGGTCCAGCAGCGTCTTCTTGATCGTCTCCAGCGACACCGCACCGTAAATGGCGAACTGCGGCAACGGATACGCGTCGAGGTACAGCGGATACGCGCCGGCCAGCACCAGGCCGTAGTGGTGGGACTTGTGGCAGTTGCGGTCGATCAGGACGATGTCGCCCGGCCGGGTCAGGGACTGCACGACGATCTTGTTCGCGGTCGACGTTCCGTTGGTGACGAAGTAGGTGTGCTCGGCGTTCCACGTCTTCGCGGCCTTGTCCATCGCCTTCTTGATGTTGCCGTGCGGGTCCAGCAGCGAGTCCAGGCCACCCGAGGTGGTCGAGGTCTCGGCCATGAAGATGTTGCGGCCGTAGAACTCTCCCATGTCCTGCAGCGACTTGGAGTTGAAGATGCTGGCGCCGCGCGCGACGGGAAGGGCGTGGAACTGACCGACCGGCGCCGCCGCGTAGGCGCGCAGCGCGTCGAAAAACGGTGTGGCGAACCGGTTCCGCAGGCCCGCGAGCACCGTGCTGTGCAGGTCGGTCACGTCGTTGAGCCGGTAGAACGTCCGGTCGTAGACGTCCTGCTCGTCGTCGTTGCCCGCCGCGATCGACTCGTCGGTGAGCAGATAAAGGTCGATGTGGGGCCGCAACTCGCGGATCCACTCGCCGCATTCGAGCCAGTCGTCGGCGCGATCGGTCACCGGCGCGGCGTCGTTGGGGCCGAGCAGCGTGTTCATCAGCGGCACCCGGTCGCGCGACCGCAGCGGCAGGTCGTGGCGGATGATCGCGGCCTGGATCTCGCCGTTCAGCGCGACCGCGGTGATGGCGTCCTCGACGCTGGGCACGACGAGCAGCTCGAACTGCACGTCGTCGGACGGGGAGCGCAGCGCCCGCAGGCATTCCGCCAGGCTGTCGGGCGCCGTCATCGGGGCGTCGTCGGCGAGCAACACGGTGTAGAACTGCTGCTGTTTGGCCTGGGCCACCAGCTCCTGGTCGGCCAACGGCGCGGCGGTGTCGAAAAGCCCTGCGCGGTCGCCGTATTCACACAGCAGCCGCGCCGCCAGCGACACCTCCTCGGACAGCCGCACCGTGGACTTGCTCTCGAGGTGCGCGCGGAAGGTGGCCAGGTTCTCCGCGCCGGGATACAGCCAGTACCGCTCGTAGGCGCCGATGCGGTCCATCAGGCGTTTCACCCGGGCCATGTCGTGGGCGATGTCCAGCCCGGCGAGGTCGACCTCGGCGAGGTGGCGGCAGGCGTCGTCGAGCAGGTTCCAGGTGTCCACGCGGGTATACGACGGGTTGGCCACGGCGGCCAGCGCGGAGACGCGAAGTCGTCGCGGATGGGCACTGTCTCGATTCATGTCGTCACCTTCCGCGGGATCCAGCAAGTATTGTCACCCGCCGGTGCCGCGCACGGAATCGTTTCGCCCAGGATTCGACGGCGCCGGGTCAGCCATCCAACTCGTCGTCGGCGTCGATCACCCGCCGGTTGGCGCGGGAGCTGTCGACCCAGCGCAGCCCCGGAAGCTCCCAGCGGCGGGCCGGCAGGTCGGTGACGTCGCTGAGCGAGCGCACCACCGCCTGCGTCAGCCCCATGATGGCGGCCATCACCGGCAACAGCGGCTGCAGCGGCTTGGCGGCCGTGCGCACGGTACTGATCCGGCGGGCCACGACCAGGCGCTCGATCGAGTGGTAGAGCCAGGCGCCGACGCCCAGCGCGTAGATCGAGAGCACCGACGCGACGATGGTCCAGCCGTAGGCGGCGCACACCACGGCGCCCAGCACCACCGTCGCGGCCAGGAGGGCCGCGACGAGGGCGCGCAGCTCCAGCCGGCTCATGCCTCGGGCCTGCCCAGCGCCCGGGCGGCGGCGCGGATCTGCGGCGTCACGAGCATGACCTGGCCCAGCACCCCGTTGACGAAGCCCGGCGACTCGTCGGTGGACAGCTCCTTGGCCAGCTGCACGGCCTCGTCGACGGCGACGGGCTCCGGCACGTCCGCGGCGTGCAGCAGCTCCCACACCGACACCCGCAGGATGGCGCGGTCTACGGCGGGCAGCCGGTCCAGCGTCCAGCCCTGCAAATGGGAGCTGATCAGGTCGTCGATGTGGGCGATCTGGTCCCCGACCCCGCGCACCACGGTCTGGGTGTAGGCCGGCAGCGGCGCCACGTCCGGGTTCGCCCCGGCCAGTTCGGCGCGGAGGTCGACGGCCTCGGCCGGGCTCAGGCCGCGGGCCTCGGCCTCGAACAACAGGTCGACGGCGCGCTTGCGGGCCTGATGGCGTCCCTTGACCGGGCGCGCGGGCCGGGCGGGCCCGCTCACGCGTTGACGCGCCCCAGGTAGCTGCCGTCGCGCGAGTCGACCTTCAGCTTGTCTCCGGTGTTGATGAACAGCGGCACCTGGATCTGCGCGCCGGTCTGCAGGGTGGCCGGCTTGGTGCCGGCGCTGGAGCGGTCGCCCTGCAGGCCCGGCTCGGTGTGGGTGACCTCCAGCTCCACCGACACCGGCAGCTCGATGTACAGCGGCGACCCGTCGTGGAACGCCACCTGCACCGGCATGCCCTCCAGCAGGAACCGCGCGGCGTCGCCCACCAGCGACTCCGGCAGGTGGTGCTGCTCGTAGTCCTCGCTGTCCATGAACACGAAGTCCGAGCCGTCGCGGTAGAGGTAGGTGGTGTCGCGCCGGTCCACGGTTGCGGTCTCCACCTTCACGCCGGCGTTGTAGGTCTTGTCGACGACCTTGCCGGAGAGCACGTTCTTCAGCTTGGTGCGCACGAAGGCCGGGCCCTTGCCGGGTTTGACGTGCTGGAACTCGGTGATGGTCCACAGCTGTCCGTCGATTACCAGGACGAGTCCGTTCTTGAAGTCGGCGGTGGTCGGCACGGTCGCTGAATCTCCTCGGGGATGGCCGGGTTGCTGTGGAACATCCTACGGGCGCACGAACTTTCCCCGCGCGGCCCGGGCGGTGAGCAGGCAGCTAGACGGGGGTCCACACGCCGTTGTTGAAGAATCCCCACTGACCCGACGTCGGGTTCCACATCAGGTGGGCCTGCGGCGCCCAGGCCGGTGGGGGCGGCGCCGGCGGCGCCCACGGCGGCGGGGGTCCCCAGGGTCCCCAGCCCGCCGGGGCGGGGCCCTGCCAGTCGTGGCACTGGTTCCAGTCCCAGTTGTAGTTGGTGCCCCAGGCCGGGTCCCACTGCTGGCCGGGGCACCAGTGGTTGGTGGGCGCCGGGGCTGCCTCCGCGATGCCGGCCGGCCCGAAGGCCGACACCGCCAGCCCGCCCGCCAGCGCGCCGGCGCACAGCCGAACCCACGTGTGCTTCATGTCAGGACCGCCAGTTCTTTGGGGAACCGGGTCAGCAGCTCCGGCGCGTGTCCGGCGGCCTCCGACCCCCTCGCCGTTCCGTCGGCCACCACCAGCGTGTCCTCGATGCGGACGCCGCCGCGGCCGGGCAGGTAGACGCCGGGCTCCACGGTCACCACGGAGCCCGCGAGCAGGGTGCCGGCGGAGGTGGCCCCGATTCCCGGCGCCTCGTGGATCTGCAGGCCCACGCCGTGCCCCAGGCCGTGGCCGAAATTCTCGCCGTAGCCGGCGTCGGCGATCAGCTGGCGCGCAGCGGCGTCCACCTCCCGCAGGCCGGCGCCGGGCCGCAACGCCTCCCGGCCGGCCCGCTGCGCATCGGCGACCAGCTGGTAGATCTCGCGCTGCCAAGCTGCGACTTTACCGGCCTTGGCGAGTACGAACGTGCGCGTCATGTCGGAGTGATAGCCGGCGACCAGCGCGCCGAAGTCGATCTTGACGAAATCGCCCGCGGCCAGCACGGCGTCGGTGGGCCGATGGTGCGGGATCGCCGAGTTGGGGCCCGCGGCCACGATCGTCTCGAACGAGATGCCGTCGGCGCCGTGGTCGAGCATCAGGGACTCCAGCTCCCGGCTCACCTCGCGCTCGGTGCGCCCGGGCCGCAGGCCGCCGCGCGCCACCAGGTCGTCGAGCGCGGCGTCGGCCGCCTCGCAGGCCAGCCGCAGCAGCGCCAGTTCGCCGGCATCCTTGACCTCGCGCAGCTTCTCGACGGTGCCGGCGGCCCGGACCAGCTCGGTCTGGCCGCCCCGTTCGTCCAGCTCACCCTTGAGCGCGTCGAAGCCGTCGACGGTGACCACGTTGCTTTCGAAGCCCAGCTTGCGCACCCCGCCGTCGGCGGCACGGCCGACCAGGTAGCGCCCGACGGCCCGCTCGATGGCGATCTCGAGATCAGGCGCCTGCTCCGCGGCCTGGGTGCGATACCGGCCGTCGGTGGCCAGAATCGGCACCCGATCGTCGGCGAAAACCAGCAACGCGCCGTTGGACCCGGAGAATCCCGACAGATACCGGACGTTGATCAGGTCTGTGACCAGCATCGCATCCAGCCCGCCGGCCACGATTTGCGATTTCAGATTTCCTCGACGCTGGGAATGTGTCACAGCCCTTGACGGTACTCGCTACGCTTTCCCCCCATGAGCAACTGGATGCTGCGCGGATTGGGCTTGGCCGCGCTAATGGTGATCGTTCGCTTGCTGCAGGGGGCGATGATCAACGCTTGGCAAGAGTGGGCGGCATGGATCAGCGTGGTGCTGCTGGTCCTGTTCGCCGCGTGCGCGGCCGTGTGGGGGGCGATCGACGGCCGGGCCGACGCCACGGCCACCCGCGATCCGGATCGTAGGCAGGACCTGGCGATGACCTGGCTGCTGGCCGGCCTGGTCGCGGGGATCGTCAGCGGGGCCGTGGCCTGGCTCATCTCCTTGGCCTACAAGGGGCTCTACACCGGGGGCCTGATCAACGAGGTGACGACGTTCGCGGCGTTCACCGCGCTCGTCGTGTTCCTGTCCGGCATCGTCGGGGTGACCTTCGGCCGCTGGCGGGTGGACCGGCAGTACGAGAAGGAGCCGGAGCGGCACCACGGCCTGGCCGCCAAGGGGCGCGACGGCGACACCGACGTGTTCACCGCCGTCCGCGGCGACGAAACCCCGACCGGCGAGATCCCGGCGGCCCGGACCGAGGAGCGGACCGCGCCGGTAGCCACCGCCGAGCGCGACGAACCCACCGAAACGATCCCGACGGCCCGCGACGACGACAAGACCGAGGTGATCCGCACCGACACCGACACCAGGCACGCGCGCGGGGAAGAAAAGGGATAGCCCTCAGCCGGTCAGTCGTTCACCGACGCCAGGTAGCGCAGGGCCAACAGGTAGCCCTGGACTCCCAGCCCGACGATCACCCCGGTCGCGACCGGGCTGATGTAGGAGTGGCGCCGGAACTCTTCGCGCGCATGCACATTGGAGATGTGCACCTCGATCAGGGGTGCGCGCAGCTCCGCGCAGGCGTCGCGCAACGCGACCGAGGTGTGGGTCAGCCCGCCGGCGTTGAGGATCACCGGCTCGCCCGCGTCGGCGGCCAGATGGATCCAGTCCAGCAGCTCGCCCTCGCTATCGCTTTGGCGCACAACGGCTTTGAGTCCGAGCCCGGCGGCCTCGCGCTCGATCAGCGCGGCCAGCTGGTCGTGGGTGGTGTCCCCGTAGACGTCGGGCTCGCGCCGGCCCAGCCGGCCCAGGTTCGGGCCGTTGAGGACATGCACCGTGACGGTCATCAGGCCTCCAGTCCCGCGTACGCGGCGGCCAGCAGCGACGGGTCGGGCCCCACCAACCGGCCCGGCTTGGCCAGCCCGTCGAGGACCACGAACCGAAGCACGCCGGCCCGCGACTTCTTGTCCCCCGCCATGTATTCCAGCAGCTGCGGCAACGCGTCGGCGTCGTAGCTGACCGGCAGGCCGAGCGAGCCCAGGATGGCGCGGTGGCGCTGCGCGGTGGCGTCGTCCAGGCGGCCGGCGAGCCGGGACAGCTCCGCGGCGAACACCAGGCCCACCGACACCGCGGCGCCGTGCCGCCACTGATAGCGCTCGCGGCGCTCGATCGCATGCCCCAAAGTGTGCCCGTAGTTCAGGATTTCGCGCAGCTCCGATTCCTTCTCGTCGGCGGCGACGACCTCGGCCTTGACGGTGATGGCGCGCCGGATCAGCTCGGGCAGCACCTCACCGGCCGGGTCCAGCGCCGCCCGCGGGTCGGCCTCGATCAGGTCGAGGATCACCGGGTCGGCGATGAACCCCGCCTTGACCACCTCGGCCATCCCGGCGGCGATCTCGTTGTGCGGCAACGTTTCCAGCGTCGCCAGGTCGACGAGGACGGCCAGCGGCTGGTGAAACGCGCCGACCAGGTTCTTGCCCGCGTCGGTGTTGATCCCGGTCTTGCCGCCGATCGCCGCGTCGACCATGCCGAGCAGCGTGGTGGGTACGTGCACGATGTCGACGCCGCGCAGCCAGGTGGCCGCCGCGAAGCCGGCGACGTCGGTGGCCGCGCCGCCGCCGAGGCTGACCAGCGCGTCCTTGCGACCGATCCCGATGCGGCCCAACACCTCCCAGATGAATCCCACCACGGGCAGGTCCTTGCCGGCCTCGGCATCGGGGATCTCGATGCGGTGCGCGTCAACACCCTTGTCCGCCAGGCGACTTCGCATCGCCTCGGCGGTCTGCGCCAGCACCGGCTGGTGCAGGATCGCGACCCGGTGCCGGTCACCGAGCAGCTTTTCGAGCTCGTCGAGCAGCCCGACACCGATCACCACCGGGTAGGGCGGGTCGACGGCCACCCGCACGGTGACCGGTTCGGTCGTATCGGTCATTTGGCGGCCGCCGGGCTGTTCTCGGGGACCTGCAACCGTGACAGGATCTGGCGGACCACCGCGCCCGGATTGCGGCGGTTGGTGTTGACCCGGATGGTCGCGACGCGCCGGTACAGCGGAATCCGCTGGGCCATCAGCGCTTTGAATTTCGAGTACTTCTCAGCCTCGTCTCCCCCGGCCAGCAGCGGCCGTACCGTGTTGCCGCCGGTGCGCCGCACCCCCTCCCGGGCGCTGATCTCCAGGTAGACGACGGTGTGGCCGGCGAGCGCCTCGCACACCCCGGGGCTGGTGACGGCCCCGCCGCCCAGCGACAGGACGCCGTCGTGCTCGGCCAGCGCCGCGCGCACCACCTCCTCCTCGATGCGACGGAACTCCCGTTCGCCGTCGGTGGCGAAGATGTCGGCGACGGTGCGGCCGGTGCGCTGCTCGATCGCCGCGTCGGTGTCGAGCAGGCCGACCCCGAGCGCCTTGGCCAGCCGCCGCCCGATGGTGGACTTGCCGGAGCCCGGCAATCCGACGAGCACCGCCTTCGGGGCCATCACGCCGTCCCCGACGCGTGGGTCGCCGGGGCCTCCCGGTCGGCGACCGCGCGCTGGTACGCCTCGATGTTGCGGCGGGTCTCGGCCAGCGAGTCGCCGCCGAACTTCTGCAGCACGGCGCGGGCGAGGACCAGCGCCACCATGGTCTCGACGACGACGCCGGCGGCCGGCACCGCGCACACGTCCGAGCGCTGGTGGATGGCGACGGCCTCGTCGCCGGTGGCCATGTCCACGGTGGCCAGCGCCCGCGGCACGGTGGAGATCGGCTTCATCGCGGCGCGCACCCGCAGCGGCTGGCCGTTGGTCATGCCGCCCTCGAGCCCGCCGGCCCGGTTGGTCGAGCGGACGACGCCGTCGGGCCCGGGGTACATCTCGTCGTGCGCGCGGCTGCCGCGGCGGCGGGCGGTTTCGAAGCCGTCGCCGATCTCGACGCCCTTGATCGCCTGGATGCCCATGACCGCGGCGGCGAGCTGGCCGTCCAGCCGGTTCTCTCCGCTGGTGAACGATCCCAGCCCGACCGGCAGGCCCAGCGCCACCACCTCCACCACGCCGCCGAGGGTGTCGCCGTCCTTCTTGGCGGCCTCGATCTCGGCGATCATGGCCTGCTCGGCGGCCTTGTCGAAGGCGCGGACCGGGCTGGCGTCGATGGCGGGCAGGTCTTCGGGTCGCGGTGGCGGGCCGTCGTAGGGCGCCGACGGTCCGATCGCGATGACGTGGGAGAGCACCTCGGCGCCCAGCGCCTGGCGCAGGAACGCCCGGGCGACCGTGCCCGCCGCGACGCGGGCCGCGGTCTCGCGGGCGCTGGCCCGCTCCAGCACCGGCCGGGCGTCGTCGAAGCCGTACTTGAGCATGCCGGCGTAGTCGGCGTGGCCGGGCCGCGGCCGGGTGAGCGGCGCGTTGCGGGCGATGTCCGCCAGCTCGGCCGGGTCGACGGGGTCGGCCGCCATCACCGTTTCCCACTTCGGCCATTCGGTGTTGCCGATCTCGATGGCGATGGGCCCGCCCAGGGTGACGCCGTGGCGCACTCCGGCGAGCACGGTCACCGCGTCGCGCTCGAACGCCATCCGGGCGCCGCGGCCGTAGCCGAGCCGACGGCGGGCCAGCTGGTCGGCGATCTCGGTGGAGGTGACCTCCACGCCAGCGACCATGCCCTCGAGCACGGCCACCAGCGCGCGGCCGTGGGATTCTCCGGCGGTGATCCAGCGCAACACCCGTCCATCTTCCCATGGGCCCGGCGGCCATCCGTTGACTCTGCGTCCACGGCGAAGAAGTTCGAGTAGCGGCCGCCATGGACGCAGAGTCAACGCCGGGTGGCCGTCAGAGGAAGGCCAACGCGACCGCGCCGGCGGCGGCCGCGCACATCGACGGGCCGTGCGGCACGGTGGGCACGCCCCGCGGCCGGAGCGCCAGCGCCGCCAGCGCGGTGAGCAGCGGCGCGGCCAGCGCCGCGCAGAACCACACGGCGACCCCGAAGCAGCCCGTCAGCGCGCCCAGGCCGATGGCCAGCTTGACGTCGCCGGCTCCCATCCCGGCCGGCGACACCAGGTGCACCAGCAGGTACAGCCCGGCCAGCGCCGCCGCCCCGGCCAGCGCGGGCGGCCCGCGGCCGGCGAGCGCGGCGGCCAGCAGGATGGCGCCCGCCCCAGGCAGCGTCAAGAGGTTCGGCAGCCGGCGCTCCCGGACGTCGTACCAGCTCAGGGCCGCCAGCCAGGCCAGCACCAGCGCAGCCGTCAGCGTCCGCATGCGCGGCACGCTAATCCAGTGCCTCCAACGCGCAAGTCATCGCCGCGCGCGGCGCCGGCAGCCCGGTGAACTGCTCGACCTGCGCGAACGCTTGGTGCAGCAACATCTGCAGGCCGCTGATCACTCGGCCCCCCGCCGCGGCCACCGCCGCGGCCAGCGGTGTGGGCCAGGGGTCGTAGACGGCGTCCAGCAGCACCGGGATCGCGGCGAACGTGTCCGCGTACCGCGCGGCCACGTCCGCCGGAATGGTGCTGACCAGCACCTCCGCGGCCGCCACCTCGTCGGCCAGCGCTTTGACATCTTGGTCGCCCAGCCGGCAGAACCGCGTCGGCACCCCGACCCGAGTTCCCAGCTCCGCCAGCCGGGCCGCCTTGCCCGGGTCGCGGGCCACGACGGTGATGGCGGGGACGCCGAGTTCGGCCAGGCCCACGATGGCCGCGGGCGCGGTGCCGCCCGATCCACACACCAGCGCCCGTCCAGTGGCGGACCCGAGCGCGCCGCTGACCCCGTCGACGTCGGTGTTGTCCGCGCGCCAGCCGCGCGCCGTGCGGACCAGGGTGTTGGCCGAGCCGACCAGCGCCGCGCGTTCGGTGCGCTCGTCGGCGAACCGCAGGGCGGCGAACTTGCCCGGGCTGGTCACCGACACGCCGACCCACTCGGGCCCGAAACCGCCGACCACAGACGGCAGCTCCTCGGCGCCGCACTCGATGCGCTCGTAGGTCCAGCCGTGCAGGCCCAGCGCGCGGTAGGCGGCCAGGTGCAGCTGCGGGGACTTCGAATGCGCGACCGGCGAGCCGAGCACGGCCGCCCTCCGCGGAGGCCCCGCGCTAGCGGGCGCTGTCGAGGACACCGTTGCGCTTAGCCAGCTCGATGTTGGCCAGATGCTGCTGATAGTCCCTGGTGAACAGCGTCGTCCCCTGGGCGTCGATGGTGACGAAGTACAGCCAGTCCCCCGGCTGGGGGTGCTCGGCGGCGTGCAGCCCGTCGGCCCCGGGCGAACAGATCGCGGTGGCCGGCAGGCCCGGGGACACGTAGGTGTTCCACGGGGTCTTCTGGGCGCGGTCGGCGTCGGTGGTGGCCACCTCGCGGCGGTCCAGCGGGTAGTTCACCGTCGAGTCGAACTCCAGCGTGTGGCGCGCCTGCAGCCGGTTGTAGATGACCTGCGCGACCTTCGGGAAGTCCTGCGAGTTGGCCTCCTGCTGCACCAGCGACGCCACCACCAGGATGTCGTAGGGCGACAGGTGCATGGACTGGGCGGTGTCCACCAACCCGGATTTGGTGTATTCCGCGGCCCCGGCGCCGATGAGGTCCGCCAGGATGGTCTGGGCCGACGCCGAGGGGTCGACGTTGAACGTCCCGGGTGCGATCAGGCCCTCGAGCCGGCGATGGTCCCTGCCCAGCTCGGTGACCGGCTCGACGGCCCAGGGCGGCACCGACAGCGCGCCGGGCGGGCTGTTGCCGGCCGCCGCGCGCAGGTCGTCGACCGAGACGCAGCGCTTGGTGCCGTCGAGGTCCACGCAGGTGGCCCGGGAGATCAGGCTGAGGATGCCCGGGTTCACCACGTTGGTCTTCATGTCGGTGGTGTCGTCGAGCTGGCGTCCCTCCGGGATCACCAGCCGCCCGACCCGGTTGTTCGGGTCGGCCAGCCGCGCGACGGCGTTGGCGGCCGGGATCTCGGTGCGCATCCGGTAGAAGCCGGGCTGGATGGAGTTGATCTTGCTGTTGCCGTGCGCGGCGTTGACGAATGCCCGGACGGTGGCGACGACGCCCTGGTTGTGCAGCGTCTCGCCGACCGCGGTGGTCGAGTCGCCGTCCTGGATCTGGATCACGATGTCGTGCTTGCCGTCGCCGGTGTAGTCGTCGCCGGCGCCGAACATCACGTGCCACAGTTTGGAGCCGAGGAAGACGGCGGCCACCACGATCACGACCAGCACGCCGGCGGCGATCCGGCCGGCGTAGCGCCGCCGCTTGCGGCCCTGTTCGGCCCGGATCCGTTCCACCCGGCTCATCCTGCGCCGGGGCGGCCCGACGGCCTCGGGCTCGGCGCGCCGCCGCCCGCTGTCAACCATCGGTGGCGTCCCCCGCCGCGGGCTCGGCCCGGGTGGCCCGGCGCTGGTCGAGCCAGCTCTGCAGGATCGCCACCGCGGCCGCCTGGTCGATCACCGCCCGCTGCTCCCTGGCCCGCATCCCCGCCGCCCGCAGCGACCGCTGGGCGCTGACGGTGGTTAGCCGCTCGTCGGCGAGCCGCACCGGCGTGGGGGCGACCCGCCGGGCCAGCGCCTCGGCGAGGTCGATCGCGTCCTGGGCCGACGGGCCGGTGCGGTCGGCCAGCGTCCGCGGCAGCCCGACGATCACCTCGACGGCCCCCAGTTCGGCGGCGAGCTCGGCCAGCCGGCGCAGGTGCCGGCCGGAGCGGTCGCGGCGCACGGTCTCGACCGGGGTGGCCAGGATGCCGTCGGGATCGCTGCAGGCGACACCGATCCGCACGCTGCCCACGTCGACGCCGAGGCTTCTGCCGGGTCGGGTCCCCCGACCCGGATTGTCCCGTTCGGGGTCGCCGGGCCGGTCGGGCAAGCGATGCTGTGTCGAGACCACTCAACCGACCCGCGCTATCGCGGCGATCTGGGAACGGACCGCGTCGAGCGCCGCGTCGATGCCGGCCGGATCCTTGCCCGAGCCCTGCGCCAGGTCGGGCTTGCCGCCGCCGCGGCCGTCGACGGCCATGGCGAGCTGCTTGACCAGGTCGTTGGCCCGGATCCCCAGGTCCTGGGCGGCGGGATTGGCGGCCACCGCGTACGGCACGCTCTTGCTCTCGCCCGCCGAGTTGTCGGTGATCAGCGCGACCACCGCCGGGTCGCCGCCCAGCTTGCCGCGGATGTCGCCGACAAGGGAGCGCAGGTCGGCGGCGGTCATTCCGCTCGACATCCGCTGCGCCACCACCCGAACGTTACCGATGCGGTCCGCGCCGGCCGCGGCGTTGGTCGCGGCGGCCCGCGCGCCCGCCAGCCGGGCGCGTTCGAGCTCCTTCTCCGCGGCCTTGAGCCGGTCGACGAGGTTGGCCACCCGGGCGGGCACCTCCTCCGACGGCACCTTCAGCGACGACGCCAGCCCGGCCATCAGCGCCCGCTCCTTGGCCAGGTGCCGGAACGAATCCAGCCCGACGTAGGCCTCCACCCGGCGGACCCCGGAACCGATCGACGATTCGCCCAGGATCGTCACCGGGCCGATCTGCGCCGAGTTGTGCACGTGGGTGCCGCCGCACAGCTCCAGCGAGAACGGCCCGCCGATCTCCACCACCCGCACCTCGTCGGGGTAGCTCTCGCCGAACAGCGCGATGGCCCCCATCGCCTTGGCCTTGTCGAGCTGCTCGGTGAACGTGTGCACCTCGAAGTCGGCCTGCACGGCCTGGTTGGTGACCTCCTCGATCTGGGTGCGCTGCTCCTCGGTGAGCGGCCCCTGCCAGTTGAAGTCGAAGCGCAGGTAGCCCGGGCGGTTCAGCGAGCCCGCCTGAACGGCGTTGGGCCCCAGCACTTGTCGCAGCGCCGCATGCACCATGTGGGTGCCCGAGTGCCCCTGGGTGGCGCCCCGGCGCCATCCCGGATCCACCGCCGCGACCACGGTGTCGCCCTCGACGAATTCCCCGGACTCGACGTTGACCCGGTGCACCCAAAGGGTTTTCGCGATCTTCTGCACGTCGGTGACCGCCGCGCGGGCGGCCTCGTTGGCGCCGGTTCCGCTGATGGAGCCCTCGTCGGCGATCTGGCCGCCCGATTCGGCGTAGAGCGGGGTGCGGTCCAGCACCAGCTCGACGCGGTCGGCGCCGTCGGTGCCGTGCGCGATCACCGGGACCCGCTTGCCGTCCGCGAAGATGCCCAGAATCCTTGCCTCCGAGGCCAACTCGTCGAACCCGGTGAACTCGGTGGGTCCCGCGTCGACCAGCTCCCGGTAGGCGCTCAGGTCGGCGTGCGCGTGCTTGCGCGCCGCGGCGTCGGCCTTGGCGCGGCGGCGCTGCTCGGCCATCAGTTCGCGGAAGCCGATCTCGTCGACTTTCAGGCCGGCCTCGGCGGCCATCTCCAGGGTGAGCTCGATCGGGAAGCCGTAGGTGTCGTGCAGGGTGAAAGCGTCCGAGCCGGAAACCACCTTGGCGCCCGCCGCTTTGGTGGCGGTGGCCACCTCGTCGAACAGCTTCGAGCCCGACGCCAGCGTGCGGTTGAACGCGGTCTCCTCGGCGACGGCGATGCGCCTGATCCGGTCGAAGTCGGCGACGAGCTCGGGGTACGACGGGCCCATCGCGTCGCGCACGGTGACCATCAGGTCGCCGACGATCGGGCCGTCGATGTCCAGCAGCTTGGCCGAGCGGATCACCCGGCGCAGCAGCCGGCGCAGCACGTACCCGCGCCCGTCGTTGCCGGGGCTGACCCCGTCGCCGATCAGGATCGCCGCGGTGCGGCTGTGGTCGGCGATGATGCGGTAGCGCACGTCGTCGTCGTGGTTGCCGGCGTCATAGGGACGGGGGGCGCGCGCCGCGACGGTGTCGATGACGGGCCGCAGCAGGTCGGTTTCGTAGACGTTGTGCACGCCCTGCAGCACGAACGCGACCCGCTCGACGCCCATGCCGGTGTCGATGTTCTTGCGGGGCAACGGCCCCAGGATCTCGAAGTCCGTCTTGCCGGTGCCCTCGCCGCGCTCGCTCTGCATGAACACCAGGTTCCACAGCTCGACGTAGCGGTCCTCGTTGACGATCGGGCCGCCGCCGGGCCCGAACTCGGGCCCGCGGTCGTAGTAGATCTCCGACGACGGGCCGCACGGGCCGGGGATGCCCATCGACCAGTAGTTGTCGGCCATGCCGCGGCGCTGGACGCGTTCCTCCGGCAGGCCGGCGACCTCCTGCCACAGCCGGGCGGCCTCGTCGTCGTCGAAATACACTGTGGCCCAGAGTCTTTCGGGGTCCAGTCCGTATCCCCCGTCGACTTCGTCGTCTATGGGGTTGGTCAGCAGGGACCAGGCCAGCTCGATGGCCTCGCGCTTGAAGTAGTCGCCGAACGAGAAGTTGCCGGCCATCTGGAAGAAGGTGTTGTGCCGGGTGGTGACGCCCACCTCGTCGATATCCGGAGTGCGAATGCACTTCTGGATGCTGGTGGCCCTGGTGTACGGCGGGGTGCGCTGCCCCAGGAAGAACGGCACGAATTGGACCATGCCGGCGTTGACGAACAGCAGGTTGGGGTCGTCGAGGATCACCGACGCGCTGGGCACCTCGGTGTGACCCGCGTTCACGAAATGATCAAGGAACCGCTTCCTGATCTCGTGTGTCTGCACTTGCGTTCGCTTCTTCCCGTTTGTGATTGCCGTCGACTCCCAGCCTATTCGCCCGGATATTGGAAGGCCGTCCGCCTGGTCGTCAGCCCTCCAGGAAGCTCAGCCGCACCGACCGCCGCGGATTGTCCCGGTTGAGGTCCACCAGCACGACGCTTTGCCAGGTTCCCAGCAGCGGCTCACCGGCGGAGACGGGCACGGTCACCGACGGCGCGACGATCGCCGGCAACACGTGGTCGGCGCCGTGGCCCTCGGAGCCGTGCGCGTGCCGGTAGCGGTCGTCGCGCGGCAGCAGCCGTTCCAGCGTGTCGATCAGGTCGTCGTCGGAGCCCGCGCCGGTCTCGATGATCGCCACCCCCGCCGTCGCGTGCGGGACGAACACGTTGCACAGGCCGTCGCCGCAGCTGAAGCAGAACCTGCGGACCGCGTCGGTGAGATCCACGATGCGGCGCCGCGCGGTGTTCACATCCAGCACATCCGTATGCACCCGGTCAAGCCTACGGTGGGGCGGCTGGGGGCGGCCAATCGTTTGGTGGGCGCCGCTCGCAGCGCCATTGACATCGCCATTGCGGGCGCCGACCGGCAGGAGGAAGGTAGTGCTTGGACCGGTGGCGCCACCGGGGCGCTGCCCCGAAAAAGAGGGGGTGGATCGTGTACGCACGCTCTACCACAATCCAGGCGCAACCCTCGTCCATCGACGCCGGAATTGCGCATGTTCGCGACGAGGTCATGCCGGCGCTGCAAGGCATGCCGGGGTGCGTCGGCGTATCCCTCATGGTCGACCGTCGCTCCGGCCGGTGCATCGCCACCAGCGCCTGGGAAAGCGACGAGGCCATGCGCGCCAGCTACGACACCGTGACGCCGATACGTGATCGGGCCGCCGAAATGTTCGGTGGCACGGCCGATGTCGAGCAGTGGGAAATCGCCGCGCTGCACCGTGACCACCGCGCGCCCGACGCTGCGGGCGTGCGGGCGACCTGGGTCAGGGTGCCGCCGGAACAGATGGACCAGGGCATCGAGTACTACAAGTCGTCCGTGCTGCCCAGGCTCGAGGACCTCGACGGGTTCTGCAGTGCCAGCCTGCTGGTCGACCGCGCGTCCGGGCGCGCGGTGTCTTCCGCGACGTTCGACAGCCTCGACGCGATGCAGCGGAACAGGGACCGGGCGACCGAACTGAAGAACGAGTCGATGCGCGAGGCGGGCGCCGAGGAACTCGACGAATGCGAGTTCGAGCTGGTGCTGGCGCATCTGCGGGTACCCGAGCTGGCCTGATGTCACGGCGGTGGACGGGCCGGCCGAACGCCGGTCCGGGTGCGCGTCGTGCCCATTGCGGCCGATAACCGGGAGGAGGAAGGTATCTGGTGGGACCGGTGGCGCCGCCGGGGCGCCGCCCCGACACAGAAGGGGTCGATCGTGTACGCACGCTCTACCACCATCCAGGCGCAACCCCTGTCGGTCGACATCGGAATTGCGCACGTTCGCGATGTCGTCATGCCCGCCCTGCAGGAGATGGCCGGGTGTGTCGGGGTGTCGCTGTTGGTTGATCGCCAGTCCGGCAAATGCATCGCCACCAGCGCGTGGGAATCCATCGAGGCGATGCGCTCCAGCGCCGAGCGGGTGGCGCCCATCCGGGACCGCGCCGCGCTGATGTTCGACGGCAGCGCCCGCGTCGAGGAGTGGGAAATCGCGCTGCTGCACCGCGACCACCGCTCCCAGGCCGGGGCGTGCGTGCGGGCCACCTGGCTCAAGGTGGTGCCGGACCAGCTCAACCGGTCGCTGGACTTCTATCGGACCGCGGTGCTTCCCGAGATGGAGCGCCTCGACGGCTTCTGCAGCGCCAGCCTGATGGTCGACCACCCGGCGTGCCGGCGGGCGGTGTCGTGCTCGACGTTCGACAGCCTGGAGGCGATGGCCCGCAACCGCGACCGCGCGACCGAGCTGCGCAGCCGGCGGGTGCGGGATCTGGGCGCCGAGGTGATCGACGTCGCCGAGTTCGAGCTGGCCATCGCCGGCCTGCGGGTGCCGGAGCTAGTCTGAGCTACGACTTCCACCGAGATCGACGCCAGCGCGAATTCTTCTCGCACTTTTCCGCGCTCGCGTCGATTTCGGCGTCGAACAGCTAGGGCAGCGAATCCCCCGGGAACCCGATGCAGGGGTGCACCTCGTAGGTGAAGGTCCCGGCGGCCACGCCCGGGTCGCCGTCCACGATGGCCGTGGTGGCCTCGACCGTCGCCGCGAACACCCCGACGCCGCAGACGTCGGACTCGTCGGTGACCCGCAGGACCACCGCGAGCACGCCGTCGTCGCGCAGGGCGAAGTTGCGCCGCCCGTGCTCCCAGACGATGGACGGCGTCGTGTCGTCGGCGTAGTTGGGTCCCCGCTTGAGGATGACGACGCTGTAGGGCTTGGCGCCGGACAGCAGCGTGCCCATCTCCTCGTCGGTGAACGTCTTCATGGCCGCCTCCCTTTCTTGCGGATGATCGCCCGCAGCCGCTCCAGACGACCGGCCATCTCCCGCTCACCGCCGCGGCCGGTGGGCCGATAATAGTCGACGTCCGCCAACTCGTCGGGCGGATATTGTTGTGCCACAACGCCATCCGGGTCGTCGTGGGAGTATTTGTAGCCCTGCGCGTGGCCCAGCCCCGCCGCGCCCGAGTAGTGCCCATCACGCAGATGGGCCGGCACCAGGCCGGCCTTGCCGGACTTGACGTCGTCCATCGCCGCGGCCAGCGCGGTGGTGACCGCGTTGGACTTGGGCGCGGTGGCCAGGTGGATTGTGGCGTGCGCCAGGGTCAGCTGCGCCTCGGGCATGCCGATCAGCGCCACCGTCTGGGCGGCGGCAACCGCGGTCTGCAGCGCCGTCGGGTCGGCCATGCCGATGTCCTCGCTGGCCAGGATCAGCAGCCTTCGCGCGACGAACCGGGGATCCTCCCCGGCCACCAGCATGCGGGCCAGGTAGTGCAGCGCGGCGTCGACGTCGGAGCCACGCACCGACTTGATGAAGGCGCTGATGACGTCGTAGTGCTGGTCGCCGTCGCGGTCGTAGCGCACCGCGGCCTTGTCCAGGGACTGCTCGATGGCCTCGACGGTGACCGGCTCGCCCTGCACCGCTTCGGCGGCGACCTCGAGCGCGGTCAGGGCGCGCCGGGCGTCGCCGGCGGCCAGCTGCACCAGCAGGTCGACGGCATCCGGCCGCACCACCACCCGCCCGCCCAGGCCGCGGGGGTCGTCGATCGCCCGCTGCACCACCGTGCGGATGTCGTCGGACGTGAGCGGCCGCAACTGCAGGATCAGCGACCGCGACAGGAGCGGCGCGACGACCGAGAACGACGGGTTCTCCGTCGTCGCGGCCACCAGCAGCACGATCCGGTTCTCCACCGCCGACAGCAGGGCATCCTGCTGCGTCTTGGAGAAGCGGTGCACCTCGTCGATGAACAGAACCGTCTGCTCGCCGGAAACTACGCCGAAACGGGCTTTTTCGATGACGGCGCGCACGTCCTTGACGCCGGCCGACAGCGCCGACAGGGCCTCGAACCGGCGGCCGGTCGCCTGCGAGATCAGCGCGGCCAGCGTCGTCTTCCCGCTGCCGGGCGGGCCGTACAGGATGGCCGACGCCACGCCCGACCCCTCGACCAGGCGGCGCAGCGGCGATCCGGACGCCAGCAAATGATCCTGCCCGACGACCTCGTCCAGCGACGCCGGGCGCATCCGCACCGCCAGCGGCGCGCCGGCGGACGCGCTCAGCTCATGGTTGGTCGCCTGCGCCGCGCCGGGCAGGTCGAACAGACCGTCGGACACGGCTTCAGGAATACCACGAGAAGCCGACGACCGCGCCCGCCGCAGGCGGGGGCGACGCACGGCGAACAGCCCTCGCCCCGTAGCCGCATATTTGTTAAGTTCCCCGAAGTTCAGTGCGCGTGCCCACGAAGCGAATCCGACAGCTAGGACGGCAATGAGCCAGCCCCCCGAGCAGCCACCCAACCCACCCGAGCCGCAGGGCGCCGACAACCCCCCGGGCTACCCGCCCCCGCCCCCACCGCCGCCGGGCTACGGACCGCCGCCCGGGTCTCCTCCCCCGCCGCCCGGCTACGGACCGCCGCCCGGCTATGGACCACCGCCGGGCCCGCCCGCGGGACCGCCGCCCGGCTACCCGCCGCCCGGTCCCCCGCCGCCCGGCTATGGCGCGCCTCCGCCGCCGCCCGGCCCCCCTCCCGGATACGCCCCGCCCGGGCCGCAGTTCAATGTCGGCGAGGCGGTGAGCTGGGCGTGGAACAAGTTCGCCCAGAACGCCGTCGCGTTCATCGTGCCGGTCCTGGCGTACGCGTTGGTGTTGGTGGTGTTCGGCCTTGTCGCGGGCCTGCTGCCCTGGCTGTTCGGCCAGCGCTCGTACGGCACCTACATCGATGCCGACGGCAACACCGGCAGCACCGCCTTCGTCAGCTTCGGCGCCACCTCGTACGCCGTGATGATCGTCGGCTGCGTTCTGCTCTTCGTCACGGGGATCTACATGCGCGCCGCGCTGGCGTCCGGCTGCCTGGACGTCGCCGACGGCAAGCCGGTGACCGTCGCAACGTTCTTCAGGCCGCGCAATCTCGGCGGGGTGTTCCTGACCGTGATACTGGTCGGGATCGGCGTCGCGATCGGAATGATCTTCTGCTTCGTCCCCGGGCTCATCTTCGCGTTCCTCGCGCAGTTCGCCATCCCGTTCGCCGTCGACCGGTCCACCTCGCCGGTCGACTCGATCAAGGGCAGCATCGCGACCGCCCGGTCGAACGTCGGGGGCGCCCTGCTGTCGTGGCTCGTGCAATTCGCGGTCGCGGTGGCCGGTGAATTGCTGTTCTGGATCGGCCTTGTCGTCGCCATCCCGATCGCCGTGCTGATCCAGATCTACACCTACCGCAAGCTTTCCGGCGGTCAGGTCGCCGCGGTGGAACAGCCGAGCTATCCGCCGGCCTACCAGCCGGGCCCGTTCGCCGGCCCGCCGCCGGGACCACATCCCGAACAGCAGCCGGAACCGCGGCCCGAATAGCCCCCGCGTAACCGGGCGGTTAGGGCCGCAGCCGCGTGCGCTGCGCCGCCGCGGCTCTTGTGGTCCAATCAGCGGTTATGGGTATCAAAGTGGCGCTGGAGCACCGCACCAGCTACACCTTTGATCGACCGGTGCAGGTGTATCCGCACGTGGTGCGGTTGCGCCCGGCGCCGCACTCCCGCACGCCCATCGAGGCCTACTCGCTGCGCGTCAAGCCGGCCGACCACTTCATCAACTGGCAACAGGACGCGGTGGGCAATTTCCTTGCCCGGCTTGTGTTTCCGAGTCCCATGCGCCGGCTGACCATCACCGTCGGCCTCATCGCCGACCTGAAGGTGATCAACCCGTTCGACTTCTTCATCGAGGACTGGGCCGAGACGTGGCCGGCCGGGGGGTTGGCCTACCCCAAACCGCTGGCCGCGGACCTCGAGCCGTACCTGCGGCCCGTCGACGAAGACGGCGCGGGACCGGGCGAGCTGGTGCGGGCCTGGGTGGACAACTTCTCGGTTCCCGACGGCACCCGCACCATCGACTTCCTGGTGGCGCTCAACCGGGCGATCAACGCCGACGTCGGCTACAGCGTGCGGATGGAACCCGGTGTGCAGACACCGGATTCGACGCTGCGCTGCGGCGTCGGCTCCTGCCGCGACTCGGCGTGGCTGCTGGTGTCGATCCTGCGCCGGTTCGGCCTGGCCGCGAGGTTCGTGTCCGGCTACCTGGTGCAGCTGGCCTCCGACGTCGAGGCGCTCGACGGGCCGTCGGGGCCGGCCGCCGACTTCACCGACCTGCACGCGTGGGCCGAGGTGTACATCCCCGGCGCGGGCTGGATCGGGCTGGATCCGACGTCGGGCCTGTTCGCCGGGGAGGGGCACATCCCGCTGGCGGCCACCCCGCATCCCGCCACCGCGGCGCCCATCAGCGGCGGCACCGAACCCTGCGAATCGGTGCTGGAGTTCTCCAACACCGTGACCCGCGTGCACGAGGACCCGCGCGTCACGCTGCCCTACACCGACGAGGCCTGGCGGGCCATCTGTGAGGTCGGCCGCCGCGTCGACGAGCGGCTGGCCGCCGGCGACGTGCGGCTGACCGTCGGCGGCGAACCCACCTTCGTGTCGGTGGACAACAAATCCGACGAGGAGTGGACGACGGCCGCCGACGGCCCGGACAAGCGCGCGCGGGCCTCCGAGCTGGCCGCCCGGCTGAAGGCGGCGTGGGCGCCCGGCGGGCTGATCCAGCGCGGGCAGGGCAGGTGGTATCCGGGAGAGCCGTTGCCACGCTGGCAGATTGCGCTGTACTGGCGCACCGACGGACGGCCGCTGTGGACCGACGAGACGCTGCTGGCTGACCCCTGGGCCGGCGATCCGAAAGCCGCGGCCGCCGACGGCGAGGCGGCCTACAAGCTGCTCGCCGGCGTGGCCGAGGGCCTGGGGCTGCCGCTGTCCCAGGTGCGGGCGGCCTACGAGGACCCGCTGGCCCGGCTGGCGGCCAAGGTCCGCCTGCCCGACGGCGACCCGGTGGCCGCGAGCGACGACCCTGCCTCCGACACCGCCGCCGGCCGCGCCGCGCTGCTGGCGCGCCTCGACGAAACCGCCACCGCCCCGGCCGCTTTCGTGCTGCCGCTGCACCGCCGCGACGACGGCTCGGGCTGGGCCAGCGCCGACTGGCGGCTGCGCCGCGGGCGCATCGTGCTGCTCGAGGGCGACTCGCCGGCGGGCCTGCGGCTGCCGCTGGATTCGATCAGCTGGACGCCGCCCCGCGCGACGTTCGACGCCGATCCTCTCGCTGTCGACGGCGTTCTGTCGACGGAGTCGACAGACGCCGTGGTGACCGCCCCCGACTCCGCCCCGCCGACGGCGATGGTCGCCGAGGTCCGCGACGGGCTGCTGCACGTCTTCGTGCCGCCCACCGAGGCGCTGGAGCACTTCGTCGACCTCATCGCGCGGGTCGAGGCCGCGGCCGCGCAGGCCAACTGCCCCGTCGTGATCGAGGGCTACGGGCCGCCGCCGGATCCGCGACTGGCCTCGACGACGATCGCGCCCGACCCCGGGGTCATCGAGGTCAACGTCGCGCCGACGGCCAGTTTCGCCGAGCAGCACCGGCAACTGGAAACCCTTTACGAGCAGGCCCGGCTGGCCCGGCTGGCCACCGAGTCGTTCGACGTCGACGGCAGCCACGGCGGCACCGGCGGGGGCAACCACATCACGCTCGGCGGCGTCACGCCCGCGGACTCGCCGCTGCTGCGCCGCCCCGACCTGCTGGTCTCGCTGCTGACCTACTGGCAGCGGCACCCGTCGCTGTCCTATCTGTTCGCCGGGCGCTTCGTCGGCACCACGTCGCAGGCGCCCCGCGTCGACGAGGGCCGCGACGAGTCGCTCTACGAGCTCGAGATCGCGTTCGCGGAGATCGCGCGTCTCTCGGCGGGCGGCGCGCCCAAACCGTGGGTGACCGACCGCGCGCTGCGCCACCTGCTGACCGACATCACCGGGAACACGCACCGCGCCGAGTTCTGCATCGACAAGCTCTACAGCCCCGACAGCCCCCGCGGCCGGCTCGGCCTGCTGGAGCTGCGCGGCTTCGAGATGCCGCCGCACCTGCGCATGGCGATGGTGCAGTCGCTGCTGGTGCGCTCGCTGGTGGCGTGGTTCTGGGACGAGCCGCTGCGCGCGCCGCTGATCCGCCACGGCGCCAACCTGCACGGCCGATACCTGTTGCCGCACTTCCTGATTCACGACATCGCCGACGTCGCCGCCGACCTGCGCGCGCACGGCATCGCCTTCGAGACCAGCTGGCTGGACCCGTTCACCGAGTTCCGCTTCCCGCGCATCGGCACCGCCGTCTTCGACGGCGTGGAGATCGAGCTGCGCGGGGCAATCGAGCCGTGGAACACCCTCGGCGAGGAGGCCACCGCGACGGGCACCGCCCGCTACGTCGACTCGTCGGTCGAACGCGTCCAGATCCGCATCATCGGCGCCGACCGCGACCGTTATCTGGTGACGTGCAACGGCTATCCGGTGCCGCTGCTGGCCACCGACAAGCCCGACATCCACGTCGGCGGGGTGCGGTTCAAGGCCTGGCAGCCGCCCAGCGCGCTGCACCCGACCATCACCACCGACGTCCCGCTGCGGTTCGAGCTCGTCGACCTCGCCACCGGGACGTCGCGCGGCGGGTGCACCTACCACGTCGCCCATCCCGGTGGGCGCGCCTACGACGAGCCACCCGTCAACGCCGTCGAGGCCGAGTCGCGGCGCGCCCGCCGCTTCGAGGCGACCGGCTTCACCCCGGGCCGGCTCGACCTGTCCGCCCTTCGGGAAAGGCAGGCCCGGATATCCACCGACATCGGCGCGCCGGGCATCCTCGACCTGCGGCGCGTGCGTACCGTGCAGCAGTAATGGCATCCCCGGATTTCCTGACGGTCACCCCCACAACTGGGGCCCGCTACGACGCCGACCGGCTGCTGGCCGGGTACCAGACCGCGCGGGCGCAGGAGGCGCTGTTCGACCTGCGCCACGGCCCGGGGATCGGCCCCCAGGTCGGGTACGACGAATTCGTCGACGACGACGGCAACGTGCGCCCGGCCTGGGCCGAGCTGGCCGACACCGTCGCCGAGCGCGGCCGGGCCGGACTCAACCAGCTGCGCTCGCTGGTGCGCAGCCTGATCGACAACGACGGCATCACCTACACCGAGGTCGATCCCGGCCGCGACGGGCACGGCCTGGAGCCCAGGCCCTGGAGCCTGGACACGCTGCCCGTCGTGCTCTCGCCGGCGGATTGGGAGGTGCTCGAGGCCGGGCTGGTGCAGCGGTCGCGCCTGCTGGACGCCGTGCTCGCCGATCTCTACGGGCCCCGCAGCCTGCTCACCGACGGGGCGCTTCCGGCGGAGCTGGTGTTCGCCCATCCCGGCTACGTGCGCGCCGCCACCGGCATCGAAGTGCCCGGGCGCCACCAGCTTTTCATGCACGCCTGCGATGTCAGCCGGCTGGGCGACGGCAGCTTTCAGGTCAACGCCGACTGGACGCAGGCCCCGTCGGGCGCCGGCTACGCGCTGGCCGACCGGCGCGTCATCGCCCACGCGATCCCCGACCTCTACGAGCGGATCGCGCCGCGGCCGACCACCCCGTTCGCGCAGGCGCTGCGGCTGGCGCTGATCGACGCGGCGCCCGACGTCGCCCAGGACCCCGTGGTGGTGGTGCTGTCCCCGGGCATCTACTCGGAGACCGCGTTCGATCAGGCGTATCTGGCCACGCTGCTTGGCTTTCCGCTGGTGGAAAGCGCGGATCTGGTGGTCCGGGACGGCAAGCTGTGGATGCGCTCGCTGGGCACGCTCAAGCAGGTCGACGTGGTGCTGCGCCGGGTCGACGCGGTCTACACCGACCCGCTGGACCTGCGCGCCGATTCCAGGCTGGGCGTCGTCGGGTTGGTGGAGGCGCAACACCGCGGGACGGTGACCGTGGTCAACACCCTGGGCAGCGGCATCCTGGAAAGCCCTGGGCTGCTGCGCTTTCTGCCCGAGCTGGCCGAGCGACTGCTCGGCGAGGCCCCGCTGTTGCGCACCGCGCCGGTCTACTGGGGCGGCATCGCCGCCGAACGCTCGCATCTGCTGGCCAACCTGTCGTCGCTGTTGATCAAGTCCACGGTCGGCGGGAAAACCCTTGTTGGGCCGACGCTTTCGTCGACCCAGCTGACCGAGTTGGCCGCCCGGATCGAGGACATGCCGTGGCAGTGGGTCGGCCAGGAGCTGCCGCAGTTCTCGTCGGCCCCGACCGACCATGCCGGCGCGCTGTCGTCGGCCGGCATCGGGATGCGGCTTTTCACCGTCGCCCAGCGCAGCGGCTACGCCCCGATGATCGGCGGCGTCGGCTACGTGCTGGCCCCCGGGCCCGCCGCCTACACGCTGAAAACTGTTGCGGCAAAAGACGTCTGGGTGCGCCCGACCGAGCGGGCCCGGGCCGAGGCGGTCACGCTACCGGTGGTGGAGCCGCCGGTGAAGACCGCCGCGGGCACCTGGGCGGTGAGCTCGCCGCGGGTGCTGTCCGACCTGTTCTGGATGGGCCGCTACGGCGAGCGGGCGGAGAACATGGCCCGGCTGCTGATCGTCGCCCGCGACCGCTTCCACGTCTACCGACACCAGCAGGACGCCGAGGAAAGCGAATGCGTGCCGGTGCTGATGGCCGCGCTGGGCCGCATCACCGGGACCGACACCGGCGCCGACAACGACCACGCCGAGATGATCGCCATCGCCCCCTCGACGCTGTGGTCGCTGACCGTGGACGCCGACCGGTCGGGCTCTCTGGTCCAGTCGGTGGAGGGGCTGGCGCTGGCCGCCAGGGCGGTGCGCGACCAGTTGTCCAACGACACCTGGATGGTGCTGGCCGGGGTGGAGCGCGCGCTGGCGCACCGGGCCGATCCGCCGCAGTCGCTGGCCCGCGCCGACACCGCGCTGGCGTCGGCGCATTCGCAGACGCTGGCCGGGATGCTAACGCTGGCGGGCATCGCCGGCGAGTCGATGGTGCGCGACGTGGGCTGGACGATGATGGACATCGGCAAGCGCATCGAGCGCGGCCTGTGGCTGACGGCGCTGCTGGGGGCCACGCTGACCACGGTCCGCGGCGCCGCCGCCGAGCAGACCATCATCGAGTCCACGCTGGTCGCGTGCGAGTCCTCGGTCATCTACCGGCGCCGCACGGTCGGCAAGGTCAGCGTCGCCGCGGTGACCGAGCTGATGCTGTTCGACGCGCAAAACCCGCGCTCGCTGCTCTACCAGCTGGAGCGGCTGCGCGCCGACCTCAAGGACCTGCCCGGGTCATCGGGGTCGTCGCGCCCGGAGCGGATGGTCGACGAGATCGGAACGCTGTTGCGCCGGTCGCATCCCGCCGAGCTGGAGGAGATCACCGACGGCCGTCGCGCCGAGCTGGCCGACCTGCTCGCCGCGGTACATGCCGCGCTGCGCGATCTGGCCGAGGTCATCACCGAGACGCAGCTCGCCCTGCCGATTGGCATCCAGCCGCTGTGGGGCGGCGACGTGCGGCGGATGATGCCGGCCTGAGCAGCTAGCCAGCCACGCCCGCAGATCGAGTGTGAACTCACGGCTTTCAGTGTGAACTCACGGCTTTCGGCGTGAACACACGGCGGGATCTTCCCGCGATTTTCCCGCCCTGGATGCACTCTCGAAACCCACGATTCACACTCGATCATGCCGAAACGCCGCGCAGCTCCGAGGTCACCTCGTCGATCACGGTGTGGATGAACTGCATCTTCTCCAGCACCGCCGCCGGCAGCACGAAGGGATACAGGTCGTCGTGGCCCATCGACCGGTTCACCATGTTCAGCGACCACGACAGCGGCAGCCACATCTCGATGATGTTCCGAAATGCGCTGGGGCCCAAGGCCGGCCGGTCGAAGGTCGCCGACGCCGGCGCCAGGCCGCACCAGGCGCAGGTGTCCAGGGTGTCGCGGATGTGCAGGTAGTGGGCGAACGTCTCGGCCCAGTCCTCGGCGGCATGCATGGTCGCATACGACGACACGAAGCTTTCCTGCCAACCCTGCGGCGCGCCCTCGCTGTAATGCCGGTCCAGCGCCTCCTGATAGTCGGCGTCGGGATCGCCGAACAGCTCGTTGAACCGCGCCAGGTAGTCGCTCGACGGGGTGATCAGCCGGTAGAAGTAGTAGTGCCCGACCTCGTGGCGGAAGTGGCCGAGCAGGGTACGGTACGGCTCCTCCATCTCGACTCGCAGCTGTTCGCGGTGCACGTCGTCGCCCTCTGCCAAGTCGATTGTGATGACCCCATTGTCGTGACCGGTCAGCACCTTCTCGTGCGCGCTGGACAGCAGGCGAAAGCCCAGGCCGTAGTCGGCATCCCGGTCGCGCCCCACGATCGGCAGCTTCATCTCGTACAGCTCGGCGACCAGCCGCCGCTTGGCCGCCTCCGCGCGGGCGAACGCGGCCAGCCCGTCGGCGTCGTTGTCGTTGGGCCGTTCCAGGGTCAGCGCGCACGACGTGCAAAGGCCGCCGGGGCCGTTGATCGGGACCAGCCAATTGCATTCGGCGAGATGACGATTGGCGCACAGCTCGTAGTCGCTGGCGCAGACGAAGCCGGGCTTGTCGCCCTCCTCGCCGGTGGTGATCACCAGCAGCGCCATGTTGTCCAGCGAGAACCCCAGCGCGCTGCCGCACGCCAGGCAGGTGGAGTTCTCGAACGTCAGGCGTTGGCCGCAGTTGGGGCAGTGAAAGTCACGCATCCAGCTCATCGCCTTCGAACGGCACCACGTCGACCGCGACGTCGATCACGCTGGTCTCCGCGTTGGTGTAGATGATGCCGCGCAACGGCGGCACGTCGGCGTAGTCGCGGCCCCGCCCCACCACGATGTAGCGCTGGTCGACCATCTGGTCGTTGGTGGGGTCGAGCCCCAGCCATTCGAACTCGCCGGGCTCCCGCGGCGTCCACACCGAGGCCCAGGCGTGGGTGGCGTCGATACCGATCATCCGATCCTTTCCCGGCGGCGGGTCGGTGGCCAGATAGCCCGACACGTAACACGCCGCCAGACCATTGGCCCGCAGGCAGGCGATCGCCAGCCTCGCGAAGTCTTGGCATACCCCTTCCCGGGCCGCCAGAACCTCCTTGACCCCGGTGGAGATCGTCGTCGACCCCGACCGGTAGGTGAAGTCGGTGAAGATGCGCGACGCGAGGTCGCGCAGCACGTCGACCAGCGGACGCCCCGGCACGAAGCTGGGCGCCGCGTACTCGCGCACCTCGCCGGTGATCTCGGGCGGATCGAGGTCCAGGGTGAACTCGGTCGCGAGCGCGCCCCCCGGCCCGGCCGGCCGGGCCTCCTCCCACGGGCGCACCGCCGGGCCGCTGGTGTAGATCTCGGGTGCCAGCGGATACACATCGACGATGGAGTCGCTGGTGATGGTCAGGGTGTGGTGCGGCTCGGTGACGTGGAAATAGGAGCTGATGTTGCCGTAGGCGTCGGGGCTGGTGGAGATGTCGGCGGGCGCGGGATCGATGTCCAGCCGGTGCGCGACGCAACGCTGCCGCAGCGAGTCCCGCGGCGTGAGGAAACCCCGGCCGTAGGAGCTGGTCACCACGTCGGAGTAGCGGTACTCGGTGCGGTGCGTGACCCGATGGCGGCGGGTGACCGGGGCCTGCACTTCGGACGACAACCGCCCACCTCCTGACGTCTCCGGCCGATACGACACCAAGCGCACCATATCCGGAGCACAATCGAGGTGTGGCCACGTGGGACGACGTCGCCCGCATCGTTGGTGAGCTGCCACTCACCTCCGAGCAGTCACCGCACGACTGGCGGGTCGGCAAGAAATTGCTGGCGTGGGAGCGGCCGCTGCGCCCGTCCGACCGCGAAGCGCTGGAGGCCGGCGGCGTGCAGCCACCCGAGGGCGACATCCTCGGCGTCCGGGTTTCCGACGAGGGCGTCAAGTTCGCGCTGATCGCCGACGAGCCGGGCATCTACTTCACCACCCCGCACTTCGACGGCTATCCGGCGGTGCTGGTCCGGTTGGCCGAGATCGAGGTCCGCGGCCTCGAGGAGCTGATCACCGAGGCCTGGCTGACACAGGCGCCCAAGAAGCTGGTTCAGGAGTTTTTGACCGGCTCGTTCTGAGCCTCACTGCCGAAGATCGATGACCCGCTGCAGGTCGTCCAGGCAGGCCTGGACGACGTCGGCGAGCACCACCTCGGTCCGCTCGCGGGCGCCGGCGTGCAGTGTTGACGCGTGACGGCGCGCGGCGGCCGCGTAGGCGCACGCCCCGGCGGGATCCGAGTCGGCGAGCGCCGTGGCCGACGCGAGGTCGACCAGCACGGCCGGCACGGCCGGCGGGAGCTCGGCGCGGCGGCCCTCGTCGGCGGGCGCGACGGCGCGCGCCAGCTGCAGCACCGAGCCGGCGAGCAGGGCCACATGCACGCCCTGGTGGTCGGCGGCCCGCACGGCGTCGCGCGGCCCCCACCGGCGCGGCGCCGTCCGCACGATGAGGCGGGCGGTGGTGCGGGCCTGGACCAGGCCACCCAGCCGCTCGTGCACCCGGTCGACGGCCGACAGCGGCCAGTCCTCGGTGGGGGCTTCGCGGCCGGAGGCGATGTCGGCGCTGCGGGACAGCACCCCGCGCAGCGTCCCCAGCACCGCGACGCGCGCGCTGCGCAGCACCTGCAACGGGTCGGCCGGGAACAGCAGCACGGCGAAGACGATGGCCAGGCCCCCGCCGATCAGCGCGTCGTAGATGCGCTCGAAGCCGACGCCGCTGCGGAACAGGGCCAGCACCAGGATCGCCGACACGACGGTCTGGTTGGCGAACATCATTCCCTGGCCGATGTAGCCCTGCCCGATGAACACCGCGACCAGCAGCGCGATCAGCGCTGCGACCGCGATGGGGACGGCCCCGGGCCCGAGCAGCCCCTGCACCGCGGTGCCCACCCCGATGCCCAGGGTGACGCCGATCATCATCTGGATGGCGCGCTGGGCGCGCAGCACGTTGCTGACCGACAACGACACCGCGGCGGCGATCGGCGCGAAGAACGGCTGCGGATGCGACAGCAGGTCGTGGGTGATGTACCAGGCCAGGCCCGCGGCCACCGAGGTCTGCAGCAGCGTGAACCACACGCCGCGCACTCGTTTCAGGCCCGCCAGCGCGGCGGTGTACACAGCGGACGGCCGCGCGAAGCTCATCAGGCTTACTTACCGTTCCTGATTACTGAGCAGGAGTGAGTCCTGTGCGGCCCGAACGGTGTTGGCCGCTGGCGGTGGGTGTTGTCCGATGGACCGGCACGCCTCGTTGTCGTAGTGGGCGTGGCGGTGAGGCGGAACTACGGCACCGTCGTGATGTGGTGCCCGGCTGACGGTCAGGTCTGCCCGGTGAAGTGCCCACACTCGTCCGCTGTCGAGTGCGGGGTCCCGCCGGCCGCCGCCTAATCGCCAAGCCCAGCCCACGTCGCCCGATCGCGACCGCCGCCCCATGATGGACGGTCACGACGGCCGGGTCGGAAGTCTGTTGTTGTAAGGGTGTGCGCCAGTGCTGGGCACCCCAGCGGCTGGTGTAGGCCGCATCCACCCCGATGATCGCGATCCCCTCGCGCGCGGCCATACCGGTTAGCCGGCTTCGAAACTTTCCGGTGGGCATGCCAGCGACGGTGCGGCGCAATCGTTTCCCGCGCCCTGCGCGCCCCAAAGTCTCCCGCCCGGTAGCGCGCGCGTCGGCGAAATCGAGGTTTTCCACCACGATCGCCGAGCAATTCTGCCGGTTGGCCAGGTCGAGCAGCATACTGATCGCAGCACGGACCCGCCCGTCGCGCCGTGATGCTTTGAGCCCCGCGGTATCAACGGCGATGGTGACGGGTTCACCGATCGGATTGCCCGACGAGTCGAGCACACAAGCGGCCAGATGATCGGCATTGAGGTCCACACCCAGCACCGGCCCGGCCCGCGCGGCGTCGAGCTCGGGCATCGGCGCGGGGCTGGTGGCCCACGATGCGTCCAAATACCAACGCCGACGACCGGGGTCATAGCTGATGTCGTAGCGCACCGCTTGTCGCGTCGCGATCCGGGCCCCCCATTCGGCGCCGCGGTGGCTGAACCGCACCGGCACGGCAATCACCAGATGGGCGCCCAATTCGTCAGCCAGGGCGCCGGGCACCTTGATGCGCAGCCGGCCCGCGGCGTCGACGCGGATGGTCTCATTGCCACCGGCCTTGCCCGACTCGCCGTCGGCGGTCAACAACATGCGCGCCGCATCCCACTTGCCACGCCACTGCTGCACGGTCATGTCAGCGGCGTCAAGGTGGTTACGGTTGCGCCACAATCGTTTCCCACCCACGGTGACCGACGGGCGACCCGCCGCCAACGCCTCCTCAGCGGCGGCCAACCGGGTGCGCAACACCGCCAGACGGCGGGTCTTGGCGAACCGCTCAGCGGCATTGCCATACCCACGACGCCGGCGACGCCGTGATCGACCGCCGGTGTCGGCGACCGGGGCGAGTTCGCCGGGACGCAACATGCACCGAGCCTCGAGCACCTCGACCGCGGCGCGCAGATCGCCGACCTGGGCGACCAAACCGCGCAGCCCCAACTGGTACTGATCCTCCACCGCCCGGGTGATCGCTCCCGCCCACCGCGACGACGACACTGCCGTCAGCGCCCGCTTACGCTCCGCGCGCCACACCGCCTGGGCCTTGGGATCCAAACGACCCAACCGGATCCGCCCGGCCAGCTCACCGCGATACACCGAACCCAACAGCCCACCCACCGCGGCCAACGCCTCGGCCTCACCGGTCGTGGGATGAATCCGGGTCCGGATCCGCACACCCGTCGGCGCGCTCGCCACCACCGGATCCCCGATCCGCCGCAGCACCCGCCCACCAGCCACGGACCACATCCTGGCAGCCACCACCGACATCAGCGCTGATCGCCACGCCGACACCACTAACCACCACGCAGTATCAATCACTTCCGGTCACTATCCCGCCAGCAGATGACAACCCGACCGCGCGCGGCGCCGCTCGGCCTAGCCCCCCGCCGCACTAGGTCCTTTGCAGCTCGAACAGCGGGAGCACCCGGGTGGTCTTCGACTGGTACTCCGCGAAGCCCGGCGCCGCGGCGGCGACCTTGTCGAAGAGCGCGTCGCGCTCGGCCGCCGGCAGCTCGCGCGCGGTCACGTCGTACTCGGCTATCCCCGCTTCCGAGCCGACCTCGACGTGCGCCCGCGGGTTGGCCCGCAGGTTGTGCACCCACGCCGGGTTGACGGGGGCGCCGGCGAACGACCCGATGACGATCAGCTTGCCGTCGATGCGGAAATACGCCAGCGGCGACGTTCGGGGCCGGCCGGACTTGGCGCCCGTCGTGGTGAGCAGCAGCAGGTTGGCGTTGGCGAATTGGCCGCCGACCTTTCCGCCGTTGGCGCGGAACTCGTCGACGATTCCGTTGTTGAACGTGTTGATGGTGGCGGTGTCCGGGATCCCTTGGGTCATGCCTGGTCAACCCCCTTGGGCTTGGCGTCTATTCCGGAAAGTGTCCATTTTGGCGCTCCCGGTTGCTCCTAGTCGATGAACGCAGCCCAACACGGGCCGCGACGACCTGAGGAGATCACCATGAAGAACACCACCCGGGCTCGCTTTCGGTACGCCGCCACGCTGTTCGGCGCGCTGGCCTTTGTCGCGTTGGCCCCGGCCACCGCGTACGCCGAGCCCAACGGGCCCACCGGCCCGAGCGGCGGGTGCCACTACACCGACCCGGACGGCTACGACATCCCGATCGACGAGGGCCAGGGCGTCATCGTCGGCGGCAAGCTGGTCACGTGCACCAACGGCACAGTGGTTGTCACCCCCGCGCCGGCCCGCACGAACCCCCACCGGCCGATCGCACCGCCCAATCAAGCGCCGGTGCTGACCCGGAAAGCATAAGCCGCGCAAGCACACCGAACCCGATCACTGACCCGGCTTGACGTCGATTCCGGACTCCTTGCGCTGCTGGGCGGTGATCGGGGCCGGGGCGTCGGTGAGCGGGTCGACCCCGCCGCCGGTCTTCGGGAAGGCGATCACGTCACGGATCGAGTCCGCGCCGGCGAGCACCGCGATGGTCCGGTCCCAGCCGAATGCGATCCCGCCGTGCGGCGGCGCGCCAAACGTGAAGGCCTCCAACAGGAATCCGAACTTCTCCTCGGCCTCGGCCTTGTCCAGGCCCATCACCGCGAACACCCGTTCCTGGATGTCGCGGCGGTGGATACGGATGGAGCCGCCGCCGATCTCGTTGCCGTTGCAGACGATGTCGTAGGCGTCGGCCAGCACGCTGCCGGGATCGCTGTCCAGCGCGTCCTCCTGCCCCGGCTTGGGCGCGGTGAAGGCGTGATGCACCGCGGTCCACGCCCCCGAGCCCACCGCCACGTCACCTGCGGCCGTCGCCTCGTCGACGGGCTCGAACAGCGGCGGGTCGACGACCCACACGAACGCCCACGCGTTCGGGTCGATCATGCCGAGCCGGGCGGCGATCTCGTCGCGGGCGGCGCCCAGCAGCGCCCGCGAGGATTTCGGCGGGCCCGCCGAGAAGAAGATGCAGTCCCCCGGCTTGGCGCCGACGTGCGCGGCCAGGCCGTCGCGTTCGCGCTCGCTGAGGTTCTTGGCCACCGGGCCGCCCAGCTCGCCCCCGGAAGCCTCGTCGCCGACCAGCACGTAGGCCAGCCCGCGGTGCCCGCGCTGCTTGGCCCACTCCTGCCAGCCGTCCAGCGTGCGGCGCGGCTGCGACGCCCCGCCGGGCATCACCACCGCGCCCACGTACGGCGCCTGGAAGACGCGAAACGTGGTGTCGGAGAAGAACTCCGTGCACTCGACGAGCTCCAGGCCGAACCGCATGTCGGGCTTGTCGGTGCCGAATCGGCGCATCGCGTCGGCGTAGGTGATCCGCGGGATCGGGGTGGGCAGCTTGTAGCCGATCAGCTCCCACAGCGCGGCCAGGATCTCCTCGGAGATCTCGATGATGTCCTCGGCGTCGACGAAGCTCATCTCCATGTCGAGCTGGGTGAACTCGGGCTGGCGGTCGGCGCGGAAGTCCTCGTCGCGGTAGCAGCGGGCGATCTGGTAGTAGCGCTCCATCCCGGCCACCATCAGCAACTGCTTGAACAGCTGCGGGCTCTGCGGCAGCGCGTAGAACGAACCCGGGTGCAGCCGGGCCGGCACCAGGAAGTCGCGCGCCCCCTCCGGCGTCGAGCGGGTGATCGTCGGGGTCTCGATCTCGACGAAATCATGCCGCGCCAGCACGTCACGCGCGGCGGCATTCACCTTGGAGCGCAACCGAATCGCCGCGGCCGGGCCGTCGCGGCGCAGGTCGAGGTAGCGGTATTTCAGCCGCAGCTCCTCGCCGGCGGGCTCGTCGAGCTGGAACGGCAGCGGCGCGCTCTCACCGAGCACGGTCAGCGAGCTCGCGTTGACCTCGATCTCGCCCGTCGCGATCTCCGGGTTGGCGTTGCCCTCGGGCCGGATCTCGACCACCCCGGTGACCGCGATGCAGAACTCGGCGCGCAGCCGGTGCGCCTGGGCCAGCGCCTGCCCTTCCTGCAAGGCGGCGCGGAACACCACCTGCGCGACACCGGACGCGTCCCGCAGGTCGATGAAGATGACGCCCCCGTGATCGCGGCGGCGGGCCACCCAACCGGCCAACGTCACCTGCTGGCCGGCGTCGCGAGCCCGTAGCGAACCAGCGGCGTGGCTGCGCAGCACGAAATACTCCCCTTTGGCCGATTTGAACGACTGCCCAGTCTAGAGTGCTTGGGCGACGTCGCCGCCGACGGATCAGGAGTGCCCGTGACCACTTATGCGTTCGACCCGGAAATCGCCGCGGTGGTTCCCCTCCTGCCCGATCTCCCGGGCAACGACCCGTTGGCCATCCGGGCGGCGCTGGCGGAGATGATCGCCCAGTTCCCGCCGCCGGACACCACCGGGGTGCATATCGAGGACCGCCAAATCCCGGGCCGCGAAGGCGATCCCGCGGTGCCGATCCGCATCTACCGGCCCGAACGGGCCGGTGCTCCGGCGGCGATATACCACGTCCACGGGGGCGGGTTCATCGCCGGCGATCTCGACACCGAACACGCCTCCAACGTCACGCTGGCACGCGAGCTCGGCGCGGTCGTGGTGTCGGTCGACTACCGGCTCGCACCGGAAACCCCGTTCCCCGGTGGGCTCGAAGACGTCTACGCCGGGCTGGTCTGGACGGCGGCGCACGCGGACGAATTGGGCATCGACCCGCAGCGCATCGCCATTCAGGGCACCAGCGCCGGGGGTGGCCTGGGCGCCGCGCTGGCGCTGCTGGCCCGCGACCGCGGCGGCCCGCACATCGCCTTCCAGTTCCTTTCGGTGCCCGAACTCGACGACCGCCTGGCCACCGCGAGCATGACCGCGTTCACCGACACCCCGCTGTGGAGTCGCCCGCGGGCGATCGTCAGCTGGGACTGCTACCTGGGCCCCGGCCGCGCCGGCGGTGAGGACGTGTCGATCTATGCCGCGCCGGCTCGCGCCACCGACCTGGCCGGCCTGCCGCCCGCCTACGTTTCGGTCATGCACTTCGACCCCCTGCGCGACGAGGGCGTCGCCTACGCGCTGGCCATGCTCGCCGCGGGCGTGACCGTCGAATTGCATTTGTTCCCAGGCACTTTCCACGGCTCGATGTTGATCCGGGATGCGGCGATCTCGAAGCGCGAGCAGGCCGAAACGATCGCGGTGCTGCGCCAGGCGCTCGCGCTCTAGTAATTTCGGACCCATCGCCATCAACATCGCACTCGTCGGTCCCGGCGCCGTCGGCACGACGGTCGCCGCCCTGCTGCACAAGGCCGGGCATTCCGTTCTGGTGTGCGGCCGCACACCCAGGGACGCCATCGAGCTGCGGCCCGACGGCGGGGATCCCATCGTGGTGCCCGGCCCGGTGCGAACCGATCCCGGCGAGGTCTCCGGCTCCGTCGACCTGGTGATCCTGGCGGTCAAGGCCACCCAGAACGACGACGCGGCCGGCTGGCTGGCGCGGCTGTGCGACGAACACACCGTCGTCGCCGTGCTGCAGAACGGCGTCGAGCAGGTCGAGCAGGTCAAGCCGCACTGCCCGTCGTCGCCCGTGATCCCCGGCATCGTGTGGTATTCGGCGGAGACCCAGCCCGACGGCTGGGTGCGGCTGCGCGGGGAGGCCGCGCTGGTGCTGCCCAGCGGGCCCGAGGCCGAGACGGTCGCCGAGCTGCTGCGCGGCGCGGGCTGCCGGGTGGATTGCGACCCCGACTTCCTCACCGCGGCCTGGCGGAAGCTGCTCGTCAACGCGCTGGCCGGGTTCATGGCGCTGTCCGGGCGGCGCTCCGGGATGTTCCGCCGCGACGACGTCGCGGCGCTGTCGCGCCGCTATGTCGCCGAATGCCTGGCCGTCGCGCGGGCCGAGGGCGCCCGGTTGCCCGACGGCGTGGTCGACGAGTTCGTCGAGATGTTCCGTCACGTCCCCGAGGACATGGGCACGTCGATGCTGGCCGACCGGGAGAATCACCGGCGGCTGGAATGGGACATCCGCAACGGGGTGATCATCCGCAAGGCCCGCGCCCACGGCCTGCCGACGCCGATCAGCGACGTCGTGGTGCCGCTACTGGCGGCGGCGAGCGACGGCCCGGGTTAGATTCGAGCCATGCACCCCTGCGAGCGCGTGGACGTGGGCTTCGCCGAGACCGCGCCATTCCGATTCCGCAACAGTGTCGACCTCGCCATCACGCCCGAGCAGCTGTTCGAGGTGCTCGCCGACGCCGAGTCCTGGCCGCGCTGGGCCCCGGTGATCACCAAGGTGACCTGGACCAGTCCCGAGCCGCGCGGAGTGGGCACCACCCGCATCGTCGAGATGCGCGGCGGGATCGTCGGCGACGAGGAGTTCATCGCGTGGGAACCGTTCACCCACATGGCATTCCGGTTCAACGAGTGCTCGACACGGTCGGTCGCCGCGTTCGCCGAGGATTACCGGGTCGAGGCCATCCCGGGCGGCTGCCGGCTGACGTGGACCATGGCGCAGCAGCCCGCCGGCCCGGCGCGGCTGGCGATGTTCGCCGTCGGGCCGCTGCTGAACCTGGCGCTGCGCCGGTTCCTGCGTAACCTGCGTAGCTATACCGACGCCCGGTTCGGCGCGACCCGGCAACATTAGGCCGGCAACACTAGGAGCGTGCGATGACCTTCAACGAGGGCATGCAGATCGACACCAGCACCGCGTCGTCGTCCGGCGGGGGCGGCATGGGGATGGCCATCGGGGGCGGCGGCGTCGGGCTGCTGATCCTGATCGGCGCCCTGCTGTTGGGCGTCGATCCCGGCCGCGTGCTCAACTCCCAGCAGATGAACACCGGCGGCTACTCGGCGCCCGGGTTCGACCTGAGCCAGTGCAAGACCGGCGCCGACGCCAACAAGTACGTGCAGTGCCGCGTGGTCGCCACCGGGAACTCGGTCGACGCGGTGTGGCATCAGCTGCTGCAGGGCTACACCCGCCCGCGGGTGCGGCTGTTCAGCGACCAGGTGAGCACCGGTTGCGGAATGGCGACCACCGACGTCGGGCCGTTCTACTGCCCGGTGGACCAGACCGCGTACTTCGACACCACCTTCTTCCAGGATGTGCTCGTCAGGCAACTGCATTCCAGCAACGGGGCTTTCGCGCAGGAATACGTCGTCGCCCACGAGTACGGCCATCATGTGCAGAACCTCCAAGGGGTGCTGGGCCGCGCCCAGCAGGGCGCCAAGGGCGCCGGCGGCGGCGGCGTGCGCACCGAGTTGCAGGCCGACTGCTACGCGGGCATCTGGGCGCACTACGCCTCGACCGTCAAGCAGCAGGACGGCACCCCATTCCTGAATCCGTTGAGCGATCAGGACATTGCCGACGCGCTGTCGGCCGCCGCCTCGGTCGGCGACGACCGCATCCAGAGGCAATCAACCGGGCGGGTCAACCCCGAAAGCTGGACGCACGGATCGGCCGCGGAGCGGCAGCATTGGTTCACCGTCGGGTACCAGACCGGTGACCCGAAGCAGTGCGACACCTTCCACGCCGCCGACTTGGGCTAGGCGAGCAGGCGTTGCAGCTCGGCGCGCCCTTGGTCGTCGAGCGGCAGCAGCGGCGCACGCGGGTCGCCGACCGGGAAACCGAGCAGGTCGAGGCCGGCCTTGACGGTAGTGGCCAGCCCGCCCGCGACGATGAACTCCAGCAGCGGCTTGAGGTCGTCGTAGAGGGCCTGCGCCTTGTCGAGGTCGCCCGCGCGCACCGCCTCGTACAGCTCGATGCACGGTTGCGGCCGCAAACACGGTGCGGCCGTGCACCATCCGGAGGCCCCGGCCTTCAGCGCGTCGAGCACCAGCGGGTTGCTGCCGTTGTAGAAGGGCAGCCGGCCGCCGGACAGTTCGGTGATGCGCTGCATCCGGGTCAGGTCGCCGGTGGACTCCTTGACCATGGTCACGTTGTCGATGGTCTCGAACATGTCGACCAGTAGCTCGGGCCGCATGTCCACGCCGCTGGTGGCCGGGTTGTTGTAGGCCATGATCGGGATTTCGATGGCGTCGCCGATGCTGCGGTAGTGCTGCACGATCTCGCGCTCGCTGAGCTTCCAGTAGGACACCGGCAGGATCATCACCGCGTCCGCGCCGGCGCGCTGCGCGTACTGCGCGCGCCGGATGGTCTTGGCGGTGGTCACGTCCGACACGCCCACGACGACGGGCACCCGGCCGGCGACCGTGCCGATCGTGGTGTCGACGACGGTGTCGAATTCGGGCTCCTCGAGGTAGGCCAACTCGCCGGTGCTGCCCAGCGGGGCGATCGCGTGCACGCCGGCGGACACGAGCCAGTCGACCAGCGCGCCAAGCCGTTTGGTGTCAACACCATTCGGGCCGCTCGCGGCCGAAAACGGGGTCACCGGGTAGGCGATGATGCCGTGGATCTCGGGCACGGGGCTCCTTGTCTTAGCTCGTCAGCGCGTCGGGGTGGCACGCCAGGGCGCGGCGGGCGTAGTAGGCGAAGTTGGCCCGGCTGCGCTCGGGCCGCAGCGTCCAGTCGTGGGCCTCACGGGCCAGCGGCTCGGGCAGTTCCTTGACCGTGCCGGCGGCCATCGCGGCCAGTTGCAGTTTCGCGGCGCGCTCGATCAGGACGCCCAACGAGCACGCCTCCTCGATGCTGGCGCCGGCGATCACGTGGCCGTGATGCGCCAACAGCACCGCCTTCTTGTCGCCGAGCGCCGCGGTGATGATCTCCCCCTCCTCGTTGCCGACGGGCACGCCCGGCCATTCGGGGAGGAACGCGCAGTCGTCGTACAGGGGCGTGGTGTCCATGTGCGAGACCACCAGCGGAACCTCCAGCATGGACAGCGCCGCCACGTGGAAGGCGTGGGTGTGCACGATGCACTGCACGTCGGGCCGGGCGCGGTAGATCCAGCTGTGAAACCTGTTGGCGGGGTTCGCCATTCCGTCGCCGTCGAGCACGTTGAGGTCCTCGTCGACCAGCAGCAGGTTGGCGTCGGTGATCTCGTCGAACCCGAGGCCCAGCCGCTGCGTGTAGTAGGTCCCGGGCTGCTCGGCACGGGCGGTGATCTGCCCGGCCAGCCCCGAGTCGTGCCCCGCGTCGAACAGGGCGCGGCACGTCAGCGCCAGTTTTTGCCGGGTGGTCAATTGCGAGTCCGCGATGTTGGCCGCCAGCCGTTCCTGCGCGCGGCGCATCAACTCGGACTTCGAATCCGCGAATGTACTGGACATATGACACAATAGTAGACCATTGGAAACCTTGTGTCATGGGAGGCACCCTCAGTGACAGCATTGCTGCGCGCCGTCCGCCGACAACGCGGCCTCACCCTGGACCAACTCGCCGGGCAGACCGGGCTGACTAAAAGCTATCTGTCCAAGATCGAACGCCGGCAGAGCACACCGTCGATCGCGGTAGCCCTGAAGGTCGCGCGGGCGCTCGATGTCGATGTCGGGCGGCTGTTCTCCGACGAGGCGGCCGAGGAGAAGATCACCGTCGACCGCGCGGCCGGCGGCGCCGACGGCGAGCGTTACCGGGTGCTGGCATCCGCACTGCTCGGAAAGTCCATGTCGCCGTTCGTGGTTCGGCCGACCAGCCGCGGCGCCGACGATCCGCATCCCGAGCATTCGGGTCAGGAGTTCGTGTTCGTGCACGCCGGGCGCGTCGAACTGGACTACGGCGACGAGACCATCGCGCTCGGCGCCGGTGACAGCGCCTACTTCGACGCGTCGGTCAGCCACAAGATCCGGGCGGTCGGAGACGAACGGGCGGAGGTCGTCGTCGTCGCCCAGACCGCGCCGCGCTAGCGCCTACCCGGGCGGCCGGCAGGTGACGGTGGTGGTCGCGTCCTGCTGCGCGACCACCTGGCCGTCCACGGCGACCTCGCAGTGGAATGAGGCCGGGCCATTGCCCGAATCCGGCCAATGCAGCATGCCGCTGGCGCTGACGCTCGCATTGGCCGGGTTCGCCAAGGTGACGGTGTAGGTGACCGGCGTTCCACCGCTGAGCGGGGCCTGGACGCTGGTCATGAACTTCGACGGGTCCGCGTTGTAGGCGGCCTGGCTGGGCGGATCGGCATTCACGTAGTTGACCGTGGCGGTCAGATTGTTGGGGCTCGACACGGTGTAGGTCACCTGATGGCCGGGCGGATCCGCAAATGAGGTCGCGGGCGTGACGGCCACCGCTGCTGCCGCAAACGCTGCCGCGGCGACCACGCCGGTCACATATCGCACGTTCGTCATATCGAAAACGCTACCGGATTCGTTACGCGCGCATCCGCGGCGAAAGTCCCTACGATGCATCTGTGCCCACGGCATTCGTGTTGTCCGGCGGCGCCAGCCTCGGTGCGGTCCATGTGGGCATGCTGCTCGCGCTCGCCGACGCGGGAGAACGCCCAGACCTGGTCGTCGGCACGTCGGTCGGCGCGGTCAACGGCGGGTGGATCGCGTCGCGGCCCGACCTCCCCGGGATCAGGGGACTGGCCGACCTGTGGATGTCGTTGTCGCGGCGGGCCATATTCCCCGCCCACCCGGTCGCCGGGGCGCTGGGCATGCTCGGCCGCCGGTCGCACCTGGTTCCCAACACCGGCTTGCGACGCATGCTGGCCGACAACCTGGAGTTCACCCGGCTCGAGGATGCGCCGATCCCCCTGCACGTGGTGGCGACCGACGTGATCTCCGGCACCGACGTCCTGCTGTCCTCCGGGAACGCGGTGGACGCGATCGCCGCCAGCGCCGCCATCCCGGGCGTGTTCCCACCGGTGCGGGTCGACGGGCGCGACCTGATGGACGGCGGCGTCGTGAACAACACCCCGATTTCCCACGCCGTCGCGCTCGGCGCCGACCGGGTCTGGGTGCTGCCGACCGGCTACTCGTGCGATCTGCCGGCGGCACCGAAGACCGCGGTGAACATGGCGCTGCACGCCATGACGCTGGCCGTCAACCATCGCCTGGCCGTCGACGTCGAGCGCTTCGAGCGGGCGGTCGACCTGCGCGTGATCCGGCCGCTGTGCCCGATCGCCACCTCCGGAGCCGACTTCTCCCACGCGGCGACACTCATCGAGCGGTCGCACGCGGCGACCCGCGAGTGGCTGGCCGCGCACCCCCCGTCCACCGGCCAGGCCGGGCTGCTCGAACCACACCGCCACTAACGCCGTTAGCTTCGGGTTGCCCGGCTCCGGTATGAAGCTTGCATGAGCAACGACCCCGGGCCCGGCATCAGCCGCCGTCGGTTGCTCACCTCGACCGCGGCCTCCGCGGTCCTCGGCGGCGTCGGGGTCGGCGGGGCCGCGCTGCTGTGGTCGCACCCGCGGGGCCCTGCGGTGTGGCGGCAGCCGGACCGCAACGGCGCACCGCCGGTGGTCGGGCTGCACCTGCAGTTCGGCAGGAACGCCGGCACCGAGGTGGTGGTCTCGTGGCACACCACCGACGCCGTCCGCAATCCGCGCGTGATGCTGGGCACGCCGGGGGCGGGTTTCGGTCGCACCGTGACGGCCGAGACCCGGACCTATCGGGATGGCAAGTCCAACACCGAGGTTCGCGTGAACCACGCCCGCCTGACGAACCTCACCCCGGACACCGACTACGTCTACGCCGCGGTGCACGACGGCGCCGAGCCGGAAACCGGAACGGTGCGGACCGGGCCGGTGGGGCGAAAACCGCTGCGCTTCACCAGCTTCGGCGACCAGTCCACTCCGATGCTGCACCGGTTGCCGAACGGCAACTACGGCACCGACAACATCGGCTCGCCCGCGGCCGCCGACACCACGCTGGCGATCGAACGGCTCGGCCCGCTGTTCAACCTGGTCAACGGCGACCTGTGCTACGCCAACCTGGCGCAGGACCGTATCCGCACCTGGTCGGACTGGTTCGAGAACAACACCCGCTCGGCGCGCTACCGGCCGTGGATGCCGGCTGCGGGCAACCACGAGAACGAATTGGGCAACGGGCCAATCGGTTACGGCGCGTATCAAACGTACTTCCAGGTGCCCGACTCGGGATCGAGTCCGGAGGTCCGCGGGCTGTGGTACTCGTTCACCGCCGGATCGGTGCGGGTGATCAGCCTCAACAACGACGACGTCGCCTTCCAGGACGGCGGCAACTCCTACGTGCACGGTTACTCGGGTGGGGAGCAAAAGCGCTGGCTCGCGGGCGAACTCGCGGCGGCCCGGCGCGACCCCGACATCGACTGGGTGGTCGTCTGCATGCATCAGACGGCGATCTCCACCGCCGACCGCACCAACGGCGCCGACCTCGGCATCCGCGAGGAGTGGCTGCCGTTGTTCGACCAGTATCAGGTCGATCTGGTGCTGTGCGGCCACGAGCACCACTACGAACGCTCGCATCCGCTGCGCGGAACGCTGGGCACCGACACCCGGACACCGCGGCCCGTCGACACCCGTGCGGAGCTCATCGACGCGACCCGGGGAACGGTGCACCTCGTCATCGGCGGGGGCGGCACCTCCGCGCCGTCCAACGGCATGTTCTTCCCGCAGCCGCTGTGCCGGGTGCTGACCGGGGTCGGCGCGTTCGACCCCGGGATCGGGCGCAAGGCGCCAATCTACGTGATAGAGGATGCGCCGTGGTCGGCGTTTCGCGACCGCGAAAACCCTTACGGCTTCGTGGCTTTCGATGTCGATCCGGGCCGGCCCGGCGGCAACACCTCGATCAAGGCGACGCACTACGCGTTGCGGGGGCTGTTCGGCGCGGTCGTGGTGATCGACCAGTTCACCCTGACCAAGCCGCGCGGCGACAAGTCGGCCTAGAACAGCGTCGGCTGAAGGGGTTCCGGTGTCGGCACGGCCGTGGCGGCCCGCGGGAATGGGCGGTGATCGGGGGCCAGCCGGTGCTTGGCGATCAGCGGCGCGACCCGTTCGCGCAGCGTCTCGCGGTAGGCCGGCGGCAGGTAGGCGCGGCGCCGGTACAGGTCGCGATAGCGGCCGACCAGCTCGGGATGCGAGCGGGCCAGCCAGGACATGAACCAGCCACGAGTCGAGCCGCGCAGGTGCAGGCCGAAGACCGTCACGCCGGTGGCCCCGGCGGCCGCGATCTGACCGAGTAACTCGTCGAGGTGCTCGACGGAGTCGGTGAGATGCGGGAGCACCGGCGCGACCATCACATGGCAGTCCAGGCCCGCGTCGCGGATCGCGGAGATGAGACCCAGGCGCGCCTGCGGTGTCGGGGTGCCCGGCTCGACGTCGCGGTGCAGCTCGGGATCGGCCACCGCCAGCGACACCGCGACCGACACCGGAACCTGTTGGGCCGCATCGGCGATCAGCGGCAGGTCGCGGCGCAGCAGCGTGCCCTTGGTCAGGATCGACAGCGGTGTGCCGGATCCGGCGAGGGCGCCGATGATGCCGGGCATCAGCGCGTAGCGGCCCTCGGCCCGCTGGTAGGGATCGGTGTTGGTGCCCAGCGCGACGGTCTCGCGCCGCCACGACGGCCGGCGCAGCTCGCGGCGCAGCACCTCGGCGACGTTGGTCTTGACCACCACCTGGGTGTCGAAGTCGGTGCCGCAGTCGAAGTCCAGGTATTCGTGGCTGGGCCGCGCGAAACAGTAGCGGCACGCGTGCGAGCAGCCGCGGTAGCCGTTGACGGTGTAGCGGAACGGCAGCGCCGCCGCGTCCGGCACCTTGTTCAGTGCGGACTTGCACAGCACCTCGTGGAAGGTGATGCCCTCGAACTGCGGCGCGCGCACGGTGCGGACGAGGCCGATCCGCTGCAGCCCGGGCAGCGCCCCGTCGTCGACGGGTTGCCCGTTGACCGCGACGGCCTGGTTGGTCCACCGCATACGCCTATTCGAACAATAGTGCGGCTCCTCAGGTTGTTGTGGGTAGTTTGACCTGCAGTCCGCCGAGGCAGAGGTAGATCATCGAGGTCAGTGTT
>NZ_JAPJAV010000016.1:0-93435 GCF_035616495.1 Mycobacterium sp. 663a-19 | reverse complement strand
AACAGATCTCAACGCCGGACGGGTCACAACAACACTCCTCAATCAGATGTGTTGCATCCATCCCTTGAAGCCGAGGCCGGAAGCGCGCCGTGGCTTCACTCTGAAAGCCGTAGGTTCACTCTGAAAGCCGTAGGTTCACACTCAACGCCGTAGGTTCACACTCAACGCCGTAGGTTCACACTCAACGCCGGGGCGGTCCGAACGCCGGCGGTGGACGTCCATATCCCCCACGCGCGGCGCATACGAAAAAGCCCGGCCTGCAACGCAGACCGGGCTCTTTCGCTGACTGGGACCTAGAAGTCCATGCCGCCCATGCCGCCGGTCGGGTCGCCCGCCGGAGCGGCCGCCTTCTCCGGCTTGTCGGCGACAACGGCCTCGGTCGTCAGGAACAGCCCCGCGATGGACGCCGCGTTCTGCAGCGCCGAGCGGGTCACCTTGACCGGGTCGGCAACGCCGGCCTTCAGCAGGTCCTCGTACTCCCCGGTGGCCGCGTTCAGGCCCTGGCCCGCCGGAAGGTTGCGCACCTTCTCGGCCACCACGCCCGGCTCCAGCCCGGAGTTGAAGGCGATCTGCTTCAGCGGAGCCTCCAGCGCCACCTTGACGATGTTGGCGCCGGTGGCCTCGTCACCGGAGAGCTTGAGCTCCTCGAGGACCGGGGCCGCCTGCAACAGGGTCACGCCACCACCGGCGACGATGCCCTCCTCGACGGCGGCCTTGGCGTTGCGGACCGCGTCCTCGATGCGGTGCTTGCGCTCCTTGAGCTCCACCTCGGTGGCCGCGCCGGCCTTGATCACCGCAACACCGCCGGCCAGCTTGGCCAGGCGCTCCTGCAGCTTCTCGCGGTCGTAGTCGGAGTCGCTGTTCTCGATCTCCTGGCGGATCTGGGCCACCCGGCCGGCGATGGCGTCGGAGTCACCGGCGCCCTCGACGATGGTGGTCTCGTCCTTGGTGACGACGACCTTGCGGGCCTTGCCAAGCAGCGAGATGTCGGCGTTCTCCAGCGTCAGGCCGACCTCCTCGCTGATCACCTGACCACCGGTGAGGATCGCCATGTCCTGCAGCATCGCCTTGCGGCGGTCACCGAAGCCGGGGGCCTTGACCGCCACCGACTTGAAGGTGCCGCGGATCTTGTTGACGACCAGGGTGCTCAAAGCCTCGCCCTCGACGTCCTCGGCGATGATCAGCAGCGGCTTACCGGCCTGGATGACCTTCTCCAGCAGCGGAAGCAGGTCCTTGACCGTGGACACCTTGGAGCTGACCAGCAGGATGTAGGGCTCCTCGAGCACCGCCTCCTGACGCTCGGCGTCGGTGACGAAGTAACCCGAGATGTAGCCCTTGTCGAACCGCATGCCCTCGGTCAGCTCGAGCTGCAGGCCGAAGGTGTTGGACTCCTCGACGGTGATGACGCCCTCGTTGCCGACCTTGTCCATCGCCTCGGCGATCAGGTCGCCGATCGACTGGTCGCCCGCGGAGATGGCCGCGGTGGCAGCGATCTGCTCCTTGGTCTCGACCTCCTTGGCCGTCTTGAGCAGCGTCTCGGTGATCTTCTCGACCGCCTTCTCGATGCCGCGCTTCAGACCCAGCGGGTTGGCGCCCGCCGCGACGTTGCGCAGGCCCTCCTTGACCAGCGCCTGGGCCAGCACCGTGGCCGTCGTCGTGCCGTCGCCGGCGACGTCGTCGGTCTTCTTGGCGACCTCCTTGACCAGCTCGGCGCCGATCTTCTCGTACGGGTCCTCCAGCTCGATCTCCTTGGCGATGGACACGCCATCGTTGGTGATCGTGGGGGCACCCCACTTCTTCTCGAGGACGACGTTGCGGCCCTTGGGGCCCAACGTCACCTTTACCGCGTCGGCAAGGCTGTTCAGGCCCCGCTCGAGGCCGCGACGGGCCTCTTCGTCGTACGCAATTGTCTTGGCCATTGCGAAGTGATTCCTCCGGATTGGGGATGACACGTCCTGGCCGGGTGCAGTGCCCGCGACGGACGACCGGGCTGTCGTTGGGCCTGGTCTCACCGTCCCGACCTAGCACTCACCGGTCGCGAGTGCCAACGTCATTCTTAGCACTCGCCTATGGAGAGTGCAAGGAGGTGCCCCCGGTTCAGGGCAGGTCGAGCAGCTGTTCGTAGAAGCCACCGAAGCCGCGCCGGCGGTCGACGAGGTGGATCTCGAGAATCCAGTGGCAGGCGCGGCCGCGGGGATCCGTGCGGCGCATCGGTTTGGTCGACCCGGGCATGATGTACCACTCGACGCCGGGTCCGGCGATCTTCTTGTGCGCGAACTCGCCGATCAGGTGCCCGGCGATGGGGCTGCCCCACTCGAAGCCCTCGGCGCGGGAGGCCCCGACGGCGTGGTCGAACAGCTCGGCGCCGGTGATCTCGGGGTGGCTCGCGAAGTGCTCGCGGCCGGCCTCCCACACCCGGGGCAGCGCATCGCGAATCGCCGCCTTGTGCGGGTCGTCGCCGAGCACGAACGTCCGCCCGAAATCGGCCTCCCACTCCTCGAAGACCGGACCCAGGTCGAGGAAGACGACGTCGTCGGCGGCGATCACCCGATCCGGCGGGCGCTCCCGGAACGGCTGCAGCGTGTTCTGCCCGGCCCGCACGATGCGCCGGTGCCAGTGCCGGGTCACGCCGAACATCTCGCCGGCCAGGTCGTGGATCTCGTCGGACAGCTCCCGCTCCCCGACCCCGGGACAGATCATGGCCCGCCGCTCGATCTCGTCGAACAGTCGCGACGCCTTGTCCTGGGCGTCGAGGAGCCGTTGCACGCGAACGTCTTCGGGGGGCTGCACGCACGCGATGCTAACTGGCAGGCTGGAAACCATGTCCCTCGTCGTGCCGCCCTACCCGCCGCCCCGCTACACCAAGGACGAGCCGGAGCTCAGTGCCTGGCTCAAGCGAGCCGACGAGCCGCCGGACTATCAATCGCCCATCGGGGTGAGTTACCACTACCTGGCCGACCAAAAGGCCACCGACGGCGACTACGGCCTGTACCGCGTCGACATCAGCCCCCGCGGCGGCGGCCCGGGGCCGCACTTTCACCGCGCCATGTCCGAGGCGTTCTTCGTGCTCTCCGGGACGATGAAGCTCTACGACGGCACCGACTGGGTCGACGGCCACCAGGGCGACTTCCTCTACGTCCCGCCGGGCGGCGTGCACGGTTTCCGCAACGAGGCCGACGACGCCGCGTCGATCCTGATGCTGTTCGCGCCCGGCGCGCCCCGCGAGGCCTACTTCGAGGGCTTCGCCGCGCTGGCCGACATGACCGACGACGAACGCCGGGAGTGGTTCGTCCGCCACGACAACTACTGGATCCAGTAGTCCGGTCTCCCCGCGAGCAGACGCAAAGGCACCCATTTCGTGCCGAAATGAGGTGCCTTTGCGTCTGCTCGCGGTCTCAGCTCAGCCGGTAGTCGCCGGGGATCATCGCCCGCGTGCGTTCGAAGAAGGTCCGGCCGCTGTACGGCAGCTGGGTGACGACCTTGCCGCTGGGATGCCGGAAATAGTTGGTGCACGCCAGCCACACCTTGCCCTGCATGGCCGATTGGATCTCGTCGTTGTAGCGGCGCTGCGCTTCGGGCGTGACCTCGACGGTGCGCGCGCCGCGGCCGTCCATCACCTCGAGGATGTGGCGGATGAACGTGGTCTGCGCCTCGTGGATGTACAGGATCGAGTTGACCCCGTTGGTGTTCGGGCCGTAGAGCGTGAAGAAGTTCGGATACCCGGCGATCAGCGTGCCCAGGTAGGCCTCCGCGCCGTCGCGCCAGTCCTCGCGGAGATGGCGGCCGCCGGTGCCGTACACGTCGATGCTGGACAGGTAGTCGGCGGCCTTGAACCCGGTGCCGTAGATGACGGTGTCCACGCGGTGTTCGACGCCGTCGACGGTGCGCACCGCGCGCTCGGTCAGCTCGGCGATGGCGGTGGTCTCCAGGCTGACGTTCGGCAGCGCGAACGTCGGGTACCAGTCGCGCGACATCAGCGGGCGCTTGCAGCCGGCCGGGTAGTCCGGCGTCAGCTTGGCCCGCAGCTCGGGGTCGGCCACCTTGCGCGCCAGGTAGCTGCGGGCGAGCTCGGTGGCCTCGCGGGTCTGCGCGGCGTCGACGTCGAAGCTGGACGACTCGTAGGCGTCGAACGCCTCGTCGCGCAGCTTTTGCGCCATCTCGGAGTGGCGTTCGAACTCCTCGTGCTGCTCGGGGGTGAACGGGAAGTCGAACCGCGGGGCGATCCAGATCGGGGTGCGCTGAAACACCGTGAGGTGGGCCGTCTTTGGCGCGATCGCGGGCACGTATTGCACCGCGCTGGCCCCGGTCCCGATGGAGGCGACCCGCTCCCCTTCCGTCGACTTGCTGTGATCCCAGCGCGCCGAATGGAATCGGCGGCCCCGAAACCGTTGCGCCCCGGGGATATCCGGGATGTTGGGCACGTCGAGCATCCCGACGGCGCTCACCACCACGTCGAAGTGATGCTGCTCGCCGTCGCCGGTGCTCAGCGTCCAGCGCTTGTGGGTGTCCGACCAGCGCGCCGCGGCGATCGTGGTGTGGGGCCGCAGGTGAGGGCCCAGCCCATGCTCGGCGGCCACCCTTTCCAGGTAGGCCAGGATCTCGGGCTGGTTGGCGTAGGTCTTGCTCCACCGCGGGTTGGGTGCGAAGGAGTAGGAGTACAGGTGCGACGGGACGTCGCAGGCCGCGCCGGGAAAGGTGTTGTGGCGCCAGGTGCCGCCGAACCCGTCGGCGCGGTCGAAGATCGTGAATTCGTAACCGGCGCTTACGAGTTGGATGCCCATCGCGATGCCGCCGGCGCCCGCGCCGATGATGCCGACGGTCCGGTTCACTCCCATTGCGCGAAATAGGGTCGGCCGGGCCGGGTCTTCTCCACGAGGATGAACACCACTCCCCACGGGTCGGCGAACCAGGTGGTGCGGACCCGCGCGACGTCGGCGATCCCGCCGACCAGAAAGCGCACTCCCTTGCCCTCCAGCTCGGCCCGCGTGGCGTCGATGTCCTCACAGATCAGCCCGACGTGCGAGAGCCCGTGGTCGGTGAGGGCCGCCCCTCGGCCCGAGCCCTCGACGTTGAGGTACTCGATCACCTCCAGGACGCGGTCGCTGCCGTCGTCGAACCCGACGATGGCCGCCTTCATCGTGGGGTCGGGCACCAGCTCGCCCATGTCGTCGCGAATGGCGTTACCGGCCATCACGTACGGCGGCGAAAGCACACGCAGGCCCAACACATCTCGGTAGAACGCCACCGCGGCCTCGCAGTCGGGAACGCACACGCCGGTGTGGGCCAACCCGGTAATCACGTTCTCGACTTTACGTCGCCCGTCGTCGCCCATCGCCGCGCGGCGGCGCCGAATTCCGGCTCGGTATGTTTTGGGCCATGGCTTCCATGGCTGCCAACGACACCGGGAACCGCAAATGGTCGGAGGCCGACGTGCCGGATCAGAGCGGCCGCGTCGCGATCGTCACCGGCGCCAACACCGGCATCGGGTACCAGACGGCCGCCGTGTTGGCCTATCGCGGCGCGCACGTCGTGCTCGCGGTGCGCAACCTCGACAAGGGCAACGCGGCGCTGTCGCGGATCGTGGCCGCCGGGGGCCAGGGGGCCCGAAAAATCGACGTCACCCTGCAGGCGCTAGACCTCAGTTCGCTCGACTCGGTCCGCGCGGCCGCCGCCGCGCTCAAGGCGGCCTACCCGCGCATCGACCTGCTGATCAATAACGCCGGGGTGATGTGGACGCCCAAGCAGCTCACCGCCGACGGTTTCGAGATGCAGTTCGGCACCAACCATCTCGGCCATTTCGCGCTGACCGGCCTGCTGCTCGAGCACCTGTTGGGCGTGCGGGATTCGCGGGTGGTGACGGTCAGCAGCCTCGGCCACCGGCTGCGCGCCTCGATCCACTTCGACGACCTGCAGTGGGAACGCGGTTACGACCGGATCGGCGCCTACGGGCAGTCCAAGCTGGCCAACCTGCTGTTCACCTACGAGCTGCAGCGCCGGCTGGCCGCGCGGCCCGACGCGAAGACCGTCGCCGTTGCCGCGCATCCCGGCGGCACCAACACCGAGCTGGCGCGCTACCTGCCGGGGATCTTCAAGCCCGTGCGCGCCGTCCTCGGGCCGGTGCTTTTCCAGAGCCCGGCGATGGGCGCCCTGCCGACGCTGCGGGCCGCCACCGACCCGTCCGTCGAGGGCGGCCAGTACTACGGCCCCGACGGCTTCGCCGAGCAGCGCGGCCACCCCAAGCTCGTGCGGTCCAGCGCGCAGTCGCACGACGAGGACCTGCAGCGCCGGCTGTGGACCGTCTCCGAAGGACTCACCGGCGTCAGCTATCCGATCTGACGGGGCCGATAATGGCCGGGTGCGGTCAGTCGACGAACACCAGCGCGTTGTATCCGGGATGATTCATGCTCGCCCGGCGGCCACCGTCGGGTTGGCCGACGCCCAGGGGCTGGTCCTGGCCGAGGATGTGGTCGCGCAACTGGCGCTGCCGGTGTTCGACAACTCCGCGATGGACGGCTACGCGGTGCGCGCCGAGGACGTAGCGGGCGCCACCCCCGAACGCCCGGTGGTCCTGCCCGTCGCCGAGGACATTCCCGCCGGGCGCACCGACGCGTTGACGCTGCAGCCCGGGACCGCGCACCGGATCATGACGGGCGCGCCGCTGCCGGCCGGCGCGACGGCCGTCGTGCCGGTCGAGGACACCGACGGCGGCATGGACACGGTGGCGATCCGAAGTCCCCGCGAGGCCGGCAAGCACATCCGGCGGGCGGGAGAAGACGTCGCGCCGGGCACCACCGTGCTGCGCCGGGGTCAGGTCGTGACGCCGGCCGTGCTCGGCCTGGCGGCGGCGCTGGGAATGGCGGGGCTGACGGTGATCCCGCGGCAGCGGGTGCTGGTGATATCCACGGGGTCGGAGCTGGTGACGCCCGGGACCCCGCTGCGGCCCGGGCAGATCTACGAGTCCAACTCGGTCATGCTGGCCGCCGCCGTCCGCGAGGCGGGCGCCGACGTGGTCGCCGTCGCGACCGCGGAAGACGATGTCGCCCAGTTCAATTCGATCCTGAACCGGCACGCGGCCGACTCCGACCTGATCATCACCAGCGGCGGTGTCAGCGCCGGCGCCTACGAGGTGGTCAAGGACGCCTTCGGCCGGGACGGCGACCAGGGGGTGGAATTCGTCAAGGTGGCGATGCAGCCCGGCATGCCGCAGGGCATCGGGCGCGTCGCGGGCACCACGATCGTCACCCTGCCCGGCAACCCGGTCAGCGCGCTGGTGTCCTTCGAGGTGTTCATCCGCCCCGCGCTGCGGGCGGCCATGGGACTGCCCGATCCCGAGCGCCCGCACCGCCCCGCGGTGCTCGCCGAGTCGCTGACGTCGCCGCGCGGCAAGCGCCAGTTCCGCCGCGCGATCCTCGACGCCGCCACCGGCAGCGTCACCAGCTACGGCCCGCCGGCGTCGCACCATTTGCGGTGGCTGGCGTCGGCGAACGGGCTGCTGGACATTCCCGAGAACGTGACCGAGGTGTCCGCCGGAACCCAGCTGCAGGTCTGGGATCTCAGCTGACCGGGCGCGGCTCCGTAAGATGGCCGCGTGGCACGACGCCCCCGCACGATCGGCCCGACGGCCGAGGACCCGACCTTCGGCCCGCAACACGTAGTGGAGCTGGTGCGCTCCACGATCCCGCCGGTGCACCCCGCCGGGCGGCCGTTCATCGCCGCCGGCCTGGCGCTCGCCCTGGCCGGGCGCAACCACCGCTGGGTCCGCCGCGCGGGCCTGCTGGCGGCGGGCGCCTGCGCGGGGTTCTTCCGTCATCCCCCGCGGGTCCCGCCAACGCGGCCCGGCGCCATCGTCGCGCCCGCCGACGGCGTGATCTGCGTGATCGACTCCGCGGCCCCGCCGGCCGAGCTCGGCATGAGCGAGGCGCCGCTGACGCGGATCAGCATCTTCCTGTCGCTGCTGGACGCCCACGTGCAGCGGGCGCCGGTCAGCGGTGAGGTGGTGGCCGTGCAGCACCGGCCGGGGCGGTTCGGCTCGGCGGACCTGCCCTCGGCGAGCAGCGACAACGAGCGCACCAGCCTGCGGATCCGCACGCCGGGCGGGGCCGAGGTCGTCGTCGTGCAGATCGCCGGCCTGCTGGCCCGCCGCATCGTCTGCGACGCGCACCTCGGCGACAAGCTGTCGATCGGCGACACCTACGGCCTGATCCGCTTCGGCTCCCGGCTGGACACCTACCTGCCCCCGGGCGCCGAGCCGCTCGTCAAAGAGGGGCAGCGGGCGCTGGCCGGCGAGACCGTGCTGGCGGAACTGCCGTGATCAGCAGGCCCCGGGCGAGGCGGCCGGTCAACCTGCAGATCCTGCCCAGCGCGATGACGGTGCTGTCCATCTGCGCGGGGTTGACGTCGATCCGGTTCGCCCTCGAGCATCAGCCCAAGGCCGCGATGGCGCTGATCGCCGCGGCCGCCATCCTGGACGGCCTGGACGGCCGGGTGGCCCGCATCCTGGACGCCCAGTCGCGGATCGGCGAGGAGATCGACTCGCTGGCCGACGCGGTGAACTTCGGGGTGGCGCCCGCGATCGTGCTCTACGTGACGATGCTGTCCAAGTCGCCCGCGGGCTGGGTGGCGATCCTGCTCTACGCGGTGTGCGTCGTGCTGCGGCTGGCCCGGTACAACGCCCTGCAGGACGACGGCAGCCAGCCGTCCTACGCGCACGAGTTCTTCGTCGGGATGCCCGCGCCGGCGGGCGCGGTCTCGATGATCGGGCTGATCGGGCTCAAGCTGCAGTTCGGCGAGGGCTGGTGGACGTCGACGGCGTTCCTGTGCGTCTGGATCGCGGGGACGTCGGTGCTGATGATCAGCAAGATCCCGATGCGCAAGATGCACGCCGCGGCGGTCCCGCCGAACTGGGCGGCTCCGCTGCTGGCGCTGCTGGCGATCTGCGCGGCCGCGGCGGTGCTGGCGCCCTACGTCCTGATCTGGGTGATCATCATCGCCTACCTGTGCCACGTCCCGTTCGCCGTGCACAGCCAGCGCTGGCTGGCCGCGCACCCGGAGGCGTGGGACGACGAGCCCAGGCAGCGACGCGCCACCCGGCGCGCGATCCGCCAGGCGCACCCCAACCGCCGGTCGATGGCGCGGCTGGGGCTGCGCAAACCGGGCAGGCGGCTGCCGTGAACCCCGGCCCCGGTGCTGGAGCGGGCCGTCAGCTCACCCTCACCGCGCGGCTGAACACCTCCGCCGTCGACTCTCGCCGCGGCGTCATCCGATTGCACCCGAATGCCGTTGCCGCCCTTGGCATCCGGGAATGGGACGCGGTGTCGCTGACCGGATCGCGGACCACCGCGGCGGTGGTCGGCCTCGCCGGCCAGAACACCCCGGTGAGCATCGCGCTGCTCGACGACGTCACGCTGTCCAACGCCGGGCTGCGCGAGGGCACGCCGGTGATCGTCGGCGCGGTCACCGTCTACGGCGCGCGGTCGGTGACGCTGAGCGGCTCGACGCTGGCCACCCAATCGATTTCGCCGGTGACCCTGCGGCAGGCCCTGCTCGGCAAGGTGCTCACCGTCGGCGACGCGGTGTCGCTGCTGCCCCGCGACCTCGGGCCCGGCACATCGACGTCGGCGGCCACCCGCGCGCTGGCCGCGTCGGTCGGCATCAGCTGGACCTCGGAGCTGCTGACCGTCACCGCCGTCGACCCGCCGGGACCGGTCAGCGTGCAACCGAACTCGCTGGTGACCTGGGGCACCGGTGTTCCGTCCGGGGCGCTGTCGGCCGAATTGGTCGACGTCGCCAGCCCCGAGACCGTCGTCGAGGAGCTCAAGGGCTCGCAGCCGCAGGCCGCCAAGCTCACCGAATGGCTCAAGCTCGCGCTGGACGAGCCGCACCTGCTGAAAACCCTTGGCGCCGAGGCCAATTTGGGTGTGCTGGTGTCCGGTCCGGCCGGCGTGGGCAAGGTGACGCTGGTGCGCGCGGTGTGCGACGGCCGCAGGCTGGTCAAGCTGGACGGCCCGGAGGTGGGCGCGCTGAACGCCGAGGATCGGCTCAAGACCGTGAGCTCGGCGGTGCAGGCCGTCCGCGACGGCGGCGGCGTGCTGCTGATCACCGACGTGGACGCCCTGCTGCCCGTCACCGCCGAACCGGTGGCCGCGCTGATCCTGGGCGAATTGCGCACCGCCGTGGCCACCGAGGGTGTGGCGTTGATCGCCACCTCCGCGCGACCCGACCAGCTCGATCCGCGGCTGCGCGCCCCCGACCTGTGCGACCGGGAGCTCAGCCTGCCGCTGCCGGACGCCGCCACTCGCAAGGCGCTGTTGGAGTCGCTGCTCAAACCGGTGCCCGTCGGCGAGCTCAACCTCGATGAGATCGCCGCGCGCACACCGGGATTCGTCGTCGCCGACCTGGCCGCGTTGCTGCGCGAGGCGGCGCTGCGGGCGGCGTCGCGGGCCAGCGCCGACGGGCACCCACCCGAGCTGAACCAGGACGACCTCGTCGGTGCGCTGACGGTCATCCGGCCGCTGTCGCGCTCGGGCAGCGAGGAGGTGACCGTCGGCGACGTCACGCTCGCCGACGTCGGCGACATGGCCGAGGCCAGGCAGGCGCTGACCGAGGCCGTGCTGTGGCCGTTGCAGCATCCCGACACCTTCGCCCGGCTGGGAGTCGACCCGCCGCGCGGGGTGCTGCTGTACGGCCCGCCCGGCTGCGGCAAGACGTTCGTGGTCCGCGCGCTGGCCAGCACCGGGCAGCTGTCCGTGCACGCCGTCAAGGGCTCCGAGCTGATGGACAAGTGGGTGGGCAGCTCGGAAAGGGCCGTGCGCGAGCTGTTTCGGCGCGCCCGCGACTCCGCGCCGTCCCTGGTGTTCCTCGACGAGGTCGACGCGCTGGCGCCGAGGCGCGGGCAGAGCTTCGACTCGGGCGTGAGCGATCGGGTGGTGGCCGCGCTGCTGACCGAGCTCGACGGCGTCAATCCGCTGCGCGACGTCGTCGTCCTGGGCGCCACCAACCGGCCGGACCTGATCGACCCCGCGCTGCTGCGCCCGGGGCGGCTGGAGCGACTGGTCTTCATCGAGCCGCCGGACGCCGCCGCGCGCCGCGAAATCCTGCGCACCGCGGGCAAATCCATCCCGCTTAGCGCCGACGTCGACCTCGACGAGGTGGCCGCCGAGCTCGACGGCTACAGCGCGGCCGACTGCGCGGCGCTGCTGCGCGAGGCCGCGCTCGCCGCGATGCGCCGCTCCATCGACGCCGCCGACGTGACGGCGGCCGACCTCGCGGAGGCCCGCAAGACCGTGCGCCCCTCGCTGGATCCGGTCCAGGTGGACGCCCTACGCGCGTTCGCCAAAGCTCTCTAACACCGCCCGGGCCGAGGCGGCGACGTCGGCTTCCAGCCAGCGCGGCAGCGGATCGTCGTGGGCGTGGCGGCGGACCACGGCGTAGGGCAGGTCGGCCACCGCCCGGGCGACGGCGTCGACGGACCGGGAGTCTTTGCGCCCGTAGAGTTTTCGGGTCAGGACGCCGACCCGCTCGGTCAGCGGCGCGTTCATGGCGGCCAGCGTCTCGGAGAATCGCGCGTCGGGCTCGCCGTCGAGCAGGTCCCCGGGCCGGATCGTCAGCAACAGCCGGGCGTCCTCGGGAAGCTCGCGGGCGAATGCGATCGCGGCCACGGCCATGGCGACGGCAGTCTCGATCGGCGTAGCCGCCTCGGCGGCCATCGCCCGGGACTGAAAGCGTTCCAGCGCCCGAAGCCACGCCGCCGCCAGGATGCCGTCGCGGTTGCCGAACCGGTGATACAGGGTGCCGGCCGGGGCGCCGCTGGACTTCGCGATCGCCGCCACGCTGGCCGCCCGCGGCCCACCGTCGAGCACCAGCGCCCGCGCTGCGTCGAGGATCACATCGGTTTCGTGCTTCCGCGGAGGCGCCATGATCTAGTACATTCCTTCCATATGGAACGATTACCCTATATTGATGAGCATGCCATAACCGTCGACGCGAATCGCGACCACACGTGGTCGGCGCTGCTGCGCGTGTTGTGCCGCGACCCGCGCGACCCGTCCAGCGTGCCGTTCGGTTTCGTGCTGGACGAGGCGCGGCCACCCTCGCGGTTCGCTTTGAAGGGCCGCCACACGTTCGCGGTGTACCGGTGGGTGTTCGAGCTGGACGCTCGGCCGGATGGCCGCACCCGGGTGCGGGCGGCGACCTGGGCCGCCTTCCCGGGCATCCACGGCAAGGCCTACCGCGCGCTCGTGATCGGCACCGGTGGACACCGCGTCGCGGTGCGCTGGACGCTGAAACGCATTGCGGTGGCGGCGCGAGGTCCGGCCGGCCCCGATTACACCGACGTCTTCGAAGTCCCGATCCGGTACGGCGACACGCGCACCGCCGAGCAGATGTTTCGTGCCGCGCTGAGGGACGGACCCGGCGGAGGCATTGTGCTGTGGATTCACCGCCACGTATTGAGATTTCGGCTGGGGCCGCTCTTTTCGCCCGATCATCTGATCGGCTGGCGGATCGTGCATTCGGACCCCGATGCGATAACACTGAGCACGAGCGGGCCGTTGATGCGGGGCGAGCTGACGCTGCGACGCGAGGAGGGTCGGCGTGCCACGCTCACCACCCGCGTGCACTATCACCGCGAGATCGCCGCGAGGATGGTGTGGGCCGCGGTCGGCCCCCTGCATCGGGTCGTCGCACCCCGGCTGATGCAGCGCGCCGCCCGTCTGGTGGCCGCCCCTTGAACCTGGGCCTGACCTGGGGAACGCGGCCGGCCGAGCGAACGACGCCGCTGCCCTGCGATGCGCTGTGCCCGCGCGGCGGCGTCCGGGCCGACCGGGCGATCAGCATCGCCGCGCCGCCATCGACCGTGTTCGCCTGGTTGTGCCAGCTGCGCGTGGCGCCCTACAGCTACGACCTGCTCGACAACCTGGGCCGGAAAAGCCCCCGAACGCGCGACCCGGAGCTGGTGCGCCTGGAGGTCGGGCAGCGGTTCATGACGATGTTCGAGCTGCACTCGTTCGTCGACGGCGAGTGGATCACGTTGCGCGCCAAGGGCGTCGCCGTAACCTACGCCGTCCGACCCGAGGGCGCGGGGTCGCGGCTGCACGCCCGCGTGTGGTTCGCGGGCGCGCGGCTGCTCGCTCGCGGCCTGGCCCTGGGGGACCTGGTGATGATGCGCAAGCAGCTGCTCACGTTGAAGGCGCTGGCCGAGCGCGAAGCCGCGGCCGAGTCGCTCATGGCCCCGGCAGGTCCGTCCACTCGGCGGAAAGCCGCGCGCTGAACCGCGGCGGGCGGCGTTCCAGGAACGCCGCGACGCCCTCCCGGGCGTCCGCGGTTCCCATCACCCGGTGGTGCAACTGCGTCTCCAGCGACGCGACCTCTCGCGCGGTGTAGTTGTTGAGCGCGCCGTCCCACAGCAGCCGCTTGCACAGCGCCGCCGACATCGGCGCCACGTTGACAGCGATGTCGCGGGCCATCTGCAGCGCGTGTGCGAGCACCTCGGCACCGGGCACCGCGGCATTGGCGACACCCAGCGCGACGGCCTCGGTGCCGGTGAAGGTGCGGCCCGTGAGCAGTACCTCCGCGGCCGCCCCCAGCGACGTCAGATGCGGCAGCGTCCAGTGCGCCATGCAGTCGGGTATCACACCCCGGCGGACTTGCACCACACCGTATTTCGCGTCCGCCGCGACGATGCGGATGTCGGCCTGCAGCGCGATCGTCAGGCCGATGCCGATGGCGTGGCCGTTGAGCGCGGCGATCACCGGCTTGCGCAATTCGAAGGCGGCCGGCTCGATCGGCGACGCCGAGAAATCGCCGCTGGGGGCGTCAAAAGGCGATGCGCCACCGGCGAAATCCGCACCGGCGCAAAACGCGCGGCCCGACCCGGTGACCACGATGGCGCGGACGTCGTCGTTGTCGTCGCAGTCCCGGTACGCGCGGCCCAACAGCGCACCCATCTCGGCGGTGTAGGCGTTGAGCTGCTCGGGACGATTGAGCGTCAGCACCGCCACGCCACCGTCGATGTCGACCGTCACATCGGTGCTCATTCGGATAGCTGAAACTCCACCATCTCGGCGACCGTGTCCACGGCCTCGCTCAGCGCGGCCAGCCGATCGGCGGCGGACGGCGCGGCCAGCACGGCGTAGCGGTCGGCCGCGCCGATCGGGAGGCGCGACGCCAACGCGAACAGGCGCCCGCCGGCGTCGTCCGCGAAGGCCTCGTCGTAGCCCAGCAGCACCTCGCGGTCCGGCAGCCGCGCGCCGCGCGCCTCGGCGATCCGCTCGAACAGCGCGATCACCCGGTCCTCGACATCGAGCAGCTGCGCGCGGCTCACCGGATCCCCCGGCTCGTCGGGCCACAGCTCGACGATCGCCCGCGGGTAGGGATCGTCGATCAGCCACTCGCGCACCCGAATCCGCTCACCGGTCCGGCAGCGCAGCGAGTACCGGTCCGCGCCGTGATCGACGCATTCGGTGATCCGGGACAGGACGCCCACATCGCATCGGGTGTCGCCGCCGCCGACCTCGCGTCCGCGGGAGATGAGCACCACGCCGAACGGATCGCCCACGTCGACGCAGTGCCGCACCAGCGCGACGTAGCGCGGCTCGAAGATCCGCAGCGGCAGGTCCTGGTTGGGCAGCACCGCCGACTCCAGCGGGAACATCGCGAGTTCAAGTTCGGGCGGGGCCATGGGTCAAACCTCGATCTCCAGCTCGCCCACCAGCGCGTCGACGACGGCGCGCAGATCCCCGTCGTGCTCCTCGGCGATCCGTCGCTGCCGCTGATACGAGGCGCCCAGCCGCGGGATCTCGGCCACCGCGGCCAACTCGTCAACGCAGCCGAGCGACTTGGCGACCGGCTCGAGCCGGGTCAGCACGTCGTCGAGGTCCTCGGTGACCAGGCGCTCGTTGCTGGCGGCGTCCTGGATGATGATCGCGTCCAGGCCGTAACGGGCGGCGCGCCACTTGTTCTCCTGCACGTGCCACGGCGGCATGGTGGGCAGCGTCTCGCCGGCGTCCAGCCGGCGGTCCAGGTCGACGACCAGGCAGTGCGTCAGCGCGACCAGCGCGCCCAGCTCGCGCAGGTTGGACACCCCGTCGCACACCCGCACCTCCAGGGTGCCGAGATGTGGCGAAGGTCTTATGTCCCAACGGATTTCGTCCATGTGGTCGATGATGCCGGTCTTCTTCTGGTCGTACACGAAGCCCTCGAACTGTGCCCAGGTCTGGAACTGGAACGGCAGCCCGGCGGTGGGCAGCTGCTGAAACATCATCGCGCGGTTGCTGGCGTACCCGGTGTCCTCGCCGCCCCACCACGGCGACGACGCCGACAGCGCCAGCAGGTGCGGGTAGTACTTCAGCAGCGACGACATGATCGGCATCACCTTGTTGGCCGAGGAGATTCCGACGTGCACGTGCACGCCCCAGATCAGCATCTGCCGTCCCCACCACTGGGTGCGCTTGATCAGCTCGGCGTAGCGCGGCGCGTCGGTGAGCTTCTGGGTGGACCACCGAGCGAACGGGTGGGTGCCCGCCGAGAACAGCTCCATGCCGCGGTCCCGCACGATCCGCCGGGCCGGCCCCAGGGTTTCGCGCAGGTCCTCCATCGCCTGCCCGGTGCAGTCGCAGATGCCGCTGACCACCTCGACAGTGTTGCGCAGCAATTCCTTGTGCACGCGCGGGTTTTCGCCGATCTCGGCGATGACGGCGGTGGCCTCGTTGCTCAGGTCGCGGGTCTGCGCGTCGACGAGCGCGAACTCCCATTCGACGCCGATGGTCGGCTTCGGTGAGCGCTTGAAATCGATGCGGGCGCGGGCCCGGCTAGCCGGCGCCGATGACACCGCACGCCACCCGCTTGCCGGCGTCGCCGGTACTCATCGTCGTCGCGTCGGGACCCGGTGTGCCGTTGGTCTGGCTGTAGCGCTCGCGCGGGATGTTGCCGAAGTTGTCGGCGTCGGCGTGGATGATGATCGCGGTCTTCTCGCCGCTCAACAGGTCCTCCATGGTGAAGGCGTCCGTCGTCGTCATCAACGTTCCGGAACCGTCCTTGCGCACCTGCAGCGAGGTCAGGTCGCCGCTGGCCGGCTCGGCGGCGTGCCCGGGCACCTGGAAGTGCCCGCCGGCCGACAGGAAGTCACCGGGCGCGCCGCCGGTCGGCGCGACCGAGTTGGGCTCGCACTTGCCCACCTTGTGGATGTGCACCCCGTGGAAACCGGGCTTGAGCTGACCCGTGCCCGTCGTCGCGATCGTGATGGTGGCGTAGCCGTTGCTGAACGCGAACGTCGCGGTCGCCACCTGGGTGCCGTCCGGGGCCTTCAGGTGGGTGATCATTCGCTGCGACGCGGACCCCTCACCGGCGACGGGCGCCGCGCCCTCCTCGCCGGCGCCGCCCGACGGGGCGGGCGACCCGGTCCAGACCGCCGGCGTGGTGCCCGGAACCGACGAGGCGTGCTGGGGCACCGAGCACGCGCTCAGCAGAGCGATGGCGGAGATGGCGGCGGCAGCGACATTGCGGTGCTTACGCATAGCCCGAAGCCTAGCCCGACGGCCCCCGAATTTGGAGCAACGCAATCAGCGTCAGCCCGTCACCAAGACGATGACGCCCGGCGGCTCGCTGGACAGTGCGGGGATTCGCGGTTGTACGGGCGCGCCCAGGGTCTTGCCCACGGCGTCGGCGGTGGCGTGCTCGCCGTCGGCGTCGGTGAAGTACACCGTGGTGGCCGAGACGTCGGGCACCGTCAGGTTGTCGACCTTGGTGACGTTGAACCCGGCGCCCGTCAGCTGGTCCTTGGTGCGCGCGGCGACGCCCTCTTTCGTGGAGATGTTGTAGATGCGCACCTCGGCCTGGTTCGCCGGGGGCTTGCTGGTCGTCGACGTTGGCGACGAGGTGCTGGTCACGCTGGAGGCCGGCGACGCCGACTCGTCGTCGGAGTTCCCCGAGCTGCCCAGGGCCTGCCAGCCCAGCAGCAGGAAGATGACGCCGAGAAACAGCAGCACCATCACCATGGCCCGCAGGGGAAGCCCCGTCGAGTCGGGGACACGCTCTTTCATCGAGCCCCACTGTAGCCAGGAACGTGCCGGAGCCTGCAAAGGCGCGTCAGGTCACCTCGAAGCCGAGGCGCCGCGCCGCCCGGGCCTTCTGGCGGCTGGCGCGCAGCCGCCGCAGTCGCTTCACGAGCATCGGGTCGGCGGCCAGCGCCTCGGGTCGGTCCACCAGCGCGTTGAGCACCTGGTAGTAGCGCGTCGCCGACATCGAGAACAGCTCTTTGATCGCGTCTTCCTTGGCCCCGGCATACTTCCACCACTGACGTTCGAAAGCCAGGATGTCGTGTTCGCGGCGCGTCAGCCCGTCGGCGATTTCAGAGTCGTCCCCCGATCGATTTGCCCGCGCCATGGCGCTGTCCATATCGCTTCCCCTGGACCCTTCCGGCGATTCTCGAATTGTGCGAATGACTTGACTTACGTAGGGGCATGTTTCGGCGAATATTGAACCATGCCGCGAACCCTCAAGCCGTAATCCAGACCCGCGAGTCGGCCGATTGGCCAAGATTGCCCGGCTGTCCCCCAAGCCAAAACGTGCCCCGCATAACCCGATTTGCCCGCCTCCTCCTCAGGCCGTTCCGGCCTGCATCGTCGCCGGGCCTAAGCTAGCCGACCATGGCAGTCGTACCCATTCGCATCGTGGGCGATCCGGTCTTACACACCCCGACAACACCGGTCGCGGTCGCCGCCGACGGTTCGCTGCCGGCGGATCTGGCCGACTTGATCTCCGACATGTACGAGACGATGGACGCCGCGCACGGGGTGGGCCTGGCCGCCAACCAGATCGGCGTCGCGCTGCGGCTGTTCGTCTACGACTGCGCCGAGGACCGCGGGATGACGGACCGCCGCCGCGGCGTCGTCATCAACCCCGTCCTGGAAACCTCCGAAATCCCCGAGACCATGCCAGACCCGGGTGAGGACGACGAGGGATGCCTGTCGGTGCCCGGCGAATCGTTCCCCACCGGGCGCGCGAAGTGGGCGCGGGTCACCGGCCTCGACGCCGACGGCAGCCCGCTGGCCATCGAGGGCACCGGCCTGTTCGCGCGCATGCTGCAGCACGAAACCGGGCACCTGGACGGCTTCGTGTACCTCGACCGGCTCATCGGCCGGCACGCCCGCGCCGCGAAGCGGGCGGTCAAGTCGCACGGCTGGGGCGTGCCGGGCCTGTCGTGGCTGCCCGGCGAGGGGCCGGACCCGTTCGGTCACTGATGATCTCGTGGCCCGACCTGGGAACGCGGGTGACGGTTCGCTACCGGCGCCCCGCCGGGTCGGTCCCGCCGCTGACCGACGCGGTGGGGCACCTGCTGGCGGTCGACCCAATGGTGCGGGTGCGCACGAAAACCGGCGCGGTCGCCGAGTGCGCGCCCGCCGACGTGGTGGCGCTGCGGGTGCTGACCGACGCGCCGGTGCGCGCGTCGGAGATCCGGGCGCTCGAGCACGCGGCCGCCGCGGCGTGGCCCGCGGCCGAACACGCCTGGCGGGACGGCTGGCTGCTGCGGGCCGGGCAAGACGCTCCCTCGCTCACGAATTCCGCGGTGCCGCTTGATGTTTCGGCCGACCTGGACGCGATTCCGGCGATCGTCGCCTGGTATGACGTGCGGGGCCTGACGCCGTTGTTGGCCGTCCCCGACCGGTTGCTGCGGCCGCCGCCCGGCCTGGTGGCCGAGCGCACCGAGCGCGTCTTCGTGCGCGACCTGTCGAGCGTCCCGCCGGCGTCACGCCCGGATCCGAGCGTCACCCTGGAGCAACGTTCGGCCGTCGCGCGCGCGGCGGTGACCGAGGCGCCCGACGGCACCCGCTGGGTGGGCCTGTCGGAGGTGCGCGCGACCGACGACCCAGGCACCGCCGCCCGGCTGTGCGAGGCGCTGCTGGCCTGGGGCGCGCGGCGCGGCGCGACCCGCGGCTACCTGCGCGCAGACGACGCCGACGGAACCGCGCTGGCCGAGTCCCTCGGTTTTTGGCTGCACCATCGCACCCGTTACATCCTCGCGACGGCGGCGCCGGACACCACCCGATAGCCCCGATAACCTCTAGCCATGCCCGACGGCACGCTGCGCCTGGCCACCTGGAACGTCAACTCGATCCGCATCCGGCTGGACCGCGTCGTCGACTGGCTGGCCCGCGCCGACGTCGACGTGCTGGCCATGCAGGAGACCAAATGCTCCGACAGCCAGTTCCCCACGCTGCCGCTGTTCGAGCTCGGCTACGAGGTCGCCCACGTCGGCTTCGATCAATGGAACGGCGTGGCCATCGCCTCGCGCATCGGGCTGGACGACGTGCAGATCGGCTTCGACGGCCAGCCCACCTGGAGCGGCAAGCCCGAGGTGGCCGCCACGGCGGAGGCCCGCGCCATCGGCGCGACGTGCGGCGGCGTGCGGGTGTGGAGCCTCTATGTCCCCAACGGGCGCGCCCTCGGCGATCCGCACTACGCCTACAAGCTGGATTGGCTTGCCGCGCTGCGTGATACGGCAGCGGGCTGGCTGCGCGACGATCCCGCGGCGCAGATCGCGCTGGTCGGCGACTGGAATATCGCCCCCACGGACGATGATGTTTGGGATCCCGAATTCTTCGCCGGCGCCACGCATGTCTCCGAGCCGGAGCGGCGCGCGTTCAACGCCATCGTCGACGCGCAATTCGCCGATGTGGTAAGGCCTTTCGCGCCGGGACCCGCGGTGTACACCTACTGGGACTACACCCAGCTGCGGTTCCCGAAGGGCCAGGGCATGCGCATCGACTTCATCCTCGCGTCGCCGGCGCTGGCCCGCCGGGTCACCGGCGCGCAGATCGTCCGCGACGAACGCAAAGGCAAGGCGCCCAGCGATCACGCGCCGGTGCTAATCGACGTCGGGCCCGGCTGAGTTCGGGAAATTGCAGACCGCTTCGCGTTGTAAGCGCGTTTGCAACGTGGCAGGCTTTCGTCTATCAGGTGCAGAAAAACAATCTTGCAGTTGCAAGCCAGGGAGTCATCATGAGTTTCGTCGGTGCGGCGGTCCGCAGCGTGGGCAAGACGGTGAATCGCGCGGCCGACGCGACCACCGCCGCCGCCGGCGCGGTCGGGGGCGCGGCGGTGAATGGAATCGTCGGCGGGGTAACGGGAGCCGCGGAGGGCATCAAGCGCGGGGTCAGCTCGGGCAGTCACTCGACGCCGGCGGCCGCGCTGGCCATCGGCGCGCTCGGCGTCACCGGCCTGGTCGAGTGGCCGGTGCTGTTGGCCGTCGGCGGCGGTGCGCTGTTGTTGCACAGGCTGAGCCGTAAGCCGGAGGCGGCCGCACCGGTGGCGAAGGCGAACCTCAAGCCGGTACCCTCCGAGTCGGCGCCCAAGAAGGCCGAACCGCGCAAAGCGGCAACCAAGTCGACGGCCAAGAAGACCGGCGGCCGCAGGGCGGGCAGCACCGAGCTGCGCAGCACCAACTGAAAGGCATCGTTGAGTAACCGTTGAGCATCGGCGCTGCACTACGACGATCACTGCCGTTTCGCGCCGTTGCCACGGGCTTGGACATCGCCGCCATCCCGCTGCGCGAAGCGGCCCGGGCGCTCTCCGGTGACGTGACCCCGGAGACGCTGGGTCGGCACTGCTGGCGCGGCGGGGATCGCGCCTGGATCGAGGTGCGGGGCCTCGACGACACGGGCGCCACCGAGCTCGGGCCGACCGTCGTCGACGCGGTCCTCGCGCATCCCGGCGTCACCTCGGCGAAGCTGAATCACCCGCTGTCGCGCGTGGTCGTCGGCCTGGAAAACCCGGACGTCTCGCTGCGCGACCTGTGCCGCGCCGTCGAACACGCCGAAAAGCGTTGTGCCGCAACGCACAAACCCCGACATCACGCCGGTGGGCCGAGCCTGCCGGGCGATCACGTCGTGCTGGCGACCCGGGCGTTGACCGTCGCCGCCAACGCGGCCGGGCTGGGCATCGCGCTCACCGGCCGCGCGATGCGCCTGCCGCCCCTGCCGGCCCCCATCGCCGCGGGCATCACGTTCTTCGACTACCAGCCCGCGCTGCGCGGCCTGCTCGAGGACCTCATCGGCGGGCCCGCCACCGACACCGTGATCACGCTGGTCCAGGCGACCAGCCAGACGCTGTCCCAGTCGCCGACGGCGTTGTCGATCGGGCTGACGATGCAGTCGTTGAAGGCCGCCGAGTGCCGCGCCGCGGCGCGCGCCTGGGAACAGCACGAGCCGGAACTGGCCCGGCACGCCGAGCAGCCGCCGGCCGGCCCGTCGTCGTCGCCGCCGCGGGCCAAGACCGTCGACCCCACCGTCCGCCGTTTCGCCCTCCTGCAGGCGCTGAGCACCGGGGCGCTCGGCGCCGGGACCCGCAACGTGACCATGGCCGCCACCGCGGTGCAGGTGACCACGCCCAAGGCGAACCGGACCACGCCGGAGGCGTTCGCCGCGACGCTCGGCCGGGGCCTGGCCGAGCAGCACCGCGTGCTCTCGCTGCGGCCGGAGAGCCTGCGCCGGCTGGGCAAGGTCGACGCGATCGTCATCGACCCGCGCGTCCTGTGCGCCGACACCCTGCGGGTGGCGCGCATCCGCGGCGCCGCCGAGGGCGAACTGCCCGCGGCGTGGGCCCGCGCGCAGCTCATGCTGGAGAACGACGGCGCGCGCCCGGGCTGGCACGCGGTCGGCGGGAGATCCGGCGGGCGGGCGGCGGCCGGGGTCGAGGCCCTCTTCCTGCCCGCGCACGACCCGCTGGCCTCGGCCGTCGTCGCCGAGGCGCACCGCACCGGGGCGGAACTGATCACCGTCGACGACGAGTCGCTGGGCGAGCTGCGGCCGGCGTTCGACGACGTGCGGCCCACCGAACCGACGAGCAAGGCCGTCGACGACGCGCTCGCCGCCGCGGTCGCCGACCTGCGGCAGGCGGGCCGCAAAGTGGCCGTCCTGTCATCGTCTGCCGCGCAGGCGATTTCGGCGGCGGACCTGGCGCTGGTCGTCGCCTCGGAGCAAGCCGCGCCGCCGTGGCATGCCGATCTGCTGCTGCCGGACCTGACGGCCGCCTGGCGAGTGCTGCGCGCGGTGCCCGCGGCCAGGACCGCGGCCCAACGCGGCGCCGGGATCGCGGCCGGCGCCACCGCGATGGGGTCGCTGTTCATGATCCCGGGCGTGCGGGGCAACTTCGCGTCCGGGACGGTGAACGCCGGCGCGGCCGCGGGCCTGCTCTCGGGCTATCTGCTCGCGCGCGGGATCCTCAACGCGGACACGCCCCGGCCGGCCGAGGTGCACGAATGGCATGCGATGCCGGTCGAGCAGGTCCGCAAGGCCCTGCCCCCGCCCGACCCCGCGGCCGCGGAGCCCTTCCGCCGCGGCGCGCAACCGTCGGAATCGCCGGCGCAGGCGATCTGGCAGCTCGCCAAGGCCGTCCGGGCCGAGCTGTCCGACCCGCTGACGCCGGTGATGGCGCTCGGCTCGGCGGCCAGCGCGATACTCGGCTCGCCCGTCGACGCGGTGCTGGTCGGCACGGTGCTGACCGGAAACTCCATCCTGGCCGCCGCCCAGCGGCTGCGCGCCGAGAAGCGGCTGAGCCACCTGCTGGCCCTGCAGATCCCGCCGGCCCGCAAGGTGATCCAGGGTCCCGGCGGCGCGCGAACCTACGCCGACGTCGATGCCGCGCACCTGCAACCCGGCGACGTGATCGAGGTCCGCACCCACGAGGTGGTGCCCGCCGACGCCCGGATCATCGAGGAGATCGACGTCGAGGTCGACGAGTCGACGCTGACCGGCGAGTCGCTGTCGGTGGACAAGCAGGTCGAAGCCACGCCCGGCGCCCCGCTCGCCGAGCGTCGCTGCATGCTGTTCGCCGGCACCACCGTGGTGGCGGGTACCGCGGTGGGGCTGGTGACCGCGGTCGGCGCCGACACCCAGCAGCGTCGCGCCGCCGACCTCGTGTCGGGCGAGCTGTCGTCGGACATCGGCCTGCAGCACCAGCTCGGCCAGCTCACCGCCCGGGCGCTGCCGGTCAGCATCGCCGGCGGCGCGGTGGTCGGCGCGCTCGGGCTGTTGCGCCGCACCGGTTTGCAGCACGCGGTGTCCAGCGGCATCGCCATCGCGGTCGCCGCGGTTCCCGAGGGGATGCCCCTGGTCGCGACGCTGGCGCAGGCGGCGTCGGCGCGGCGGTTGACGAAATTCGGTGCGCTGGTTCGCGTTCCGCGTTCGGTCGAGGCGCTCGGCCGCATCGAGGTGGTGTGCTTCGACAAGACCGGGACGCTGTCCGAGAACCGGCTGCGGGTGTCGCAGGTGCACGCCGAGCCCGGCCATTCGGACCACGACGTGCTGCGCTGCGCGGCGCACGCCGCGCCGGTGACCAACGGCGGCCCGCAGGCGCACGCGACCGACGTCGCGATCGTCGAGGCCGCCGCGGCGGCGGGCGCCTTCGCCGGCCACGACGGACAGGGCCCCAGCGCGCACCTGCCGTTCCGCTCGGGCAGGTCGTTCTCGGCCTCGGTGACCGGAACCGAGCTGACCGTCAAGGGCGCACCCGAAGTCGTGCTGGCCGCGTGCGGGGACCTCGCCGCGCTGGACAAAACCGTCGCCCGGATGGCCGCCGGCGGGCTGCGGGTGATCGCCGTGGCGCGCCGCAGCCTCGACCCGCAGCAGGCCCGGGCGCTGCGAGACGACCCCGATCGCGTCGCGGAATTCTGCGCCGACGGGCTGACCCTCTCGGGATTCCTTGGGTTGTCCGACACCCCGCGCCCGGAGTCGGCGGGCGTCGTCGGGACCCTGCGGTCGCAGGGCGTGGGCATCAAGCTGATCACCGGCGATCACCCGATCACCGCGAAGGCCATCGCCGAGGAGCTGGGCCTGCCGGTGACCGCGGGCCAGGTCATCAGCGGCGCCGAATGGGAATCCTTGTCGCGCAAGGACCAGGAGCGCGTCGCGACCGAACGGGTGATCTTCGCCCGGATGACACCGGAGAACAAGGTCCAGGTCGTCCAGGCGCTCGAAAGCGCCGGGGTGCGGACCGCGATGGTCGGCGACGGGGCCAACGACGCGGCCGCCATCCGGGCCGCCACCGTCGGCCTCGGCGTGGTGGCGCACGGCAGCGACCCCGCCCACCTGGTGGCCGACGTGGTGCTGGTCGACGGCCGGATCGAGGCGCTGCTGGAGGCCATCGAGGAGGGCCGTCAGCTGTGGCGGCGGGTGCAGGCCGCGGTGACCGTGCTGCTCGGCGGCAACGCCGGCGAGGTGATCTTCGCGATCATCGGCAGCGCGCTCACCGGGATCTCGCCGCTGAACACCCGCCAGCTGCTGCTGGTGAACACGCTCACCGACGCCCTGCCCGCCGCGGCGCTCGCGGTCAGCAAGCCGCGCGGCGCGGTGGACCCCAACCTGCGCGGCGCGGATCAGCCCGCGCTGTGGAGCGCGGTGGCGGTCCGCGGCGTCACCACGGCCGCGGCGGCGACGGGCGCGTGGGCGATGGCGCGGGTCACCGGGCGCCCGCAACGCGCCTCCACCGTGGCGCTGGTCGCGCTGGTGTCCGCCGAGTTGGCCCAGACGCTGCTGGAGTCCCGGGCCCCGATGGTGGTGCTCACCGCGACGGGCTCACTCGTCCTGGTGGGGACCCTGATCAGCACCCCGGGCGTCAGCCAACTACTTGGCTGTACGCCTCTCGGGCCCCTCGGATGGGCGCAGGCGCTGGGGGCCGCGGGCGCCGCGACCGCTGCGATAGCCGTTGTGAACCTTGTCTCGGAGCGCCTGCGCACGTCGGACACACCGCCGCCGGACCCGGACGCGGCGCCCGGCGCCGATCGGTCTCCACAATCTCCACGACGCCCGCGCGCCACAGCAGCGCATACAGCTGGCGCAGGGGCACGGTCAGCACAGAAGCTACCGTCGAAGTCATCGGATCGGCCAGGGCGTCGGTCGTCGACATATGTCCGACGGTGACCGCCCGACCCGGCGCGACGGCAAATCCTTCGTTACCGAAAGGCAAATGATGGCGGAAAAGAAGGCTCGCAGGGCGACCTCCCAGAGCGAGGCGGTGCAGAAAATCCGCGAAGGCGAGACGTTCGCCGTCAATCTTCCGGTTTTTGGCCAAATGGAGATACCGCGGCCCGAGCAGCTGGCCTATTACGGCGGCCTGGCCGCCCTGGCCGCGTTCGAGCTCATCGACTGGCCGGTGGCCCTGGTCATCGCCGCCGGCCACCTGCTGGCGAGCAACCACCACAACCGGATCCTCGAGGAGCTCGGCGAGGCGATGGAGGAGGCCTGACCGGCGCGGGCCGCTCAGTCGCCGGGTTCGGCCGGGACGCGCTCGTGCACGGTCAGCAACAGGTGGTCGAACCGGCTCTGCACGGTGGCCGAGGGCGGCGGCAGCTGGACGACTTCGTCGACGAGTTGCCTGGCCAGCGCGCGCACCTTGACGTTGGTCTCCTGCGACCGCCACTGCAGCACCCGGAAGGCCTGCTCGGCGCTGACGCGGTAGACGGCCATCAGAATTCCCTTGGCCTGCTCGATGGCCGCGCGGTTCTCGAACAGGTCCGGCAGCGCCTCGTCGAGCACCTCCTGCCGGGTCTCGAGCCGGGTCTCGTCGAACGTCGCGGTGAGGTCGATGTAGTAGCCCGCGGTGCCCAGCACCGCGCCCGATTCGTCGACGATGCGGTCGGCGACGACGATCGCGTCGTGCTCGCCGCCGGCCGTGTCGATGAACCGGTGCCGGCTGGAGAACGACTCGCCCGAGTGCAGCGCGTACTCGAGCAGATCTCGAACGTGTTCGCGGTCGTCCGGATGCTTGTGCGACAGAAGCAGTTCCGTCGTCGGCGTCACGGACCCTGGTTCGTAACCGTGCATCCGCGCGACCTGGTCGGACCATTCCCAGCGTTCGTCGGCGAACCAGAAGCGGAAGCTGCCGACGCTCAGGGACAAGGGCGCCACACCGTCGGCTGAGCTGGTGGTTCGCGTGGATTCCGTCACGCCTCCATCATGGCACCGCGCGGATCGGCCGGCGAAGGTTCGCGGCGAACCGAACCGACCGGGCTGGCGCGGCGGGCCCCGGTTGGGGGTAACGTCGCGTCCGGACGATCAAACCAACTGGATTAGGGCGCGGGAGCGCACGCCGAGTGCGCTGAGAGGACGGCTTGGGGCCGTCGACCGTACGAACCTGACCGGGTAATGCCGGCGTAGGGAGATGACAACAATGACCGACACCTTGTCGGAGACCACTGCACCGTCCGTCACCACCGGCCCCATCGCGGGCAGCAGCAAGGCCTACCGGGAGCTGGAGGGGGTGCCCGGCGCGCGCGTCCCGTTCCGCCGGGTGCACCTGTCCACCGGGGACCACTTCGACCTCTACGACACTTCCGGGCCGTACACCGACCCGGAGGCGGCGATCGACCTGGCGTCGGGCCTGCCGGCGCGGCCCGGGGTGGTCCGCGACCGCGGCACCCAGCTGCAGCGGGCCCGCGCCGGCGAGATCACCGCCGAGATGGCGTTCATAGCCCTGCGGGAAGGGATGCCCGCCGAGCTGGTGCGCGACGAGGTCGCCCGCGGCCGCGCGGTGATCCCGGCCAACCACAACCACCCCGAGAGCGAGCCGATGATCATCGGCAAGGCGTTCGCGGTCAAGGTCAACGCAAACATCGGCAACTCGGCGGTGACGTCCTCGATCGCCGAGGAGGTCGACAAGATGGTGTGGGCCACCCGCTGGGGCGCGGACACCATCATGGACCTGTCCACCGGCAAGAACATCCACGAGACCCGCGAGTGGATCCTGCGCAATTCGCCGGTGCCGGTCGGCACGGTGCCGATCTATCAGGCGCTGGAGAAGGTCAAGGGCGATCCCACCGAGTTGACCTGGGAGATCTACCGCGACACCGTGATCGAGCAGTGCGAGCAGGGCGTGGACTACATGACCGTGCACGCTGGCGTGCTGCTGCGGTATGTGCCGCTGACCGCCAAGCGGGTCACCGGCATCGTGTCACGCGGCGGCTCGATCATGGCGGCGTGGTGCCTGGCGCATCACCGGGAGTCGTTCCTGTACACGCACTTTGACGAGCTGGCCGACATATTCGCGCGCTACGACGTCACCTTCTCGCTCGGCGACGGGCTGCGGCCGGGCTCGATCGCCGACGCCAACGACGCCGCGCAGTTCGCCGAGCTGCGCACCCTGGGCGAGCTGACCACGATCGCGAAAGCCCATGGCGCACAGGTGATGATCGAGGGGCCCGGGCACATCCCGATGCACAAGATCGTCGAGAACGTGCGGCTGGAAGAGGAGCTGTGCGAGGAGGCCCCGTTCTACACGCTGGGCCCGCTGGCCACCGACATCGCCCCGGCCTACGACCACATCACCTCGGCGATCGGCGCGGCGATCATCGCGCAGGCCGGCACCGCGATGCTGTGCTACGTGACGCCGAAGGAGCACCTGGGGCTGCCGGACCGCAAGGACGTCAAGGACGGGGTGATCGCCTACAAGATCGCCGCGCACTCGGCGGACCTGGCCAAGGGGCATCCGCGGGCGCAGGAACGCGACGACGCTTTGAGCACAGCGCGTTTCGAGTTCCGGTGGAACGACCAGTTCGCGCTGTCGCTGGACCCCGACACGGCGCGGGAATTCCACGACGAGACCCTGCCCGCCGAGCCGGCCAAGACCGCGCACTTCTGCTCGATGTGCGGGCCCAAATTCTGCTCGATGCGGATAACCGCTGACGTAAGGGCGTACGCGTCAGAACACGGGCTCGACAGCGAGGAGGCCATCGAGGCGGCGCTGCAGCAGGGCATGGCGGAGAAGTCGGCCGAATTCGCCGAGCACGGCAATCGGGTGTATCTGCCGATCACGCAGTGAACTTCCTGCCGCTGCCGCCGCCGGGCAGCACGCCGCTGCGGGTGCTGACCATCGCCGGGTCGGACTCCGGCGGCGGCGCCGGCATCCAGGCGGACATGCGCACCATGGCGCTGCTGGGCGTGCACGCGTGCGTCGCGGTCACCGCCGTCACCGTGCAGAACACCTTGGGGGTCAAGAGCTTTCACGAGGTGCCCGGCGCGGTCGTCGCCGGCCAGATCGAGGCCGTGGTCACCGACATCGGCATCCAGGCCGCCAAGACCGGGATGCTGGCGTCGTCGGCCATCGTCGACGCGGTGGCCGCCACCTGGCGCCGGCTCGGGCTGACCGTCCCGCTCGTCGTCGACCCGGTCTGCGCGTCCATGCACGGCGACGCGCTGATGACACGAGAGGCCCTGGATACCCTTCGCGCCCAACTGTTTCCGTTGGCCACGCTGGTGACGCCGAACCTCGACGAGGTGCGCCTGCTGGTCGGCATCGACGTGGTCGACGCGGAGTCGCAGCGCGCGGCCGCCAAGGCCCTGCACGCGCTGGGCCCGCGCTGGGTGCTGGTCAAGGGCGGGCACCTGCGGTCCTCCGATCGCAGCTGCGATCTGCTCTACGACGGCGCCTCCCGCTACGAATTCGATTCGGAGCGGCTGCCCGGCGGCAACGACCACGGCGGCGGCGACACGCTCGCGTCGGCGATCGCCTGCGCGCTGGCGCACGGTTATAGCGTGCCCGACGCGGTCGGGTTCGGGAAGCGCTGGGTCACCGAGAGCCTGCGCGCCGCCTATCCGCTGGGCGGCGGCCACGGCCCCGTCTCCCCCTTGTTCAGGCTGTTGTGAACCTCGACCGGATCGCGGGCATCGCGCACCAGCCCGAGGGCGCCGCGGCCGGTGTCGTGGTGCTGACTCACGGCGCGGGCGGCGATCGGGAATCGCTTCTGCTGCAACAGGTTTGCGACGAGTGGGCGCGGCGCGGCTGGCTCGCGGTGCGCTACAACCTGCCGTATCGCCGACGGCGGCCCAAGGGCCCGCCGTCCGGCTCGGCGGCCACCGACCGCGCCGGCATCGTCGAGGCGATCGACGTGTGCCGCGGCCTGGCCGACGGCCCGCTGATCGCCGGCGGACATTCCTACGGCGGCCGGCAGACCTCGATGGTCGTCGCCGCGAACGAGGCCCGGGTGGACGCGCTGACGCTGTTCTCCTATCCGGTGCACCCGCCCGGCAAGCCCGAGCGGTCCCGCACCGAGCACCTGCCCGGCATCACGGTGCCGACGGTGTTCACCCACGGCACGTCGGACCCCTTCGGCACGCCGGCCGAGGTGCGCACCGCCGCGGCGATGGTCGCCGCGCCCACCGAGGTCGTCGAGATCTCCGGGGCCCGACACGACCTGCGCGCCAAGGGCGTCGACGTCGCCGCGCTCGCGGTGGATGCGGCGCTGCGGCTGCTGCGCTGACGCATGTCTCAGCCCCCCACCGAACAGGTGGTGGGCAGCAGCAGTATGGCGGGCCACAGCGCGGTGGCCTCGCCGAAGGCTGCGATGTTCGCGCCCACGGGCACCGCCTTGGCCCACGCGGCTTCGAGTTCGCTGACCCGGTCGGCGTGCACGAACGCCCACGCGACGCCGACGACGACGTAGGCGACCCCCAGCCACATCGCGAACTCGAGGAAGGCCGCCACCGTGACCGGCCGCTGCAGCACCCGTCGAAGCAATTCCATTGCAGCACCGCCTATTACAGCAGAAGCTTTCCTCGTCTGACCCGCCGCCGCACGTCGGCCAGCAGCAGATGGCTGCCCCCTTGGCGCAGGAAGGGCGGGATGAAGCGGTTCACCAGCGCGACGAGCAGGAACAGGCGCTCGAAGTGCCGCTGCCTGCGCTCGCTCCACGACATGCCCAGCGCGTCGCGAAAGACCGGCGCCAGGAACCCCGCGGTCAGGAACCTCAGCAGCGGCCGAAACGGAAGCCGCAGCAGCGGATTGACCATCTTCAGGTCGACCAGGTCCCGCAGGTAGCCGCGCACCACGTCGTCGACCGCCACGCGCCGGCAGGCGGCGTTCCAGTAGTCGTCGAAGGCGGCGCGCGTGGCCGGCCACTGCTCCGCGCCGACCTGCAAGGTGGTCCCCAATGGCCAGGCCGACCGGTAGAACTGCTCGGCCTGCTCGGGGGTCATCTCGCCGCGTAGCAGCTGGTAGGTGTCCTCCAGCCCGACGAACAGGCAGGCCGCCACCCACATCTGCAGGTCGCGGTCAAAGGCATTGTAGGACACCGGGCTTGCCGGCGTCGAGCGGACCTGCCGGTGCACGGCGTCGACCGCCTCCCGGTAGGCCGCGCGGTCCTCGTCGTCGCCGAACACCGCGACGGCCAGGTACTGGAACGTGGTGCGGGCGCGTTTCCACGGGTGCTTGAACAGGTTGCCCGAATCGACCTTGGATTCCACGACGCCATAGCCGACCTCCGGCCGCGACAGCTGCATGATCACGTTGGCGGCGCCGGCCGCAAAGGACCAGAAATCCATCGCGTCGCTCACCGCGACCGGCCCGTCGCTCCAGCGGGCGGTGCGCCGGCCGATGCTGATCCGCGTGGTCGTCACCGGCACGTCGGCCGGCACGCGTGGTGTGGCCATCGTTGACGAAGCGTCTCACATCCTCGACTGGCGCGCAACGATAAGTTAATGTCCATTCCTAGTCATCCGAGCGAAAGCTTTCCTGCGATTGCGCGTAAAGGGGCAGCGGAAGTGATTGAAAGTTCACCCGAGGTGCGACGGCGGCCCAAGGACCGCAAGGCGCAGATCGCCCGGGCCTCGGCCGACGCGTTCAGCGCCCAGGGCTATCACGCGGTGAGCATGGAGGACATCGCCGCGCGGGTGGGTATCTCGCCGGCCGCGCTGTACCGCCATTCGCCGAGCAAGTATGACCTGTTCCGCGATGCGGTGCTCGCCCTGGGCCGACAGCTCGTCGAGGCCACCGCGTTCGCCGACGACGCCGCCGAAGGCGACCCGGCCGAGCTGCTAGGTGCCCTGGTCACCGCGCTCGTCGACACCGCGATCGCCAACCGGACCGCCGGCGGCCTGTACCGGTGGGAGGGGCGCTATCTGCAGGGCGCCGACCGGACCGCGCTCAAGGACCAGCTCAGGCTCACCAACCGGCGCCTGCGTCGGCCGCTGGCGGTCCTGCGGCCGACGCTGAAGCCGCCCCAGCTGTCGACGCTGTCGGCGGCGGCGCTCGCCGTGATCGGCAGCATCACCGACCACACGGCGCCGCTCGCGGTCGGCGAGATCCGCGACGCCGTGTCCCGGATGGCCGCCGACGTCCTCGCCGCCGACCTGCCGGCCGGCCGGGCCCGCGCGCCGGCCGCGCCGCGACCCGCCGTCACCGCGTCCGCGGGCACCTACGAGTTCGTCCTGCATGAATCGCTGCACCTGTTCTACGAGCGCGGGTTCCGCGACACCAGCATGGACGACATCGCGGCGGCCGTGGGCACGCAGCCGTCGGGACTTTACCGCTACTTCCCCGGTAAGGTCGACATCCTGACCGCGCTGTATCGCCGTGCGGCGGACCGCCTTTCGGGCGACGTGGCCAAGGTCGTCGCGCGCACCGCCGACCCCGGGCGGGCGCTCTCGGCACTGCTGGACGCCTACGTCGCCCGATCCTTCGCGCGTCCCGAGGTCGCCTACATCTACTACACGGAGCGGCACAATCTGCCCGCGGAGGAGATGCTGATGCTGGACGCGATCCAGCAGTCCAGCGTCGACGCGTGGGCTCGGCTGGCCGCGGCGGCGCGCCCGGGCCTGAGCGTCGGGCGGGCGCGGTACGCGGTCCACGCCGCCTACGCGGTCATCGTCGACCTGGGCCGGGTCGTCCGGCACGACAACAACACCGCACACGCCCGGTCGACCGCGCGCCGCCTGGCGGAGACCATCCTGCTGGGACGCCCGGCCGGAAAGGAGCGCGGCCGTTGATGACCAAGCTGCGGCGGCTGCTGAGCTACCAGATGACCGTCGCCGAGTGGATGGGGCTCGGGGTGCTGTTGGGCGCCCCGTACTTCGTCGTCGGGCTGATCTGGTCGTCGACCCATACCGACCACCTTCGCGGCATGCAGGGCGCCGACCTCGTCGTGTCGTTCCTCGGCTCGATCGTGTCCTGGCCGGTGCTGCTGTTCGCCAACGTCTGCATGACCTGAACGCCTTCCGAACTCGTGGAATCTCCATTAACATAATGGGCGCCCGGCGCGCTCGAGGGGGCGTTGCCGAGCGGGGTCGCCGGAGGGACCGCAGATGTTGGACAAAGTTCGCCGGGTGCTCGGCTTCCAGGTCACCATCGGGCAGCTGATCGCCATCGGGTTGATCTTGGGCACGCCATACCTGCTGATAGGCACGATCTGGTCGACGACCCACACCGAGCATCTGCATCAGATGCACGGGGTCGATTTGGCGGTGTCGTTCCTGGGGTCGATCGTGTCGTGGCCGGTGCTGCTGTTCTCGAACGTCTGCATGACCTGAATTGATATTCACATAATCGGCCGCGGGCCGAGAAAGGAAATTGGGGGAATCTTGACTCGTCGTCACACGATCATCGGAATCGCGGGCCTGGCGCTTGCGCTGATCGGGCTCCTGGCCCTGGCGTATCCGGTCTACCTGGACCAATTCGACCTCTACGGGGTCCAGGTCGCCTGCGGCAACGGCTTCAGCGCCGACCTCAACCAGGCCGCGCAGGCCCACCTCGCCACCAGGTGCGACACCGCGCTGATCATCCGTCGCGCCTGGGCGATCCCGACGGTCGCCGTCGGGTCGCTGCTGATCGCGGCGTTCCTGCTGGCCTGGGTGCGGGCCGCGCAGCCCGAGAAGGAAACCTCGTCCGCCTGAGCCCACGGCATCGGCGAGCGCAGAACGGGTACCCCGCGGGGGACCGCCACCGCGCTCGAAGGGACGAATACGCAATGCAAGTCGGAGTGCACTTCATCGATTTCCTGCCGGGCGACCCGGCGAACCTGGGCCCGACGCTGGCCGACACGGCCAGGGCCGCCGAGCAGGGCGGCGCGACGCTGTTCACCCTGGCCGACCACTTCTTCCAGATGGAAGCCCTTGGGCCCGCGGACAATCCGTTCCTCGAGGGCTACACGTCCCTGGGTTTCCTCGCCGGGCGGACGACGACGATCGAGCTGGCGTTGCTGGTCACCGGCGTCACCTACCGCTATCCGGGGGTGCTGGCCAAGGCCGTCACCACGCTCGACGTGCTGTCGCAGGGCCGATCGATGCTGGGGCTGGGCGCGGCGTGGTACGACCGCGAGCACACCGCGCTCGGCATTCCATATCCGCCGCTGAGCACCCGCTTCGAGATGCTGGAAGAGACGCTGCAGATCTGCCGGCAGATGTGGAGCGACGACGACGGGCCGTACAACGGCAAGCACTATCGGCTGGCCGAGACCATCTGTGCGCCGCAACCGATTCGGCGTCCGCCGGTGCTGATCGGCGGTGACGGCGAGCGCAAGACGCTGCGCCTGGTCGCGCGGTACGCCGACGTCTGGAACAGCATGGCGACCGACGCCGACGAGCTCGAGCACAAGGTCGACGTGCTGAATCGCCACTGCGCCGCGCTCGGCCGCGACCCCGGCGAAATCCGCAAGACGGCGGGAGGCCTGCTGCCGCTCGACCCGTTCGAGGACACGGACGACTACCTGAAGACCGTGGAACGCTTCGGGGCGCTGGGCATCGAGATGATCAACATCGGTCCGCTGCCCGGCAACCCGGACCCCGTCGGCTTCATCCGCCGCTATGCCGACGAGCTGATACCGCGCCTCGCCGAGATCTAGCCCGCGCCACCCTGGTTCAGCCGGGATAGCGCGAGTAGCACGCGTCCATGTTGCCGGTCACGCCGCCGCGAAACGCCGCTATCCGGGTGAAACCGGCCGGGACACTGGTGCCGTCGGCGTCGCTGGCGACGAGGTGGTTGGTGAGCAAGCCGGCAACGGCCTCGTCGAGATCGCCGGCGGTCAGCAAAAGCTCCTTCTTGGAAGGCAACTCGATGGGCTCGGCCATCTTGCGGTGCACGACACCGGTCAGGCATGCGGTTCGCAGCGCGGTCCACGGGCTCTGCATCGGCAGCCCGCGCTCGTGCTGCACCGCCAGCGCGTACCGGGACATCACCACCGACAGGGCGGTGTCGTCGCCCTGCGGCAACGTGTGTTCGCTTTCGGCGGAGACCTTGCCCATCGACGCCAGCGCGGGCAGGTCGATCGAGATGGTGTTGGTGGCCGGGCAGTAGGACGCCGGCGGGTTGGGTTTCGCATCCGGGCAACCGGCCGGGCTGTAGGACACCGCCGGCGGATTCTTCGGGGAGAAGATCTTTCCCAGGAGTTCGGTCAGCGTCGACAGGGTGTCTTGGTCGATCGTGACCTCGCCGGTCTCCGGGTCCCCGTTGGTGTCGACCCGCAGGGCGTTGGGCAGATCGCCGCGACGCTGCTCGATTTCCTGCTTGTTGATTCCCGCGCACGCCGATGCCCCGCTGATGAAGCCCATCTGGAAGGCGCCGATGCGATCCAGCGCGGATCCGTGTTCGTCGTCGTTCTCGGCGTCGGCGTCCATCACCGGGTCGCGGGTGGTGATGATGCCCGCCAGCACGTGGTCGAGCCCGTCGGCGGTGCTCAGCGTGAAGCGCGGCGACTTGCCGTCGGCCACCCAGAACAGGTAGACACCGGCGAAGCAGTCGGCCTGCTGCTCGCGAACGATGGTGGGGTCCTTGCGCGTCACCAGTTTCGCCATCTGCTGCAGGGCATGCCCGAACTCGTGCGCCAGCACGCCGTTGACGGACATGTCGCCGAAATAGCGCTGCGCGATGGGCATGAACACCCCGCGATCCCAGGCGATCAGGTTGCAGCGCGACGTGAAAAACGCGTTGACGAGCTTGTAGGTGTCGTTGTGGCAGACGATCGGGCTGCTGGGGTTGTTGGAGTCATACGAGATCAGCTTGTCGACCGGGATGAACGTTCCCTTCAGCGAATCGCCGTACACCGACTTCCAGTACTCCTCGATGTCGTTCACCGACAGCAACGACAGCTTGTCAATCGTTCCGTTGTTGGTGTTGAGCACCGTCCCGTTCGGACTCGGCGCGTTCGGGCGAATGCCGCTGGGACCGTTGGTGGCCGGCAGGCCCCCGACCCGGAACGGGTCGTTGAGCATCGACAGGGCCCGCCCCTCGACGAAGGTGCTGCAGCCCGCGACCACGAGTGTCGCCGCTGCGCAGGCGATTGCCGCCCGCAGCGCCGCCACCGCGGCGCGCCGGCGGGCACCGGCCGGTCGACGTCGATTCCGCGCGTGGTTATCCATGACCAACCTCATCCCGACCGGCCTGCACGGCAGCATCAAAGGGATCTCATTCTAGATCCGTCGATCAACGAGCGTGCCACAAATCGGCACACCAGCAAACCCCCGGACCGCCGATCGGCCGACGGGTGCTACGGCAGCCGGGTGCGGTGCCGCTTGTCGTGGGACGGGACGCCGTTGACGCCCCCGATCGACTCGGCGTAGCTGCCGACCGCGAACGCCAGCCCAGAACCCATGACCGCCAACGCTTCCCGGTCGATGTTGTCGAGGGTGTCCCGGGGTCCCTGGAAGTTCGGATCGAAGCCGACGCCGGCCTGCCCGCCCCACAGGCGCGCCTGCACAGTCGTTTTCGGTTGCGAAGCACCGGCGGTCAAACCGCCGATCGGCACGCCCGCCAACATGAACGGGTGGTAGTCGGTCCGGGTGCCCAACGGCATGTCGGCGGGCCGCTTCCCGGACAGGTTCAGGTAGGCCGATAGCGTGCGCTCGATGCCGGCCGACCCCTCGGGCACGTCGCCGAACGCGATGCCCTGCCCGGGCGGACCGGACTGGTCGCCGTCGTCGGTGAAGAAGCCGGCGTTGCGGGAGCCGATCAGGTTGGCGTTCAGATACAGGGCGATGTCGTTGAGCTGACCGTTGTCCAGGCCGAACAGATAGTCCATGACGCCGTTGAGGCCGTCCTCGTCGGCGCCCCAGAACGCGAACCGCACCGCATTGTTCACCGGCGCCAACGGGCCCAGCTGCAGCGCCGTTTCCAGCACCGCGGCCACCCCGGAGCCGTTGTCGTTGATGCCCGGGCCGCCGCGCGGGCCGTCGAGGTGCGCGCCGACCACGATCACGTCGTTCGGCGAGCCGGTTTTGGTCTGCGCCAGCACGTTTCGCGACGTGATGTCGACATTCTCGGCGTCCAGCACCAGGCGTATCGGCGCGGTGGCGCGCGCCAGGGCGCCGGCGGCATACCCGCCCGCGACGGCGACCGGCACCGTCAGCTGCTTGAAGTAACCGCGGTTGAACAGCGTGGGCGGCGCGCCCTGGCCGCCGGGCGTGCTGAGCACGACGAGCGCCGCGGCGCCCTTGGCCACCGCGCTGTTCTGCTTGTCGACCACCGAGCAGCGGGAGTCGTCGACGACGGCGATGGCACCTTTGGGCATCGCGGCCGGGTAGTCGCCGGCCGCGCACCCGGACGGCACCGTGGGCCGGACCGGCGGCCCGGTCAGGCCGCCGGGCGGCGTGCGGACCAGCAGCGAGGCCTGGTCGACCGGATAGCTGCGACCGTCCAGCGTCAGCGCCGGCTTGCCCGGCGACACGGCGTACAGCCGGTCGAACTGCGGCGTCGACACGTCGAAACCCTTGCCGCGCAACGTCTTCGCCACATACTCCACGCTGGCGTCGTATCCGGGTGTGCCCTCCGCGCGGATGCCCTTGTTGGCGTTGGCGACGTCCTGCAGCGCGCGCAGGTGGCCGAACATCGCGTCGACGGTCACCTTCGCGGCCAGGCCACGGCCCAGGTCCGGCGCCGCGGCGCGCGGCGCCGGGCGCGACGACGAGCAGCCCGCCAGCAGCCCGGTCAGCGCCAACACCGCCCCCACCCGGCGCAGCATGGCCCGCGTCATGGCTTGGACAGCACGTGGCGGGTGCGGTCCGGCATGATCGGGACGCCGTTTCGCCCGCCGAGGTCCTGCGCGTACAGGGCCACCGCGTAGGCGACGCCGCTGCCGCTGATGCCCAGCGAGGTGCGGTCGATGTGGTCGAGGGTGTCGGTCTTCTTGTGGTAGTTGGGGTCGAACGGCTCGTCGGCGGTGCCGCCCCACAGCTTCGCCTGCTCGCCGGACTTCTTGTTCTCCGCGCCGGAGAACAGGCCGCCCGCCGGGATGCCGGCCAGCGTGAACCCGTCGTAGTCGGAGCGGCCGTCGAACGAGGTGTCCTGCGCCGTCTTGCCGGCCGACTTCAGGTAGGCGACGAAGGTGCGCTCGATCCCCGCGGAGCCCTCCGGCACCACCGGCTGGCCGCGCGCGTCCGCGGGCAGCGACTGGTCGCCGTCATAGGTGAAGTAGCCGGGGTTGGGCGACGCGAGCATGTCGAAGTTGAGGTACAGCGCAATGTTTTTGAGCGCGTCGAGGTCCAGCGACTCGACGTAGTTGCGCGACCCGATCAGCCCGAGCTCCTCCGCGCCCCAGAAGCCGAACCGCACCGCGTTGCGCACCTGTGGCGAATTCCCCAGCTGCACCGCGGTTTCCAGGACCGCGGCCACCCCGGACCCGTCGTCGTTGATGCCCGGCCCTTCCGGCACGCTGTCCAGGTGCGCGCCGGCCATCACCACGTCGGTGGGCGAGCCGGTCTTGGTCTGCGCGATGACGTTGCGGGCCTTGAAACTCTGGATGTGGGCGTTGAGCTTGATGGTGGCGCGTCCCGGCTGCAGGCGCAGCTGCACCCCGACGGACTTGGTCACGCCGACGACCGGGATCTTCACCTCGGTGTTCGCCCCCAGGGTCCCGCCCATCTGTTGCTCGTCGACGTTGTCCGCGACGATCATCGCCACGGCGCCGCGCTGCGCCGCGGCGTCCTCCTTCTGGGAGAAGGGGCAGGCGCCGCGATCCACCAGCACCACGGCGCCCTGCACCGCCAGCCCGTCGTAGTCGGCCGGCTTACAGCCCGGGCTGTCTCCGGTCGGCGCGGCCACCAGCGGCCCGCTCACCCCTTCCGCCGGTGTGCCGAGGCTGTAGTCCAGGGCGTGCGCCTCCACGGGCCTGCCGCCGACCGTCACCTCCGGCTTGTCGCCGTGGAACACCCGGGCCGAGAACTCCGGGGTCTGCACGTCAAAACCGCTGTTGCGCAGCGTATTAGCCACGTAGTCGACGGTGGCCTCGTAGCCGGGGGTGCCCACCGCGCGAGTGCCGTTGTTGGCGTTGGCGATGTCCTGGAGTTTCGTCAGGTGCGCCATCATCGCGTCGGTGGTGACCTTGTCGTGCAACGCGGTGGCGAACTGGGCCGCGGCGGGGTTACCGGTCGCCTGCTCCAGGGTGGGGCAGCGATGCGAGCAGCCGGACGTGAGCACGGTGAGGGCGACCACGGCGAGTACCGCCGGGATCGGCCGCGAATTTTTTGCCATCGCGCCCAAGGGTATTAGACATACAGCGCGTTGAATGGCGCGGCGGGAATGTTGCGCACCACAAACCAGGCCAGCACCACCGCCAGCGTCACCGCCGCCGACCATCGACGGTGTTGCCAGCCCCGGATCCGGCGGCCCGTCACCCGGCCGTAGGTCCACGCGCCGTACGCGACCACCAGCAACACCAGCGCCACCAAGGCCAGCGCGTTGAACCTCGCGGCCGCCGTCACGTCGCCGTGCAACAGCGAATACAGCATCCGGGCGCTCCCGCACCCGGGGCAGTCGATGCCCAACAGGGCCTTGGTGGGGCACACCGGCATCGGGCCACCCGGGGTCGTCGGGTCGGCCACCCAGGTGAAGGCGCACACCGCCGTCGTGGACGCCGCCACCAGGAGCGGCGCGCCCAAACCCGCGGCCGCCGACCCGGTGCGGGTCACCATGATGCCGGCTTAGAACATCGCGGCGAGCGCCGCATTCGTGTTGGCGTTGAACGCGCCGATCGCCATCAGGATGCCGTAGATGACGCCGACCACCACACCGACGACCACCGACCAGATCACCCACTTCTTGGCGGCCTCGGCGGACGCCTGGGCCTCGGCGTAACGGCCCTGTGCCCACAACCCGTTCACCTGGCTGGATTTGACGATCGCCACGATCCCAAACGGGAGGCAGCAGAATATCGTCGCCAAGATCGACCACACCAGGTAGTTGTCCGGCGCCTGACCGCCGGGCGGCTGCTGCGGCGGGTAACCGGGAGGGGGAGGAGGCGGCGGCTGTTGTGTCATCGGTACTCCAGTCGAGGGGGGAAGTTAGCTGGCGTAAAGCGGTGCTTACCATACCCGACGGTGGTCGCGCGAGTGGTTTGAACACGAAATTCATATCCCGGCCGATCTCGGCAAACGCAACGGGGCGCGGTGCGGGACCGGCGGCTTGCCACCGGATTCGCGTCCGGCCGCCACGATCCCTCCGGGGAGTATCTCGAAATACCTTGGCTGTCAGGATATTTCGCTACCGTCGACGTCGCGCGCGGCCGGCCGGCGCGGTCGCCGGGGTGCGCCGAGAAAGGTGACCAGACAGATAATATCCAACGGAATGTGTTGCATACCCACGACATAGCCTTACGATCCGTTTAGCCGAAGCACGTTTCCCGGACGTCAGCGCAGCCGCACCGGCGGTCCGACGACCGTAAGGAGCCATCGAATGTTTCACCTGACCCTCGGGCGGGCCGCGACGGCCGCGGGGCTCGTGTGCAGCGCGGTCTGCTTCGGCACGGCCACCGCCGCAGCGGATCCCAGCGACACGCTCGCCGGCTCCCTGTCGAAGGGCTACAGCCCCAGCAACTGCACCTCGCAGGCGCCGCCCAACGGCGTGGCGGCCGTCCTGCAGTGCGGCCACAACAACGACCCCAACGGGCCGGTCTTTGCCAAGTACATGCTCTTCAACAACCCCGGCGACCTGGCCGGCTCGTTCGCCAACAGCATCAAGGCCGACACGCTGACCAATTGCGGGGACACCCAGTCGCCGACCGTGTGGCACCAGGGCAGCAACACCGACTCGGCGGGAAAGGTGGCGTGCGGGACGTATCAGGGCCAGGCGGAGGTCATCTGGACCACCGACGCCAAGAACGTGATGAGCCTCATCCGCGGATCCGGTGGTGACGTCGCGGCGCTCTACCAGTGGTGGCAGTCCAACGGCTGAACGGCCGGGCCCCAGCGCATTCCACGCACAACGAGCCGAAAGATGCTCGCAGTCACCGGTTTTCCACTAAAACAAAGGAGTTCAAAATGTCCCCTCTCACCCACGCACTGCGCGCCGCGGCGGCCGTAGCGCTCATGGGCGGTTCCGCCCTCGCCGGTAGCGCCACCGCGAGCGCGGACCCCACCGGCAGCTCGGCCGACGTCAACACGTTGGCCAGCGCGCTGTCGAAGGGCTACGGCCTCAACAATTGTCAATCGGCTCCCCTGACGGGTTCGGTGGTGGCCGAGCTCGACTGCGGGCAAAACCCCGACTCCAGCGGCCCGGCCGCCGGCGTGTACCAGCTCTTCAAGAACAGCACCGATGTCGCCAGCGCGTTCTCGGACGGCCTCGGCGGGGTGTCCCTGGTCGCGTGCGGCGACAGTGGTAAATCGCCGACGACGTGGAGCCAGAGCGGCAAGACCGCGGGGCAGGTGGCGTGCGGAACCTACAAGAACGCCGCGGTGATCACCTGGACCACCGACGCCAAGAACGTGTTGAGCCACATCCGCGCCTCCAACACCGACGTCAACGCGCTCTACCAGTGGTGGCAGACCAACGGCTGACCTCTACAGCTGAGCCGCAACGAGTTCCGCGACCGCGCGCATCCCGGCGCCGTTGGGGTGCAGCGGGGCCGGCCGGCCCGGTAGCGGCACGCCGAGTCGCGCCGGCGTCGTCGTCCACGGCTCGGCCGACCAGGCGTGGTGTTGCCGGCTGGCCCCCGCGGCGCTGACGATCTCGCACCCGCTCACCACGGCGGCGTCGGCCGTGAGCCGTTCCAGCGCCTCGGCGACATGGCGGCCCAGGTCGGCCTCCGGCTGCGAGAGCGGCGGGGCCGGTGCGCCCGCGGGCGGCAGGATCGTCAGATAGTCGACGAAGCAGATCCGGGCGCGCGGTGCGCGCTCCCGCACCGCGCGGCCCACCGCGCGCAGCGCATGGGACGCCTCGGCCAGGGCCCGGTCGCGGGTGTCACGGTCCAGCAGTTCGGATATCCGCCCACCCAGCACCGGCACGTGCCGCGCCCAGCGCGGCAGCGACGCGGCCATCAGCAGCGGGACGTAGCCGACGTCGTTGCCGCCGATGGTGACCGTGACCAGGCTCTCCGAGCCGTCCAGCGCGGCGATCTGCGGCGGCTGGCCGTGCTGGCGGTCGGCCAGCACGTGCGCGGTGGTCGCGCCGGAGAACGTGACGTCGACCAGGTCGAGCTCCAGCCGTTCGGCCAGCAGATGCGGGTAGTTGCGGGCCGATCGGCCCGACCACCGCGGCGCGCCCGCGGCGCGCGGCCGGATGCCGGGACCGGCGGCCATCGAACTGCCAAGGGCCACATAGCGTTTCATCGGGACGGGCTGGATGCCTGCGCCCAGAAGCGTTTCGGGATACGCCCGGCCCGCCGCGCCAGGTAGCCGGCGGTGACGGCGGCGGCCATCGCCGCGGCCATCGCCGGTGGATCGGCGGCCCGGGTCACCGCGGTGGCCAACAGCACCGCGTCGCAACCCAGCTCCATCGCCAGCGCGGCGTCGCTCGCGGTGCCGACGCCGGCGTCGAGCACCACCGGAACGCGGGCGCGGGCGACGATCATCTCGATGTTGTGCGGGTTGGTGATGCCGAGGCCGGTGCCGATCGGCGAGCCCAGCGGCATCACCGCCGCGCAACCGGTGTCCTCCAGCCGCCGGGCCAGCGCCGGGTCGTCGTTGGTGTAGGGCAGAACGACGAACCCGTCGTCGACCAATTGCTCGGCGGCCCTGACCAATTCGACCGCGTCGGGCAGCAGCGTCCGCTCGTCGGCGATCACCTCGAGCTTGACCCAGTTGGTGTCCAGCGCCTCACGGGCCAGTTGCGCCGTGAGCACCGCCTCGGCCGCGCTGCGGCACCCCGCGGTGTTGGGCAGCGGCGTGATGCCGAGCCGGTTGAGCAGGTCCAGCATTCCGGTGCGGCCCTCGGCGTCGACGCGGCGCATGGCGACGGTGGTCAGCTCGGTGCCCGACGCGATCAGCGCCTCCTCCAGCACCGCCAGGTTGGTCGCTCCGCCGGTGCCCATGATGAGCCGCGACGCGAAGCTGCGGTCGGCGATCGTCAACTTGGAATCAGCCACCCTGCACCGCCGTCACCACCTCGAGTCGCGCTCCATCGAAAAGCTTTGTCGTCCAATCCGAACGAGGCAGCACGGAGAGGTCCATCGCCACCGCGATGCCCCGGTCGGGAAAGCCCAGCGACTCCAGCAGCGCCGCGACCGTGGTCTGCTCGTCGACCTCGACCCGTTTCTCGTTGACCGTGACGATCATCGGGGGGCTCCCACCGGAACGAGTTCGGAGACAATCCGTTCCGCGGTCCACGGCGCCAGCAAAAATCCCGACCGGCCGTGGCCGGCGGCGACCAGGGTGCGCGCGTCCAGCCGTCGCACCAGGGGCAGGTTGTCGGGTGTCATCGGGCGCAGCCCGGCGGCGCACTCGGCCAGCTCGTACTCGCCCAGCGCCGGCAGCACCGCGCACGCGTCGTCGAGCAGGTCGCGGATCCCGGACACCACCGGGGCCGTGTCGCGTCCGTGCTCGTACTGGGTGGCACCGACCACGACGCCGTCCGCGCGCGGAACCAGATACACCTGCCGGCCGTGCACACGGGCGCGAATCACCCTGTCCGGCAACGGCATACAGCCCTTTCGCCAGCGCAGGCGCAGCACCTCGCCCTTCACCGGGCGCACCGGCAGGCCGGGCCACAGCGCGGGCGCGTCGATGCCGTTGGCGATCACCACCGCGTCACCGTCGGCCCCGGCCAGGTCGTAGACCGGCGGCGCCCACTCGACGCCGAGACGCTCGCAGTCCGCCGCCAGCGCGTCGAGCAGCACGCGGTTGTCCACCGCCAGCTCGGTCGGCGCCCGGAAGCCGTGCCGGATGCCTTGTGCCAGCAGCGGTTCGACGTCGCGGGCGGCCGGCTCCCACACCACCGGGTGGCCCTGCGCCGACAGCCAATCGGCGACGGTGCGCAGGTCCGCCACGTCGGCGGGGTCGACGGCCACCACCAGCGACTCGCGCGCGGTGATCACCCCCGGCGGCAGCCCGTCGGTGAAGCCGCCCTCGCGCCACAGCCGCAGCGACTCAAGGCCCAGCCGTAGCAACCACTCCTCGCCGGGCCAGCCCTCGCTGTGCGGCGCCAGCATCCCCCCGGCGACCCAGGACGCGCCGGCCTCACCGGTGCGGTGCACCCGCACCGACCACCCGGCCCGCGCCGCCGCGCGCGCCACCGACAGCCCGATGACGCCGCCGCCGATGACGGCCAGAGACTGCATCCTGCGCTCCCTTCGCCGGCATGACCCGGATCAGGTTCGACGGTAAGGGCACGCGCGCCCACTCTCAGTCCCCGTTCGCCGGGACTCCCGTGTTTGTTCGGGTTCCACGCTAGCGCGCTAGCGTCGCGGTGTGCACCAACCCGTCGCCCGTCTCGCATCGGCCAGGCTCTACCTGTGCACCGACGCCCGCCGTGAGCGCGGCGACCTGGCCGAATTCGCCGACGCCGCGCTGGCCGGCGGGGTGGACGTCATCCAGCTCCGCGACAAGGGATCGGTCGGTGAGCAGCGGTTCGGGCCGCTCGAGGCACGCGACGAGCTGGCGGCGTGCGAGGTGCTGGCGGACGCGGCCCGCCGGCACGGCGCCCTGTTCGCGGTCAACGACCGGGCCGACATCGCCCGCGCCGCCGGCGCCGACGTGCTGCACCTGGGGCAGGGCGACCTGCCGCTGGCCGTGGCGCGGGAGATCGTCGGGCCGGACACGCTGCTGGGCCTGTCCACCCACGATCCCGGCCAGGTCGCCGCGGCCGCGCGAGGCGAGGCCGACTATTTCTGCGTCGGCCCCTGCTGGCCCACCCCGACCAAGCCCGGCCGCGCGGCGCCGGGCCTGGACCTGGTGCGCGCCGCAGCCGAACTCGCCGGCGAACTCGCCAGCGACAAGCCGTGGTTCGCGATCGGCGGCATCGACGCCGCGCGGCTGCCCGACGTGCTCGCGGCCGGGGCCCGCCGGGTCGTGGTGGTGCGGGCGATCACCGCGGCCGAGGACCCGCGGGCGGCGGCGCGCCAGCTCAGGTCAGCGCTTGCAGCAGCGAGTTGATCTCCGGGCTCAGCGGCTCCTGATCCGCGTCGCCCGGCATGCACCAGACGAATTTCCCGGATTCGATCTCCATCGTTCGCGGCAGGCGTCGCCGCCGCTCGTCGGCGTGGCCCAGCGGCACCAGCGCCGGTGAGGTGCGCAGCCGGTGCCAGCTGTCGGCGAAGCCGGGGTGCAGCGGCAGGCCGGCCACCTCGTCCTCGCCCACCCAGCGCAGCTCGGCGCTTTCGCGGTTGGGCACGGTGTGCAGCAGCTCGCCGGCGTCGGCCACGACGGTGGTGTAGGTCCAGTGCGCGCCGCCGGGCCCGGAGACCTCGGCGGTGACCACGGTCGCCCGCACTGCCAGCAGCTCGGCGAGCAGCCCGGCCTCCTCGCGCGCCTCGCGGACCGCGGTCTCCTCCGCGGACTCGTGGCTGTCGCGGGCGCCGCCCGGCAAACCCCACGTCCCGCCCTGATGGCTCCACACCGCGCGATGCTGAAGCAGCACCGCCGGGGTGCCATCGGGTCGCGGGGCCCGCAGCAGCAGCCCGGCCGCGCCGTACCGGCCCCAGTAGTGGACGCCACGGTCGGATATCACCCATCCGTCACCGTCGCCCTGCACGAGTTCAGGATAGGCAGGCGGGCAATCCTCGAAGCCCGCGGCCAATTGGCTCCGCCTCCCCCCATGCGCCGGAACATTCTCTTAGAATTCGCTTATACAGGTTCGTGCAGCGACTAATAGAGGCCGAAAGCTGAGGTCGGAACAGACGTGACGGTTGAGCTGGCGCACCCGTCGACCGAGCCGCTGGGGTCGCGGTCGCCGGCGGAACCGGCACATCCGCGCTGGTGGTTCATCTCGACGACGCCGGGCCGCATCCTGACCATCGGCATCGTGCTGGCGGCGCTCGGCGTGTCCAGCGCCTTCGCCACGTCGACGACCATCAACCACCGCCAGCAGGTGCTGACGACGGTGCTCAACCACACCGAGCCGCTGTCGTTCGCCGCCGGGCGGCTCTACACCACGCTGTCGGTGGCCGACGCCGCGGCGGCCACGGCGTTCATCGCCCAGGCCGAGCCGCGACCCGTGCGGCAGCGCTACGAGCAGGCCATCACCGACGCCGCGGTGGCCGTGACCCGGGCGTCGAGCGGGCTGACCGACGAACCCCTGGTGCAGCTGCTGGGCAAGCTCAACGCCGAGCTGGCCGTGTACACCGGCCTGATCGAGATAGCGCGGACCAACAACCGCGCGGGCAACCCGGTCGGGTCGTCGTACCTGTCGGAGGCGTCGGGGCTGATGCAGTCGACGATCCTGCCCGACGCGGCGCAGCTCTACCAGGCCACCACGGAGCGGGTGGACTCGGAAACCACGGCGTCCACCCATTTCCCGGCCCCGGTGATCCTCGTCGTCGCCACGACGGTGGTCTTCGGCGCGTTCTCGCATCGATGGCTGGCGCGGCGCACCCGGCGCCGCATCAACCCCGGCCTGGTTGTCGGCGCGCTCGGTATTCTCGTCATGGTGGTGTGGGTCGGAACTGCGCTGACGATCTCAACGACCGCGAGTCGCAGCGCAAAGGACACCGCGGCGGAGTCGCTCAAGACGGTGACCAATGTGGCGATCACCGCGCAGCAGGCGCGCGCCGACGAGACGCTGTCGCTGATCCGGCGCGGCGACGAGGACCGACGCAAGCAGTCGTTCTATCAACGGATCGACTCGATGCACAACCAGCTCGAGCAGTACATGTCACGCAGCGACGCCGTCGACAAGCCCGACCTGCAGGGCGCCGATCAGCTGCTGGTCCGCTGGCGGCAGGCCAACGACCGGATCAACGCCTACATCTCGGTGGGCAACTACCGGGCCGCCACCCAGGTCGCGCTGGGCAGCGGCGAGGACGACTCCACCCCCGCCTTCGACAAGCTCGAGGAAGAGCTGGGCAAGGCCATGGACCAAAGCCGCATCCACCTGCGCAACGACGTGCTGTCCGCGCGCGGCGGGCTGTCCGGCGCGCAGGTCGGCGGCGTGGTGCTCAGCCTGGGCGCCGCCATCGCGGTCGCCCTCGGGCTGTGGCCGCGGCTGAAAGAGTATCGATGATGGTCGGCCTGCGCTGGGCCCGACGGGCGTGCGGCGCGCTGGCCGCGTCGATCGTGCTGGCGGGTTGCAGCCACACCGAATCGCTGACCGTGGCCACGGTGCCGACGCTGCCGCCCCCCACCCCGGTGGGCATGGAGCAGCTGCCGCCGCAGCCGCCGCTGCCGAAGGACGACAGCCAGCACTGCGACGCGACCGCGAGCCTGCGTCCCTTCCCCACCAAGGCCGAGGCCGACGCCGCGGTGGCCGACATCCGCGCCCGCGGCCGGCTGATCGTCGGGCTCGACATCGGCAGCAACCTGTTCAGCTTCCGCGACCCGATCACCGGCGAGATCAGCGGCTTCGACGTCGACATCGCGGGCGAGATCGCGCGCGACATCTTCGGCTCCCCGTCGCACGTCGAGTACCGGATCCTTTCGGCCGACGAGCGGGTGACCGCGCTGCAGAACTCCGAGGTCGACGTCGTCGTCAAGACCATGACCATCACCTGCGAGCGGCGCCAGCTGGTGAATTTCTCCACCGTGTACCTCGACGCCAACCAGCGCATCCTGGCCCCGCGCGACTCGCCGATCGTCAAGGCGGCCGACCTGTCGGGCAAGCGGGTCTGCGTGGCCCGGGGCACGACGTCGCTGCACCGGATCCGCGAGATCGCGCCGCCGCCGGTCATCGTGTCGGTGGTGAACTGGGCCGACTGCCTGGTGGCGATGCAGCAGCGCGAGATCGACGCCGTCAGCAGCGATGACTCGATCCTGGCCGGGCTGGTCGAGGAGGATCCGTACCTGCACATCGTCGGGCCGAACCTGGCCACCCAGCCCTACGGCATCGGGATCAAGCTGGACAACACCGGACTGGTCCGGTTCGTCAACGGCACGCTGGAACGCATCCGCCGGGACGGCACGTGGAACACGTTGTACCGCAAGTGGTTAGGGGTGCTGGGCCCGGCGCCCGCCCCGCCCACGCCGAGGTACGTGGACTGATGGCCGAGCCCATGAAACCCATGAAGAAGGAGAAGAACGCCGGGCAGGACGTCGAACGCGACGTCGAGCAGGACGACGTCAGTCCCGCGACCCAGCCGCCGGACACCCAGATGGCGACGGGACGGCTGCAGGCCACCCAGGCGCTGTTCCGCCCGGATTTCGACGACGAGGACGACGACCTGCCGCACATCGAGCTCGGCGCCATGGACACCGAACCGCAGGACCGGATGACCGTCGGGACGCGGGTGCTTCCGCCGACCAGGCAGCTCGGCGGCGGGCTGGTCGAGATCCCGCGGGTGCACGACATCGATCCGGTCGAGGCGCTGATGACCAACCCGGTGGTGCCGGAATCCAAGCGGTTCTGCTGGAACTGCGGAAAGCCGGTCGGGCGGTCCACCGAGGAGGGCAAGGGGGCGTCGGAGGGCTGGTGCCCGTCCTGCGGGAGCCCGTATACCTTTCTGCCGCAACTGAATCCGGGCGACATCGTCGCCGGCCAGTACGAGGTCAAGGGCTGCATCGCGCACGGCGGCCTGGGCTGGGTGTATTTGGCGGTCGACCACAACGTCAACGACCGCCCGGTGGTGCTCAAGGGCCTGGTTCATTCCGGTGACGCCGAGGCGCAGGCGATCGCGATGGCCGAGCGGCAGTTCCTCGCCGAGGTGGTTCACCCGCAGATCGTGCAGATCTTCAACTTCGTCGAGCACACCGACCGGCACGGCGATCCCGTCGGATACATCGTCATGGAGTACATCGGCGGGCAGTCGCTCAAGCGGGGCCTCAGGGAGGGCAAGCTGCCGGTCGCCGAGGCCGTCGCCTACGTGGTGGAAATCCTGCCCGCGCTGAGCTATCTGCACTCCATCGGCCTGGTCTACAACGACCTCAAGCCGGAGAACATCATGCTCACCGAGGAGCAGCTCAAGCTGATCGACCTGGGCGCGGTGTCGCGGATCAATTCGTTCGGCTACCTCTACGGCACGCCCGGCTTCCAGGCGCCCGAGATCGTGCGGACCGGTCCCACCGTCGCCACCGACATCTACACGGTGGGCCGCACCCTGGCCGCGTTGACGCTGAACCTGCGCACCCGCAACGGCCGCTACGTCGACGGGCTGCCCGAGGACGATCCCGTGCTGGCCGAATACGACTCGTTCGGCCGGCTGCTGCGCCGCGCCACCGACCCCGACCCGCGGCGCCGGTTCTCCAGCGCCGACGAGATGTCCGCGCAGCTGATGGGCGTGCTGCGCGAGGTGGTCGCCCAGGACACCGGGACGCCGCGGCCCGGGCTGTCGACGATCTTTTCCCCCAGCCGCTCGACGTTCGGGGTGGACCTGCTGGTCGCGCACACCGACGTCTACCTGGACGGTCAGGTGCATTCGGAGCGGCTGACCGCCCGGGAGATCGTGACCGCGCTGCCGGTGCCGCTGGTCGACCCGACGGACGTCGCCGCGCCGGTGCTGCAGGCGACCGTGCTCTCCCAGCCGGTGCAGACGCTGGACTCGCTGCGCGCCGCCCGACACGGCTCGCTGGACGCCGAGGGCGCCGACGTGTCCGAGTCGATCGAGCTGCCGCTGATGGAGGTCCGCGCGCTGCTGGACCTCGGCGACGTGGCCAAGGCCACCCGCAAGATCGACGACCTCGCCGAGCGGGTCGGCTGGCGGTGGCGGCTGGTCTGGTATCGTGCCGTCGCCGAGCTGCTCACCGGCGACTACGACTCGGCCATCAAGCATTTCACCGAGGTGCTGGACACCTTCCCCGGCGAGCTGGCGCCCAAGCTGGCGCTGGCGGCCACCGCCGAGCTGGCCGGCAGCACCGACGAGCACAAGTTCTACGAGACGGTGTGGAAGACCAACGACGGCGTGATCTCGGCGGCCTTCGGTCTGGCCAGATCCCTTTCCGCGGAGGGCGATCGGGCCGGCGCGGTGCGCACCCTCGACGAAGTCCCGGCCACCTCAAGGCATTTCACCACCGCGCGGCTGACCAGTGCGGTGACGCTGATGTCCGGCCGGTCCGTCAGCGAGATCACCGAGGAGCAGATCCGCGACGCCGCGCGGCGGGTGGAGGCGCTGCCGCCCACCGAGCCCCGCGTGCTGCAGATCCGCGCGCTGGTGCTGGGCGGGGCGATGGACTGGCTGCAGGACAACGAGGCCAGCACCAACCACATCCTCGGCTTCCCGTTCACCGAGCACGGCCTGCGCCTGGGCGTCGAGGCGTCGCTGCGCGCCCTGGCCCGCGTCGCGCCCACCCAGCGGCACCGCTACACGCTGGTCGACATGGCCAACAAGGTGCGGCCGACAAGCACCTTCTAGCGCTACGCACCTCGCAGCGCATCGACTGTGAATCCTGGGCTTCGAGAGGTAATCGTGGGCGGGAAAATCGCCCAGGCGCCGCCGTGTGTTCACAGCGAAAGCCGTAGGCTCACAACGAAAGCCGTGGGTTCACACTCGACGCGTCAGCACCCCGTCCAACCCCGCTCGACCATCGCCGCCCGGACCCGTCGCACGATGTTGGCGCGGTGATCCTCGGTGACGACCCGGACGATCAGCCAGCCCATCCGCTCGACCCTTTCCAGGCGTCCAATGTCGTAGACATACTGTCGCCGGTCGGTCTGGTGTTGATCGCCCTCGTATTCGACACCGACCAGATACTCCTCCCAGCCCACGTCGATGTGAGCGACGGGAATGCCGTCGGCGCCCAGCACGGGGATCTGGGTCTGCGGCCGCGGGAATCCGGCCTCGATGAGAAGCAGCCGAAGGTAGCTCTCCCGCGGAGACTGTGCGCCCGCGTCGACGAGTTCGAGCGCGGTCTCCAAGCGCCGCAGACCCCGCGAGCCCGGGTGGCCTCGCGCAACGCACAGAACGTCCTCGACCTTGAAACCCGTTGCGGCCGCGAGCGCGTCCAACCGTGCGACCGCCGAGTGGATCGCTCCGCCCCGGCCGATGTCGAACGCGGTGCGCTCCGGCGTGGTGACCGACCGGCCGTCCATCGTCTGCGCTTCGCCGTCCAACAGCAGGCAGCGCCGCGTCACGACACCGCGCGGCGGCCGGGAGTTGACGCAGATCAGCTCGACGGGGACGTCAGCGGGAATCCACTTGGTGCCGTGCAGTGCCGCGGCGGCCGCGCCCGCGATGGTCGCCCGGCCCCTCGACCACAGCCAGGCCGCGCAGATGCGCTGCTCCAGCGAGGGTTGCACCGCGGTCGGCAGGTACACGTCGGGCAGCACGGCGCGGTATCGCGTGCGCAATTGATGGCGGTCCAGGGCCCCGCGGCGCAGCGCCTCGCTGCCGATGAATGGTTCCCGCACGCCGCGAAGGGTCGCACGACAGCCGGCCCCCGGGCTTTCGGCTATCCACAGGCCACCACGCCGACACAGTCGCGGGCGATGGCCAGCTCCTCGTTGGTCGGGATCACCAGCACGGCGATCGGAGAGTCGTCCGCAGAGATCTGCCGCGGCCCCTTCCCGGCGCCGAGATTGCGGGCCTGGTCCAGCACGATGCCCAGCTCTTCCAGGCCGGCCACGGCGTCGCGGCGGACCGCCGGAACGTTCTCGCCGATTCCGGCGGTGAAGCTGATGACGTCGGTGTGCCCCAGCACGGCAAGGTAGGCCCCGGTGTATTTGCGCAGCCGGTGGATGAACACGTCGTACGCCAACTTCGCTACCTCGTCACCGGATTCGATCATCTCGCCCAGCCGCCGGAAGTCCCGCTCCCCGCACAGGCCCAACACCCCGGACCGCTTGTTCAGCATCGACTCGATCTCGTCCACGTCCATCTTCGCGGTGCGCCACAGGTAGCTGTAAACACCCGGGTCGATGTCACCGCTGCGGGTGCCCATCACGAGGCCTTCCAACGGCGTTAAGCCCATTGATGTTTCGACCGGACGACCGCCGACGATGGCCGAAGCCGACGCGCCGTTACCCAGGTGCAGCACGATCTGGTTCACGACGTCCAACGGCCTGCCGAGGAACGACGCGGCCTGCTGGCTGACGTACTCGTGCGACGTGCCATGGAATCCGTAGCGGCGGATCTGGTGTCGCTCGGCCAGCTCGCGGTCGATGGCGTAGGTCGCGGCCGCGGGCGGCAGGTCGTGGAAGAACGCGGTGTCGAACACGGCGACGTGCGGGACGTCGGGCAGCAGCCGTCGCGCCACCTCGATCGCCTTGACCGCCGGCGGATTGTGCAGCGGCGCCAACTCCGACAGCTTGTCGAGTTCGGCGACCACGGCGTCGTCCAACCGCGTCGGACGATAAAACCGCTTGCCGCCGTGCACCACCCGATGTCCGACTGCCGCCAGGTCGACGCGCTTCAATTCGTATCCGGCATCGGCCAGCTCGTCGAAGGCGCGGCGCAGCGCCGCGTCGTGGTCGGCCACCGGCGACGACGGTTCGCCGATCCGCTCCACGATCCCGCCGGCCCGCGACCGGCCGGAAGCCGGTTCGACCAGCTGGAATTTGAGCGACGAAGAACCCGAGTTGATAACCAGTACCAGCGTCTCAGCCATGACCGTCCTGCGCCTGAATGGCCGTGATGGCAATGGTGTTGACGATGTCTTCGACCAGCGCGCCGCGGGACAGGTCGTTCACCGGCTTGCGCAGGCCCTGCAGCACCGGCCCGATCGCGATCGCCCCGGCGCTGCGCTGCACCGCCTTGTACGTGTTGTTGCCGGTGTTGAGGTCGGGAAAGATCAGCACCGTGGCGTGACCGGCCACCGGCGAATCGCGCAGCTTGGCGGCCGCGACCGACGGTTCGATCGCGGCGTCGTACTGGATGGGCCCCTCGACGGGCAGCCCCGGATCCCGGGCGTGCACCAATTCCGTTGCCTTCCGCACCTTTTCGACGTCGGCCCCGGCGCCCGAATCACCGGTGGAATAGGACAGCATCGCCACCTGTGGGTCGATGCCGAACCGCGCGGCGGTGCGCGCCGACGAGATCGCGATGTCGGCGAGCTGTTCGGGTGTGGGGTCCGGGACGATCGCGCAGTCACCGTAGGCCAGCACCCGATCCGGTAGGCACATCAGGAAGATGCTGGACACCGTCGAGACGTCCGGCACCGTCCGGATGATCTCCAGCGCCGGGCGCACGGTGTGCGCGGTGGTGTGCGCGGCGCCGGACACCATGCCGTCGACCACGCCGTTGTGCACCAGCATGGTCCCGAAATACGAGACATCGTGCATCATCTCGTGGGCCTGCTCGACGGTGACCCCCTTGTCCTTGCGCAGCTCGGCGTACTGCTCGGCGAACCGGTCGCACAGGCCCCCGTCGCACGGGTCGATGACCTTCGCCTCAGTGAGGTCGACACCGAGTTCGGCGGAGCGCAAACGGATTTCGGCTTCGTCACCCAGGATGGTGAGGTCGGCGATTCGGCGCCGGAGCACCCGCCCGGCCGCCTCGAGGATCCGGTCGTCGTTCCCTTCGGGAAGAACGATGCGCTTGCGGTCGGCGCGGGCCCATTGCGTCAGTCGATGGGTGAACATCTGCGGCGTGGTGATCGTCGGGATCGGAATGGCAAGCTGCGCCAGCAGATCCGCGACGTCCATGTGGGTGTTCACCAGCTCCACCGCGGTGTCGATCTTGCGCTGCGACGTCGCGGTGACCCGGCCGCGGGCCGAGGCGACGGCGCCGGCCGTGTCGTAGGTTCCCAGCTCGGTCGCGATGATGGGTAGCCGCAGCCGCAGGCCCGACACCAGCGCCGATATCGACGGATGCAGCTCGAAGCCGCCGTTGAGGATCAGGCAGCACAGCGACGGAAACCCCTCGGCCGCATGGGCGCTGGCCACGGCCAGCACGACGTCGGAACGGTCGCCGGGGGTGATCACCGCCATGCCGTCGCGCAGCCGTTCCAGCACGTGGTCGGCCGTCATCCCGGCCACCAGCACGCCCATCGCCTCGCGCCCGGTCAGCTCGGCGTCGCCGCTGACCAGCGTCCCCCCCACGGCCTTCTGCAATTCCGCCACCGTCGGCGCCGACAGCAGCGGGTCGTCCGGCAGCACATAGCTGTGCGGGACGAACGAGCGCAGCGCCTCGGCCACGGCGGCGAGCTCCGCGGGCTCGCACCGGTTGGCGACCACCGCGGCGGTGTGGGCGCGTTGAGCCATCAGCTCGGCCATGCACACCTGGACGACACCGAGGACCTCGCCCGGGGTGCGGCCCTTGCCGCTCACCGTCAATAGCACTGGTGCGCCGAGGTTTACCGCGATCCGGGCGTTGGCCGACAGCTCCGCGGGGCTGGCGACGTCCGTGTAGTCGCTGCCGACGATCACCACCGCGTCGCAGGCCTGCGCCACGGCCTGGTAGGCCTCGACGATGGCGGCGATCGCGGCGTCGGTGTCGGCATGCAGCTGCTGGTAGGTGACGCCGACGCACCGCTCGTAGGACAGCCCGGCGGTGGTTCGGGTCAGCAGCAATTCCAGGATGTAGTCCCGGTCCGAGTCCGCCCGTGTAATGGGCCGGAACACACCGACTTTGGCGACGGTCGCGGTCAGCCGGTTGAGCAGCCCCAGCGCGATCGTCGACTTGCCGGTCTCCGCCTCGGGCGCCGCGATGTAGATCCCCGAGGCGGTCCGAGCGGTGTCAGCCAAGTCGCCGCAACCTGGGCGCCAGATCCTTTTCGAACAGCTTCAGGAACCGGCGTTGATCGTGGCCGGGCGCGTGGAACACCAGGTGGTTCAGGCCCCACTCGACGTACTGGCCGACCTTTTCGACGGCCTCGTCGGGGTCCGACGCGACGATCCAGCGCTTGGCGATCTGCTCGATCGGCAGTGCGTCGGCGGCCTTCTCCATCTCGATGGGGTCGTCGATGCTGTGCTTCTGCTCGGCCGTCAGCGACAGCGGCGCCCAGAAGCGGGTGTTCTCCAGCGCCAGTTCCGGGTCGGTGTCGTAGGAGATCTTGATCTCGATCATCTTGTCGATGTCGTCGGGGTTGCGCTCGGCGGCCGCTGCGCCCTCCAGCACCGCGGGCATCAGCTTTTCGGTGTACAGCTCCTCGCCCTTGCCGGACGTGCAGATGAAGCCGTCGCCGGCGCGCCCGGCGTACTTGGCCACCGCGGGTCCGCCGGCCGCGACGTAGACCGGCACGCCGCCCTCGGGCACGTCGTAGATCGAGGCCCCCTTGAGGCGGTAGTACTCGCCGTCGAAGTCGACCCGGTCGCCGCGCCACAGTTCGCGCATCAGCCGCACCGATTCGCGCAGCCGGGCGAAGCGCTCCTTGAACTCCGGCCAGGCGCCCTCGTACCCGGTGGCGATCTCGTTCAACGCCTCACCCGTGCCCACCCCCAGGAAGACGCGGTTCGGGTACAGGCAGGCCATGGTGGCGAAGGCCTGCGCGACGACGGCGGGGTTGTACCGGAAGGTCGGGGTGAGCACCGAGGTGCCCAGCTGCAGCCGCTCGGTGCGTTCGCCGACGGCGGTCATCCAGGCCAGCGAGAACGGCGCATGCCCGCCCTCGTGCCGCCACGGCTGGAAGTGATCGCTGACGGTGGCGCTGTCCATGCCGTGCGCTTCGGCGGCGACGGCCAGTTCCACGAGCTCGCGCGGTGCGAATTGTTCGGCGGAGGCTTTGTATCCAAGTTTCAGTTCGGCCACCCGTTCTTTCTACTCCTAGGCTGGCGGGCATGGCGGAGCTAGTTCAAGTCACCGACATCGTGCACCTCGCCCAGGGCCCGGCCGTCAACTGGACGCTGGTCACCGGCGACGACGGCGTCATGCTGATCGACGCCGGCTATCCCGGCGACCGCGAGGCGGTGCTGGCGTCGCTGCGCCGGCTGGGCTACGACGCGGGCGACGTTCGCGCCATCCTGCTCACCCACGCGCACATCGACCATTTGGGCTCGGCGATCTGGTTCGCGCGCGAGCACGGCACCCCGGTGTACTGCCACGCCGACGAGGTGGGTCACGCCAAGCGCGAGTACCTGGAGCAGGTCTCGATTCTCGATGTCGCCCTGCGCATTTGGCGGCCGCGGTGGGCGACCTGGGGCCTTCATGTGGTGCGCAGCGGCGGCCTGGTCCGCGACGGCATCCCCACCACGCAGCCGCTGACCGCCGAGGCGGCCGCCGGGCTGCCCGGCCGTCCGATGGCCATCGCCACCCCGGGGCACACCAGCGGGCACTGCTCGTATGTCGTCGACGGCGTGCTGGTCAGCGGCGACGCGCTGATCACCGGCCACCCGCTGCTGCGGCACATCGGGCCGCAGCTGCTGCCGGCGGTGTTCAGCCACAGCCAGCCGAACTGCCTGCGCAGCCTGACCGCGCTCGCCCTGCTGGAGACCGAGGTGCTGCTGCCCGGTCACGGCGACGTGTGGCGCGGGCCGATCCGCGAGGCGACCGACGCCGCCCTCGCGCTGGCGCGATAAGCGTGAACCCTCACCTCACAGTCGAAGCCGCCAGACCCAGGTGCTCGCGCAGCGTTTCGCCGGCGTACTCGGTGCGGAACGCGCCGCGCTCCTGCAACAGCGGCACCACCCGATCGACGAACTCGTCCAAGCCGTGCGGCGTCAGGTGCGGCACCAGGATGAACCCGTCGCACGCGTCGGCCTGGACGTACAGGTCGATCTCGTCGGCGATCCGGGCCGGCGTGCCGACGAACTGCTGGCGGCTGGTGACGGCGATGACCAGCTCGCGGATCGACAGGTTCTCGGCCTCGGCCCGCTCGCGGTAGCGGCGGGCCACCGCGATCGGGTCGCCGTGCCGGACCCGGCCCTGGGTGATGTCGCTGTCGACGACGGGATCGAAATCGGGCAGCGGGCCGTCCGGGTCGTGGTCGGAGAGCTCGCGGCCCCACACCTGCTCGAGCATCGCGATCGCCGTCGCGCCGCTGACCTGCTGGTAGCGGATGTGGCGCGCCTTGTCCTCGGCCTCGGCGTCGGTGTCCCCGATGACGAACGTCGCCGCCGGAAAAACCTTGAGCCGGTTGGGGTCTCGACCGTAGGACTTGGCGCGGCCCTTGACGTCGGCGTAGTAGCGCTGACCGTTCTCCAGCGACGAGTGCAGGGTGAACAACGCGTCGGCGTGCCGCGCACCGAACGCGCGCCCCTCGTCGGAGTCGCCGGCCTGCAGCAGTATCGGATGGCCCTGCGGTCCGGCGGGCAGCGTGGCGAACCCGCGCACGTCGAACTGCGGGCCGCGGTGTTCGACGCGGTGGATCCGGTCCGGGTCGACGTACACACCCGCCTCCAAGTCGGCCAGCAGGGCGTCGGCCTCCCAGCTGTCCCAGAACCGGCGGGCCACGGTGAGGAACTCCTCGGCCCGCCGGTACCGGTCGGCGTGCGGCAGAAATCCCCCGCGCCGGAAGTTGGCACCGGTGAAGGCGTCCGACGAGGTGACGATGTTCCACCCGGCGCGGCCGCCGGACAGGTGGTCGAGCGTCGCGAATTGCCTTGCCACCTCGAACGGTTCGTTGAACGTGGTGTTGATGGTCCCGGTCAGCCCGATCCGGTCGGTGACACCCGCCAGCGCCGCCAGCACGGTGAAGGTGTCCGGCCGGCCCACCACGTCCAGGTCGTAGATGCGGCCGCGGTGCTCGCGCAGCCGCAGCCCCTCGGCCAGGAAGAAGAAGTCGAACAACCCGCGTTCGGCGGTGCGGGCCAGGTGCACGAACGAGTCGAATTCGATCTGGCTGCCCGCGCCGGGGTCGGTCCACACGGTGGTGCTGTTGACGCCCGGGAAGTGAACCGCGAGGTGGATCGGTTTGCGACTCACGTCAGCCCCCACCGCTTGGCGATCAGCTCGTGCGAGCGCAGCCGGTCGGAGTGCCGGTGGGTGACCGAGGTGATGACGAGTTCGTCGGCGGCGGTGGCGCGCTGCAGCGCCTCAAGCCGCTCGGCCACCTCGTCCGGGTCGCCGACGAATTGCGTTGCTATCCGGTCGTTTACCACCGCCAGCTGCCCGTCGGTCAGCGGCGGGCAGTGGTTGGGGTCGGGATACGGGATGGCTCCGCCCCCGGCCCGGATGGAGTAGACCCATTGGCCGTAGCTGGACGCCAGGTGCCTGGCGGTGGCGGTGTCGTCGGCCACCACGACGTCGGCCGACACCACTACGTAGGGCCGCTCCAGCGCCTCCGACGGCACGAAGGCGTCCCGGTAGGCGTCGATGGCGTCCAGCGCGGTCGACGGGGTGATGTGGTAGCTGGCGACGAACGGCAGGCCCAGCGCTCCGGCCACCTTGGCGCTGCGGCCCTTGCTGCTGCCGAAGATCCACGGCGTCAGCGCGGCGCGCTCACCCGGCACCGCGTGCAGGTCCACGCCGTCGACCTCGTAGCTGCCCGCCAGCATGGCGATGATGTCGCCGAGCTGCTCTTCGAAGTCGGGCGCGACCGCCTCGGGCTGCTGCAGGACCGACATCGTCGCCCTGACCCGGTCGCTGCCCAGCAACCCGCGCAGATCGAACGGGGGCGGGATCACCACGCCGTCGACCTCGCGCCATTCGCGCGACGGCTCCGGCCTGGGGGGCCGCGGCCCCTTCGGCTTCGATATGCGTCGCTGCGCCGAGCGGCCCACGCCGAGGTCGATGCGGCCCGGGAAGAACGCGTCCAGCATCCCGAAGCTCTCGACTATCGCGGCGGCCGTGGTGTGGCTGAGCTGCACCGCGCCGGACCCGACGCGAATCGTGTTGGTGGCGGCCGCGATTCGCCCGATCAGCACCGCCGGCACCGCGGCGCCGACCGCGACGAAGTGATGCTCGGCGACCCAGAACCGGCGATAGCCCCACCGCTCGGCCTGCTGGGCCAGATCGACGGTGTTGCGCAACGCCGTCGCGACGTCGCTGCCCTCACTGATCGGCGCGAGGTCCAGTATCGACAGCGGCACCGGGCTCATCGCCGGACCGCCGTTTGGTTGGGCGCGACGGGCAGGCCCAGCCGCGCGCGCAGCGTTTCGCCGTCGCGGTAGCCGGCGCGGAACCGCCCGGCCCGCTGCAACAGCGGCACCAGCTCGTCGACGATCGCCGGCAGGTCGGTGGCGTTGACCGCCGGCCGCAGCCGCGCGCCGTCGATGCCGAGCCGCTGCCAGCCCAACAGCAGGTCCACCAATTCCGTTGCGCCGCCGGTGAAGACGAGCGCATCCGACCGAAAGCCGTCGCCGCCGAACGACACCACCACGTCGGCGAACACTTTCAGCTCGGTGCCGCCCGCCGCGCGCAGCTCGCCGAGGATGCCGCGCAGCGACGCGTCGTCGGTGGGCGTGACGAAGACGACGTCGGGGCCGGCGGCGGCGAATTCGTATGCGGGTCCGGCGTGCGCCAGCGCGGCCACCACCGGCTGGCCCTGCGGCGGGCGCGGCGTGATCGACGGCCCCTTGACCGAGAAGTACCTTCCGGTGAAGTCGATGTAGTGCAGCTTGTCCGTGTCGACGTAGCGCCCGGTGGTCACGTCCCGGATGATCGCGTCGTCCTCCCAGCTGTCCCACAACCGGCGGACCACGTCGACGTACTCCACGGCCTCATCGAACAGGGCGATCTCCGACACGTCCCGGCGGCCGAACAGCGCCGCCTCGTGCGCGGTCACGCTCACCCGCGGTTGCCAGCCGCCGCGGCCATGCGACACATAGTCAAGCGTCGCAATGGCTTTGGAGACGTGAAAGGGCTCGGTGTGGGTGACCGTGGCCACCGGGATCAATCCGATGTGCCGGGTCGCCGGGGCGATGCGGGCCGCGACCAGCACGGCGTCGCCGCGGCCGGCCAGCCGCTCGGGGCGGATGCGCTCGCCGCGTCCGATCTGCGGCATCAACGTGTCGTCGATGGTGAGGAAGTCGAGCAGCCCGCGCTCGGCGGTGGCCGCCAGCGCAGACCAATAGCCGCCGTCGAGCACCGACCGAATACTGGGCTCGGACGCCAGGGTGGCCCGCCACGCCTGCGGGTGCCAGCCGTAGCCGTCGAGCGCGACCCCCAGATGCAGCTGAGTCATGCGAGCCCCTCGCCGAGGATCTTCTCGAACGCGATGGGATGAAACGGCCCCCAGGACGGCATCGGCTCGGCCTGCACCCGGGTGTACCCGGTCGCGTCGTAGAGCGCCTCGGCCTCGGGCTGGCGGTTGCCGGTGATCAGGTACAGCCGCCGGTAACCGCGCGTCGCGGTCTCCGCCTCCAGCGCCGCCAGCAGCGCCCTCGCGTAGCCGCGGCGCCGATGCGCGCGATCGGTCCAGATCCTTTTGAGTTCGGCCGTCTCGGCATCGAAACGCCGAAACGCGCCGCCGGTGACCGGCACCCCGTCCAGCACGCCGATCAGCAACCCGCCGTCGGGAGCGGCCAACTCCGCGGCCGGCACCGGCAACCAGGCCAGGTGCGCGCTCGGGCTCCCGCCGTAGCGCTCCGCGTACTCCACGGCCAGCTCGGCCAGCAGCGGCCGCGCCAGCGGCTCGTCGTAAGCCGCCGATACGAACTGGAGTCCTGACATCACCTAACTGTCCAACGTGTTGCGGGCGGATGCATTCCGGCCGGGCTCGCGGCGCCGCCCGGACAGGGTGGCGGTGACGTACCGGGGGCTGACCGCCTCGTCCTGCGGGCCGCCGCGCCACCGGCTGGACATTCCGATCGCGCCGAACATATCCGTGACCTTCCGCTCGACGGTTTCCCAGCCGCGGGCCGCCAGATGCTGCGGGACATACCGGTATTCGCCCGGGTGGGTCAGCGCGGCCAGGTCGACGTCCAGGCCCTGCTGCCGCCAGATGTCGATGAAGGCCCGCCCGGCGTCCATCTGCGCCTGGCTCCAGGTCGGCATGTGATCGGCGGCCAACCGGCTACCGATGGCGCTCTGCGCCGTGAGCGTTTCCAGCAACCGATTCTGCGCGCGCGGCGACAGGTAGCCGACCAGCACCCCCTCCGCGACCCACACCGTGCGTTGCGCGGCGTCGAAGCCCACGCGACGCAGCCCGTCCAGCCAATCCTGACGAAGGTCGACGCCGACCGCGCGACGGTTCGCGGTCAGCCCGGCGCCGAGCCCGCGCAGCACGCCGGTCTTGAAGTCGATGACCTCCGGCTGGTCGATCTCATACACCGTCGTGCCCGGCGGCCACCACAGCCGGTAGGGCCGGGTGTCCAGGCCGGACCCGAGGATCACCACCTGGCGGATGCCCGCCCTCCCGGCGTCCGCGAGGTATTCGTCGACGAATCGGGTATGTGCCGCAAGGACATCCGCCATCCCGTTCACGACGGAGTAAGCGCCGCCGTCGTCGGCGTAGCGCCGGTCGTCGATCAGCCGGGTGAAGTAATCCACCCCCGCGGCGCGCACCAGGTGCTCGGCGAGCGGGTCGTCGAGCAGCCCCGCGTTGGTGGCCACCGCCCGGGCAACCGCGCCGAACGTCGCCGTCGTTCCGACGCCGGTGGCCGGACCCCAGGTGTCGTCTTCCGTCCGTGTCATCGTGTGTGGGCGCCGCGCCGCGCGGTCAGCGCGACGGCGCCTCGCCAACCGAGCAGCAGGGCCGCGGTGACCGACGCCGCCACCAGCACGAAACTCGCCGCCACACCGGCCGAACTGGCCTTGCGCAGCGCCATGCCCACCGCCACCGTGCACAGCCACACGACCACCCCGGTGGGCGCCACGGCAGTCGGGCGCCGCCAGGCCCGGGACGCCAGCCAACCGACAGCGGTCCCGGTGAGAAACGGCCACGCCGTCGTCGCCAGCCCGGTGACGTCGAGCCCCTCGCCGTGGCTGCGGCGCCCCGCGGCGCAGAACACCAGCACACAGACGACGTCCGCGGCTAGGGAACTCGGCCAGCGCTGCATGCCGCGAGACTACCGGGCCGGGTCGCGATGGAGATCTGCCGCTATGTCGCGGCAGTGCCCGATGCGCGGGCGATCAACTCGGCGCGGCTTGAGGTACGCGACTTGGCGAAGATCGCCTTGAGGTGATCCTGCACCGTGTACTCGGACAGGCCGAGCCGCTGCGCGATCTGCCGGGTCGAGTTCCCCCGAGATAGCTCAACAACGACGTCCGCCTCGCGTTTGGTAAGCCCATGGGCGCGGTTGAACACATCGACGCGATCGGCAAGTCCGATCGAGTCGATGGTGACCGCGATCGACGCCGCGATCGTCGGGTTCGATGGTCGCAATCGAGCAGCCTGCAGTGTCACCCATGCGCCGTGGTGTGAGTGCATGCGGGCGCGCGGCGGCGAGGAATCGATCCGCTGCTCGGCTGCGAGCAATTGCGCGGCGACGTTTAGCGCCGCCGCGGGTATCGGGGCGTCGTGCGGGTCGGTGGGCAGCAAGCGCCGCAGGCTCTGTTCGGCCGCCGCGGTTTCGGTGACCGGCCGCAGATTGTCGTCCAGCAGGACCAGCGCTGGGCCCCGGTCGTCGCCGGCCGACGGCCCCGGCTGAAACATGTGCGCAACCCGCGAGCGCTGCGCGGCGGTGAGCTCGTCGAGTAGCGAACCAAGAAAAGTGGCGTCGTCGTCGCGGAAGGGCGCGCCGTTGGTGCGCCACAGGTCGACAAATCCCCAGCATCCGTAGCGATCGCGCAACACCGCCGAGAGGATGTCGACAAGGGGCAATTCCCTGGCGGCCACGCGCCACAGCGCACTGCGCTCAAGCTCACCGCCGGTGGTCGCGGCCAAGCCCGCGCAAGCCCCCGTGGGCATGGTGGTCCAGCGGTTGACCGACGTGGCGTACTTGGCGCGAATGATGTCCGGCAACTGCTGCATATCGAGGCCGGGAATGTAAGCCAGTGGTGAGACACCGACCGATGACGATGGATCGGTTAGCACCCAGACGTAACCATCGAACGGCAACGCCGGGCGGATCGCTTCGAGGGCAGCGGCGCGAAATGCGCGGTCGTCAACGGGGCCGGCGCAACAGTCGGTCACGGCTGTGCGTGCTGCGGTGCGCCGGGTTGCCACCACCGGAGCGTAATCCCGGCCAACCCCCAGAAATCCGGGATACCGGAGGTCGCCGCATCGACCTTACGGTTTGCCCAACACAGCGAGAACCCCGGAGGAAACCCGATGGCCAACCTGCACATCGAACACGCGATCACCGACCTGGACACCTGGTTGCGAACGTTCAACGCGTTCGCAGACGCCCGCCGTCGGGGCGGTGTCCTCGAGGAACGCATCTGGCAGCCCGTAGGCGATCCTGGCTACATCGTGATCGACTTGACCTTCGAATCGGTCAATGCCGCTGAAGATTTCCACTCATTTCTGCTCGAGCGGGTGTGGTCGTGTTCCGAGTCAGCGCCCGCACTCGTCGGTCGGCCGCGCGCGGTCGTCCTGCATCCGGTGGTCAACAACTCCGCGGAGCCGCCCGGTGGTAGCCAAAGCGGGAGTCACCTCGTGCCGCGGCACTGAGCCGACGAAAACCGCCACCCGTCGCTATTGACAAATCCGAAGGAAACCCGTGCACGCCAGCACGACTCAGAACGACCCGCAGGCCTTCCCCCTCGGAGTATCCAGCTGTCGTCAGCGGCGCGGGCCCGTCCGGTCTGATACGAACATCCGCGAAGGTTCGGAGTAGTGGAGTTGGCGCCACGGGCCCGGCCACATCCAAGGTCGGTTGCTAATCAGTCTGCCTCCACGATGTCGTCGCGGTAACGCTCGAAGAGCGCGAGGAAGTCGGCTCGCTCGGCATCGCCTACGCCGTTCTTGGCTAGCGCCTCATCCGAAGCTTTCATATTCGTGTCCCAATCGACGTTGGTTATCCCAAGTCCGCTGTGCGATGTCTTCATATCGCGGCCAATGTAGTGGCACGGTCCACCACTTAGCGCACACATCTGGTCGACCAAGAGCTGCCGACTGCGAATGACCGAGTCCTCGCTGCGCCCACCGAAGAAGCGAGCGAAAGCGGGGTCGCCATGCAAGATGGCGAACAGGTCATCAATGACGGCAGCGATCACGTCGTAGCCGCCCATCCGCTGATAAAGGGACGTCGCCGGCTGGGTCATGATTAGCCTCCAACAGGGTGATACCCATGGCATTGATGTCGGAGCGAATGACACAAAACGCCCCACACCGTCATCACACCCCAATGGCGAAGAGCATTCAACTGGGCGTTGGCACCCCGACCGCGAGTACGTATGCGGTGCGGAAAGACATGCACTCCTTGACCGCAAAGCCGCGGTGAACATAGATTCGTCGACGATGAATGCTGATTCACATTCCGGCCGGATCGCCGTCGTGACCGGCGCCGGATCGGGCATCGGCAGGGCTATCGCCCTGGCGTTCGCCGCCCTGGGCGACCGGGTCGTCGCCGCCGACCTCGACGAGTCGGCCGCGGCGGCGACCGCCGAGGAGCACCCCGGGCTGATCACCGCGCTGCCGGTGGACGTCGCCGACCCCGCCCAAGTCGACACCCTGCGCGACCGCACCCTCGACGAGGTCGGCGTGCCCAAAGTCGTCGTCAACGCCGCCGGCTGGGACCGCACCGACCAATTCCTCAATGCCACACCGGAATTCGCCGCCAAGGTGGTCGCGATCAACTACCTGGGTCCGGTGTACGTCTGCGGCGCCTTCCTGCCCGCGATGATCGAGACGCACGCGGGCGGACGCGTGGTCAACGTGGCCAGCGACGCGGGCCGCGTCGGCAGCGCGGGGGAAACCGTCTACGCCGGCGCCAAGGGTGGCGTCATCGCGCTGACCAAGTCGCTGGCCCGGGAAATGGCCCGCCATCGGATCACGCTGAACTGCGTGTGCCCGGGCCCGACGGACACGCCGCTGTTTCACGCACAGCCCGAGAAGCTGAAAGAGGCGCTGGTCAAGGCGATCCCGTTCCGCCGGCTGGCCCGTCCCGAGGAGGTCGCGGCGCCGGTGCTGTTCTTCGCCTCCGACGCCGCGTCGTTCATCACCGGACAGGTCATCAGTGTCAGCGGCGGGCTGACGATGGCAGGCTGACTGCTATGAGCACCGACGCACTCCCCGCCTTCGACCGATTCGACCCGCTCGGCCTCGACGCATCCCTGTCGAGCGACGAGATCGCGGTGCGCGACACCGTCAGGAAGTTCTGCGCCGAGCACGTCACCCCGTATGTGGCGGACTGGTTCGAGGCCGGCGACCTGCCGGTGGCGCGCGAACTCGGGAAGCAGTTCGGCGCCCTCGGCCTGCTCGGCATGCACCTACACGGCTACGGATGTGGCGGCGCCTCGGCCGTGCACTACGGCCTGGCGTGTACCGAGCTGGAGGCCGCCGACTCCGGTGTCCGGTCGATGGTCTCGGTGCAGGGGTCGCTGGCCATGTTCGCGATCTGGAACTTCGGATCCGAGGAGCAGAAGCGGCAGTGGCTGCCCGGCATGGCCGCGGGCGACCTGCTCGGCTGCTTCGGGTTGACCGAGCCCGACGTCGGGTCCGATCCCGCCGCGATGAAAACCCGTGCGCGCCAAGATGGTTCGGACTGGGTGATCAACGGCCGCAAGATGTGGATCACCAACGGCTCCGTCGCCGACGTCGCGATCGTGTGGGCCGCCACCGACGACGGGATCCGCGGGTTCATCGTCTCCACCGACACCCCCGGGTTCACCGCCAACACAATCCACCACAAGCTGTCGCTGCGGGCGTCGATCACCAGCGAGCTGGTGCTCGACGACGTGCGGCTGCCCGCCGACGCGATGCTGCCCGACGCCACCGGGCTGCGGGGGCCGCTGTCCTGCCTGTCCGAGGCGCGCTACGGCATCATCTGGGGATCGATGGGGGCGGCGCGGACGGCCTGGCAATCCGCGCTGGACTACGCCACCCAGCGCACCCAATTCGGTCGCCCGATCGCGGGATTCCAGTTGACCCAGGCCAAACTCGTCGACATGGCCGTCGAACTGCACAAGGGCCAGCTGCTGTCGCTGCACCTCGGCCGCCTCAAGGACGGCGTCGGGCTGCGCCCCGAACAGGTCAGCTTCGGCAAGCTCAACAACACCCGCGAGGCGATCAAGATCTGCCGGTCCGCCCGAACCATATTGGGCGGCAACGGGATATCGCTGGAATACCCTGTCATCCGGCACATGGTCAACCTGGAGTCGGTGCTGACCTACGAGGGCACACCCGAGATGCACCAGCTGGTGCTCGGCCAGGCCTTCACCGGCAGCGACGCCTTCCGCTGACAGGAGCACCCGATGGCCGTCGACTACGGTGAGCTTCCCGTCGAGGAGGCCGTCCGCGCGGTGCGGGCCAGCTCGCGGCGCCGTCAGGTGCTCGACGCCGCGGTCAGGGTCATGGGCAGGACCGGGTTCCACCGGATGTCGATGCAGGACCTGGCCGCCGAGGCCAATGTCAGTGTCGGCCTGCTCTACAGGTACTTCGGCGGCAAGGAAGACCTGCTGCTCGCGACGATCGTGCGGATCCTGGACGTGTTCCGCGACCAGCTGGCGCCGGTGATGGACGCCGCCGGTGACGATGTGGTCGAACGGCTGGCGGCCGGGATCCGCCGCTACATCCAGATCGTCGACGAGAACCTCGACGGCGTGGTGCTGACCTATCGCGAGAGCCGGACACTGGGGCCCGCCGGCCGCGCACGGACCAAGGAGCTCGAAATCGCCACGGCCGCACCGCTTCGCGCGGCGATCGAGGCCGGCATCGCCGACGGCGTGTTCCGCGACGTCGACGTCGATCTCACCGTGTTCGACATCATGCTGATCGCGCACGGGTGGGCGCTCAAGCACTGGCACTTCGGGCCGATCTACACCGTCGACGACTACATCCGGGTCCAGACGGACCACGTGATCAACGCGTTGCTGTTGCCCCCGGCGGGATAGGCTCGAGAGCTATGACAGTCCGGGTCACCGCGAGGATCGCGGCCTGTGCGCTATCCGCGGGCGTTCTGGTCGGGACGCCCACGGCGACCGCCGATCCCGTCGCGCTGCCGGCGATGACGTCCGGCGGCGGCGGGCCGATCATCGGCGGCGGCAGCAACGCCGGGATCGCGCAGCAGTTGACCGGCCTCGGGAATCCGGATGTCCAGGAGGTGGACGGCTCGGACGCGGCCCAGTTCATCACCGCCGCCGCCGCGGTGGCCAACCCGCAGCTCGCGGCGCCGTTCGGGCTGCTGCGCCGGGCGCTGGCGTGCCAGACCAACAATGCCGGATTCGGGGCGCGCGCCTACCGGCGCAACGACGGCCAGTGGGGAGGCGCGATGCTGGTCGCCTCCAAGAGCACCGTCGGCAACGTCGACGCCCTCGCGTCCTGCGCCAAAACCAACTGGCGCAGGCCGACGGCCGGCAACCAGACGTCGATGTGCGACAACGGCTGGACGACGCCCAACTCCTTCGAAAGCCGGGGCGGCGAGGCGTATTACATCTTGCTCGCCGGCACGGCCGACGACTTCTGCAGCCAGCTCAACGCGAAGTACAAGACCAACGCGAGCGCCTGGCCCTTCTAAAAGGGCGGCCCTTCTAAAAGGGCGGCGGGTCGTTGTTGTGCGGTGCCGGCCGCAGGTCACGGCGGGCGGCCTCGGCGGCGAGGCGGGCTTCGTTGATGCCGCGCTCCCAGCAGATGCGGGTGGCGCGGTCGGCGGCGCGGGTGCGTCGCCGCCGCGGCATCATGACGCCGCGGTTGGGCTGCGGCGCCCGCAGGTCGGTGGGCAACGTCAGCGTCCCCGTCGGGATGGCCAGCGCCGGAAAGAGCAGGGCGCCAAACGGTTTGGTGGTGTAGGTGTTGCCCGACGGGGACGTCCAGACCACGGTTCCGTCCGGCAACTGAAGATCGCGCCACCCGTTGTAGAACGTCTTGAGCAGGTGGTGGAAACGGCACAGCAGTTTGAGGTTCGACGGGTGGGTGGGGCCGAACGGAAAGGGCACGGTGTGGTCGATGTCGCAGACCTCCGCGGGGCAGTCGCACCCGGGGAACCGGCAAGTCAGATCCCGGAATCGGATGAATTCCGCCAGTGCCGCCGAGGGCCGGTAGCCCGGCTCCGCACCGGCCCGCGGTATCACCAGCGAGGTGGTCTTGGCGAACGGCGCCAGATCGCGCAGCAGCGGCGCCGGCACGGGGCCGAATCCGGGTAGGTACGCCGGGGCGTGCGAGGCGCCCTCGAGCGCGGCCTGCTCGGCCAGCACATGGATCACGACGTCGGTTCCCGGATGCCGTTGTGCCGCCGCGCAATCGGGCGCACCGCACAGACAACGCAGACCGTCCAACCCGGCGACCAACGCACCCAGGGCGTCGGCGCGCCGCTGCTTTTTGGTGCGCGGGTCATCGCGGCACACGGTGGCGGCCAGCTGGTCGAGCGCGGTGTCCAGCGCCGCGCCGTCGGTGGAGTGCAGCTGCGCATAGAACCCGGCGAGCCCGGGAGGCGCCTGGACAAACTCGACATAGCGGTCCTCGGTGCGAGCGCGCGGCACCCGCACGCCGGCCGGGTCGAACCGCGCGACCCACATGTCGATGCGCGCCATGACTTTCGGCTCCGACAGCGCCGTCCACCGCGGGGCATGCCTGGCCAGTGCCGCGTCCAACTTCGCGACCAGCTCGGGATCGTCGATCAGCTCGGTGCGGAACACCACGGTGGTCATGAGCCGGTAGTCGATGTCTCCGCGCGCGAAGACCTCGGCCACCCGGGGCAGGCGCTCGCGCAACGCGATCGCGTAACGCAGCCGGCCCGCCGCCCGGCCCCGGCTGATCCCCAGCGCCGCGGCCACCTCGGCGACCACGTTCTCGTGGCCGTCGACGGCCCAACTGAGCCGCTCGCTGTCCTCGGCCGGCGCCCGCCGCGCATACAGCTCGCCGATCGCGGCCAACTCGCGCGCACACATCACGTTCTGCGCACGCGCCGCCTCCGCGATGGCGTCCACCACGCCGGCGTCGACCAGGTCTTCGAACATGCATTCGATTATAGGAAGGCCCTCTGACAACATAGGGTGATGAGCATGTCGCGCCATCGCGTCGTCATCATCGGGAGCGGATTCGGGGGCCTGAACGCGGCGAAGTCGCTCCGGCGGGCCGATGTCGACATCACCCTGATCTCGAAGACGACCACTCACCTGTTCCAGCCGCTGCTGTACCAGGTGGCGACCGGGATCCTGTCCGAGGGCGACGTCGCGCCGACGACCAGGCTGGTCCTGCGCAACCAGAAGAACGTCCGGGTGCTGTGGGGCGAGGTGAGCGCGATCGACCTGAAGGCGAAGACGGTCACGTCGCACCTGATGGGCATGCAGACGGTGACCCCGTTCGACAGCCTCATCGTGGCCGCCGGAGCCCAGCAGTCCTACTTCGGCCACGACGAGTACGCCGCCTTCGCGCCGGGCATGAAGTCCATCGACGACGCGCTCGAGCTGCGCGGGCGCATCCTGGGCGCCTTCGAGGCCGCCGAGGTCGCCACCGATCCGGCCGAGCGGCAACGCCGGCTCACCTTCGTCGTGGTCGGCGCCGGGCCGACGGGCGTCGAGCTGGCCGGCGAGATCGTCCAACTGGCCGAGCGCACCCTGGCCGGGGCATTCCGGACCATCACGCCCAGCGACTGCCGGGTGATCCTGCTCGACGCGGCACCCGCGGTGCTGCCGCCGATGGGTGAGAAGCTGGGCCTCAAGGCGCAACGGCGGCTGACGAAGATGGACGTCGAGATCCAGCTCAACGCGATGGTGACCGCCGTCGACTACATGGGCATCACGGTCAAGGACAAAGACGGTGGCGAGCGGCGCATCGAATGCGCCTGCAAGGTGTGGGCGGCCGGTGTTGCGGCCAGCCCGCTCGGCAAGATGATCGCCGACCAGTCCGACGGAACCGAAACCGACCGCACGGGAAGGGTGATCGTCGAGCCCGACCTCAGCGTCAAGGGCCACCCGTACGTCTTCGTCGTCGGTGACCTGATGTCCGTCCCCGGCGTCCCTGGGATGGCCCAGGGCGCGATCCAGGGGGCGCACTACGCCGCCGCGCTGATCAAGCACGCGGTCAAGGGCCACGACGATCCGGCCAACCGCAAGCCGTTCAAGTACTTCGACAAGGGCAGCATGGCGCTCATCTCCCGGTACAGCGCCGTCGCGAAGATCGGCAGGGTGGAGTTCGCCGGCTTCTTCGCCTGGCTGGCCTGGCTGCTGCTGCACCTGTTGTACCTGGTCGGCTTCCGCAACCGCCTCGCCGCCATGTTCGCCTGGGGCATCTCGTTTTTGGGTCGCACGCGCGGCCAGATGGCGATCACCAGCCAGATGATTTACGCACGGCCGCTGGCGAACTGGGTGGAGCAGCAGGCCGAGGAGGGAACGCTGGCGGCGGCCGAAAACGCCGAGGTGGCCGAGCGGAAGGCCGCGGGCTAGCGCAGCGCCTGATCGATGTCCGCGATCAGGTCGTCGGTGCCCTCCAGCCCGACGGAGATGCGAACGACGTTGTCGCCCAGCCCGATCGCCGCGCGACCCTCGGGGCCCATCGCCCGGTGCGTCGTCGTCGCCGGATGGGTGACAAGCGATTTGGCGTCGCCTAGATTGTTGGAGATGTCGATCAGCCGCAGCTTGTCCAGCACCTCGAAGGCCCGCTGCTTGGCGGCGCTTTCGGCGCAGTCGAGCGCGAACGTGACAACTGTGCCGCCGCCGGACATCTGGCGTTTGGCCAGGTCGTACTGGGGATGTGACGCCAGGTAGGGGTAGCGCACCCAGCTCACCGCGGGATGCGACTCCAGGAACTCCGCGATCCGCTGCGCCGACGAGTTGCTGTGCTCGACGCGGATCGCCAGCGTCTCAAGGCCTTTCAGCAATACCCAGGCGTTGAAGGCGCTCATGGCCGGGCCGGTGTGCCGCATCAGCTTCTGCACCGGGCCGTCGATGTACTCCTTGTCGCCGAGGATGGCGCCACCGAGCACCCGGCCCTGGCCGTCGATGTGCTTGGTGCCGGAGTACACCACCACGTCGACCCCGAGCGGGATGCCCTGCTGCAGCAGCGGCGTGGCAAACACGTTGTCCAGCACCACCTTTGCCCCCGCGGCGTGCGCCAGCTCGGTCACCGCGGCGATGTCGACCAGCGACTGCATCGGGTTCGACGGCGTCTCGAAGAACACCGCCTGGGTCGGCACCGAGAGCGCCCGCTCCCACTGCGCCGGGTCGTCGCCGTCGACGAACACCGTCTCCACGCCCCAGCGCGGCAGGATCTCGTTGCACACCACGAAACACGACCCGAACAGGCTGCGGGACGCGACCAGCCGGTCACCGGCGGCCAGCAGCGCGCCCAGCGAGGTGAACACCGCGGCCATGCCGCTCGCGGTGGCGAACGCCGCCGGGGCCCCCTCGATGAGGCGCAACCGCTCCTCGAACATCGTCACGGTGGGGTTGCCGTATCGGGAGTACACGAAGTGGTCCAGGTCGCCGGTGAACGACTTCTCCGCGACGGCGGCCGACTCGTAGACGTAGCCGGACGTCAGGTACATGGCCTCGGCGGTCTCGTCGAACCCGGACCGCAGGATTCCGCCGCGCACGCCGGTGGTGGCCGGGCCGACGCCGTCGGGCAGCGCCTTGGGGGTGCGGACCGAACGAGGGTCGGTCATAGCTGCTTCCAGGGCAATCCTATTGCCCGCCAACCCGTTTCGCCGCGATGGCCCTGCGCGTTGAGGTGGCCTTCGAAGCCGTCCAGCACGTTGTAGGCCGGGGTGATGCCGACCTCGGTCGCGACCTCGGCGGCCCCGATGGAGCGGTTGCCCGAGCGGCACAGGAAGACCACCGGGCGCTCCTCGTCGGACGGCGGCACCCGGTCCCGCAGTTCGGCGGCGAAGTTCTCGTTGGGCGTCCCGTCGGTCGTATTCCACTCGATGTACACCACGTCGCGGCCGAGGCTGGACAGGTCGGGCACACCGACGAACCGCCACTCGGCGTCGGTGCGGACGTCGACCAGCACCGCCCGGGGGTTGTCGCTGAGCATCTTCCAGGCCTGCAGCGGCGTGATATCTCCCGCGTAGCTCATCCGCGTGAGTCTCGCATATTCACCGCGGTCGCCACCTGTCGGGCGCGGTCGCGCGCGACCGCCACGTCCGGCGCCGTGGCCAGCGCCACACCCAGCGGCCGCGTGGTGTCCGACGGCCCCGAGCCGGGGCCGAACACCAGCAGGTCGGTTTCCGGGACGGCAAGCGCGCCGCCCAGCGCGCCGGCGGCGGGAAACGCGGTGCGCCCCGGCGGTATCGCCCGGGCGGCGCCCGGCGAAACCATGATGGTGTCCACCGGCAGGCCGAGGACGGCGCGCGCCTGCAGGTCGAACACCGAAAGCCGCTGGCTGCGCAGGGTCACCCAGGCGCTCGGCCGCGGGCCCGCGGACACGTCGGCGAAGTACACCTCGTCGCCGTTGATCATCAGGTTGACGCCGAAGACCCCGCGCCCGCCGAGCGCCTTGACGATGCGCGCGGCGATCGATCGGGACGCGTCCAGCGCGGCGTCGGTCAGCTGCTGCGGTTGCCAGGATTCCAGCTCACCGGCCTCGGCGCGGCGATGGCCGATGGGTGAGCAGAACTCGATCACCGGCCCGCGCGGGCCGTCGCTGCGCACCGCGTACAGGGTGATGTCGAACTCGATGTCGACCACCGTTTCGGCCAGCACCCGCGGCCTTGGCTGCGCCCCCGCCGCGCGCTGCCAGGCGGGCGCGATGTCGTCGGGGTGCCGGATCACCGAGCGGCCCGGCGCGGACGCCCCCGTCACCGGCTTGACCAGCAGCGGGTACCCGGCGTGCGCGGCCACGGCCTCGAGCTCGCCGACCGATCCGGCGAACCAGAACGGCGCGGTGGGCAGGCCCAGCTGGTCGGCGGCCAGCCGGCGCAGGCCCTCGCGGTCGGCGGTGAGCCGCGCGGCGCGGGCGCTGGGCACCAGCTCGGGGCGCTCGCCGTCGGGAAGCGCGTCGAGCGCGTCGAGGAAGGCCGTGTCGGCGGCGGACACCACGAAGTCCGGTCGCGACCGCCCGATCGCCGCCGGAAGCTCGTCGGCGGTGCTCGTCGTGGTCACCTCGGCGCCCAGCCGCCGCAGGGCGATCGCCAGCTCCCGGTTGAGTTCGCCGGCACCCAGCAGCAGCACGCGGGGCCTGCCGTCGCCGGCGGCGCGCGCGGCGCCGGCAGGTCCTTCGGTCGTGCCGTCAGTCACCGCACAAGGATAGGTCCGCGGCACAAAACTGCTGCTCAGGGCTGGCCCGGCAGCAGCCGCACCATCAGGCCATTGCCCTCGGCCAGCACGACGTCGTCACCGTCGACCAACTCGGCGGACACGAACGCCTTGCGCCCCTCGGTGCGGGTGACCCGGCCGCGCACCGCCAGCGGCGTGTCGATCGGGGTGATCTTGCGGTAGTCGACGTGCAGGAAGGCCGTCCGGCTGATCGGCCGTCCCGCGGCGTGCGAGACCATCCCGAACATGTGGTCGAACAGTAGCGGCAGCACGCCGCCGTGCACCGCGTGGTTGCCGCCGACGTGAAACCTGGTGAAATGGCCGGCCATCTCCACGCCGTCGGGGGCGTACCGCGTCAACGTCCACGGCGGCAGCAGCAGGCTGCCCATGCCGGGCAGGTCGGGCGTCCGGCCGGCCGGCGCCTTGCCCTCGTCGGCCTCGAACGGGCCTAGCAGCTCCACCAGCGCCGCCGCGCGATCGGCCGCGTCGTCCCAGACGCCGTCGTCGGGATCGGATGACACCGCGAGGTCCTGCAGCCGGCGCATGGCCGCCACGAACCGGCCGAAGCCCGGGCCGGGGCTGGCCGGGCCGTATTCCGGGAAGCCGCCGTGGTGTTCGTATTCGGGATCGAGCTCGATCGGGTTCGGTTCGGCTTGTTCCGATTGCTCGGTCACGGGCGGGCCGCCAGGACGTCGCGGCGCACGATGGTCTGATCGCGTCCGGGGCCGACACCGATGCACGAAACGTGCGCTCCGGCAAGCTCTTCCAGCCGCAACACGTAGTCACGCGCCTTGGCGGGCAGGTCGTCGAACTCCCGCGCATCCGAGATGTCCTCCCACCAGCCGGGCAGCTCCTCGTAGATCGGTTCGGCCCGGTGCAGGTCGCTCTGGGTCATCGGCATGTCGTGGATGCGCTCCCCGCCGACCTGGTAGCCGACGCACACCGGGACCGTTTCCAGGCTGGACAGCACGTCGAGCTTGGTCAGGAAGTAGTCGGTGATGCCGTTGACCCGGGTGGCATACCGGGCGATGACGGCGTCGAACCAGCCGCAGCGCCGGCGCCGCCCGGTGGTGACGCCGAATTCGCCGCCGGTCTTGGACAGGTACTCGCCGCTCTCGTCGAACAGCTCGGTGGGGAACGGGCCGGAGCCGACGCGGGTGGTGTAGGCCTTGAGGATGCCCAGCACGGTGGTGATCCGGGTCGGGCCGATCCCGGACCCGACGGCCGCGCCGCCCGCCGTCGGATTCGACGACGTCACATAGGGATACGTGCCGTGGTCGACGTCGAGCAGCGTGCCCTGCGAGCCCTCCAGCAACACCGTCTCGCCGGCCTCCAGCGCGGTGTTCAGCAGCAGCCGGGTGTCGCGAATGCGGTGACGGAATCCCTCCGCCTGCTGCAGCAGGGCCTCGACGACCTGGTGCGGGTCCAGCGCCTTGCGGTTGTAGATCTTGACCAGGATCTGGTTCTTGAGCTCCAGCGCGGCCTCGACCTTGTGGGTCAGCTGGTCGGGGTCGAGCACGTCGGCCACCCGGATCCCCATGCGGGCGATCTTGTCCTGATAGCACGGCCCGATGCCGCGGCCCGTGGTGCCGATCTTCTTGTTGCCCATGTAGCGCTCGGTGACCTTGTCGATTGCGACGTGGTAGGGCATCAGCAGGTGCGCGTCGGCGGAGATCAACAGCTTCGTGGTGTCGACGCCGCGGTCCTCGAGGCTCTCCAACTCGTCGAGCAGCACGCCGGGATCGACGACGACGCCGTTGCCGATCACGTTGGTGACGCCCGGCGTCAGCACCCCGGACGGGATCAGGTGCAGCGCGAAATTCTCGCCGGTCGGCAGGACCACCGTGTGCCCGGCGTTGTTGCCACCCTGATAGCGCACCACCCACTGCACGCGCCCGCCGAGCAGGTCGGTGGCCTTACCTTTGCCCTCGTCGCCCCATTGGGCGCCGATGAGGACGATTGCCGGCATGGCTTGCTCCCGCCTAATCCCGCCTGCTCACGGCTGCACGTTGTGGTCCTGTGCCACAACGGTTTTCAATTCGCGGCCCGCGTTCGCGCGGTTGCCGTGCAGCGGGTTCGGGTTTGCCACCGCACCGCAAGAGCCGGTCTCCCCCGGACCCGCTGAAGTGTCTGGTCACGGGATGATCCTAAAGGTTGGCCGGGATCAGGCGTCGATCACCACGCGATCACCGTGCGCCCGCGAGACGCAGACCAGCATTTCGTCGTCGCCCTCCGCGGTGCGTCCGCGGCGATCGACGTCGCCGGCCAGCACCTTGACCTTGCAGGTCCCGCAGAACCCCTGCTGGCACGAGTACGCGGTCGTCGGGTCCCGGTCGAGCATGACGGCCAGCGCCGATCGGTTCGCCGGCACGCGCAGCACCCGCTTCGAGCGCGCGAGTTCCAGCTCGAACGGCACACCGTTGACCACCGGCGGCGGGCTGAACCGCTCGTAGTGCAGCGGCGCGTCGGCGTGTTTGGCACGCGCCGCGCGCACCGACTCGAGCATGCCGATGGGGCCGCACACGTAGACGGCGGTCGCCGGGCCGGCGTCGGCAAGCAGCTCGTCCGCGGTGGCGAAGCGGCCACGCTCGTCGTCGGCCCATACGGTGACCCGGTCGGCGTCCACCGCCAATACCTCGTCCAGCAGCGGCATGTACTCCCGGCTGCGCCCGGCATACACTGCCCGCCAGTCGATTCCGCGCTCATGAGCCGCCCGAATCATGGGCAGGATCGGCGTTATCCCGATGCCGCCGACCACGAACAACACCTCGCGCTCGTCCGTGACGAGATAGAAAGCGTTGCGGGGGCCTTCGAACTCGCACGTGTCGCCCACCTCGAAGGCGTCGTACATCTCGACGGAACCGCCTGCGCCGTCGGCGATTCGGCGTACAGCGATGCGGTAGTCGGTGCGCCGCCCGGGCGCGCCGCACAGCGAGTACTGCCGGCGGCGGCCCGACGGCAGCCGAACATCGATGTGCGCGCCGGGCGTCCAGGATGGCAGCAATCCGCCGTCGGGGTCGGCCAGCGTCAAACCGACGACATCGGGGGCGAGCAGTTCACGTTTGGTGATCACCGCGGTGTTGATCCGCCGCACCGGCGTCACGCGCGACGGGTTCCAGCGCGAAGCCGACGCCAGGCCGCCGAACAGGGCACCCAGTCCCCACAGCGCGGTGGTGAAGCGATCGCGACGGCGGCGACCGTACAGGTCGGGTGGTCGGGTGCTCCAAATGTCCTGCGACACAGTCATCCCACCGGGGCCAGTCGTTCGGTGACCAGGTTGACCCACCGGCTGGTGAGCCGGGCGATGACGTCGGGATGCGAGGCCACTACCCAGTGCCCGCCCTCGATCGGCAGGATCCTGCTGCCGGCCGGGATCGAGCCGGTGAACCGCTGCAGGGCGGGCGTCACGAAATGATCCCGACGCGCCACCAGCACCTGCACGGGCACCGTCGTCTGGGGTAGCTGCGGCCCGGGCGCCAGGATCGCGCCGGGCATGTTGGCCCGGTACAGGTTGAGCCCGTTGAGGTAGTCGTCGATCGATCGGAGCGACGCGGCCCGGCGCGGGCTGGTGGCGCCCGAGCGGCCGATACGTTCAACCACCGCAAAGACTTTCGCCGTCGCCCCGGATCGGATCGCCAGCTCCGGTGCACCCGGGCACAGGAAGAACCAGATGTATCCGGACGCCAGGAATTGCCTGGCGACGTCGACCAGCGCGCGCGGCGTGCGAGCCGACCGCAGGAACCTGCCCGCATAGTTCAGGTGCGGCCCCGAAATCGACGTGTACGAGGCGATCCTTCCCATCACCGACTCGTCGGTGACCGCCGCCCAACCCTGGATGGAGCCCCAGTCGTGGCCCAGCAGGTGCACCTCGTCCACCCCGAGGCTGTCGATCACCGCGCCGACGTCGGCGACCAGCTGGCCGAGCCGATATCCGGATCGGTCGGCGGGCGTTGACGATTCGCCGGCCCCACGCACGTCGTAGGCGACGACGTTGTACCGGTCGGCCAGCATCTCGGCGGGCCCGTCCCAGACGTGGTGGTTGTCGGGGTAGCCGTGGATGGCGAGGACGGTCGGGCGCCGCCTGTCGATCTCGCCGTAGGCGTGGACCGCCAACGCCACGCCGTCCGACGCGATCACGGTGGTGCTCATCCAGTCCTCCGAAAATCAGTGCGAGGCGCGGGCGGCGGGCGATTTCGCCAGGTACTCGACCGCGCGCCCGACGCCACCCAGTTGGGACGGATGGAAGCTCGGCTTGTAGTAGGCGCCGATGACACCCAGGAATTGCGTCGGCCCGGGCACCAGACCGCGGCGCGCCGCATCGAAGTAGTCGCGCCAGCGCGGCTTGGTCCCCGGCGGGAGGTGGGGGTCGACCGAGTACATGAACCGCACGCCGCGCACGAACAACCACAGCAACGCCGGCGTCACCAGCAGCTGGGTGCGCACCTGCCGCCAGTACCCGGCGCGCAGATGCTTCATGGTGTCGAAGGCGACCGCCTTGTGCTCCACCTCCTCGGCGCCGTGCCAGCGAATCAGGTCCAGCATCACCGGGTCGACGCCCAGGGCGTCGAGCTGTGGGGTGTCGAGGATCCATTCACCCAGAATCGCGGTGTAGTGCTCGAGGGCCGCCACCATCGACACCCGTTCGAGCAGCCAACTCTGCCGTCGCCGCCGGCTCCACCGGGGCCGGTCGCCGATGAGCTTGCCGAACAGCCAGGCCATCTGGTTGGTGAACGGTGCGACGTCGATGCCGTTGGCCGCGAAGTGCGCGAGCACTCCCCCGTGCGCCTGGGAGTGCATGGCCTCCTGGCTGATGAACCCCTGCACGTCCAGCCGCAGCTGATCGTCCTTGATCAGCGGCAACGCGTTCTTGAACGCGTCGACGATGAACTCCTCGCCCGCCGGCAGCAACAGGTGCAGGACGTTGCAGAAGTGGGTGGCGAAGGGCTCGCCCGGCACGTAGTAGAACGGCAGCTTGGCCCAGTCGAACTCGACATCCCGCGCCTGAAGGACGAGTCGTTCGTGATCGAGCGAGGCGTCGTGCGGGCCCGCCGCCTGGTCATCGACTGTGAACATCGTCAAACTCCTGTCAAACCCCTTGTGTCGCTAGGCAATCTGTGGCGTCTCGGACCGATTCTCCGTGATCATGCCCTCGCTTCGCAGGAACCGGACGAGGTTGTCGACGGTCTCGGTGAGGGCCGGCTCGTTCAGGCGCACCTCAGCCCGTGCGCGCGCGTGCCGGTACTGGGCGTTGTCGTAGCGCTTGTCTCGCATGGCCGCGATCTTGTCCGCCGAGCGGGTGAGGAAGTCGACCAGCGGATAGATCGGGTCGCCCGGCGTGCACCGGCGGTTCATCTCCTGCACGAAGGACGGGATGTCGTGGTAGGTGAAGCGGTAGCCGTACCGTTCCGACAAGATCCGGGTGATGTCCGGCAGGTTGTAGTAATCGTCGGCGGTCATGTTGAAAACACAGCCGGCGATGTCATCTTTCGGCAGATCCATCAGCGCGACAATGTGATCCGCGATCAGGTCCGCGGGCAGCAGGCTGAGCTGGTTGAGCGCGTCGGCAGCGATGCCGTGCTCGATCATGAACGCCATGGTGCGCACCAGGATGTCGTCCTGGGTCCCGAAACCGGCGCGGGTGGGCGAGATCAGCGAGGGCCGGTAGATGCGCACGTCCAGTCCTCGCCGCCGCGCGGCGAGCGCCAGCTGCTCGCCGACCCACTTGGTCTGCGAGTAGCCGAAGTCCAGGGCGTTCATCTCCGCGTTCACGTCGGACTCCCCGACCACCGGCTTGACGCTCCACCCGTAGATGAACGTGCTGGAGACCAGGTGGAAGGTCTTGCGGTGCGCGGTCATGGCAAGCCGCAAAAGCTCATGCGTGCCAAGCACATTCGCGGGCCGCAGCGCGTCATAGGTTCTGACGTAGTTGACCAGGGCGCCGTTGTGGACGATGGCGTCCACGCTTTCGGCCAGCCGCTGGAACTCCGCCGCACTGACTCCGAGGCGAGGCTCGGCCAGGTCGCCGCAGATCACCCGCACCCGCGACCGGACCTCGCTCTCAAGGCTCGGCGACCATAGCCGAGCACGCCGCAGCGCGGCGACGATCCGGTCCAGACCGTGTTCGGCATCCGTCGCGCGGATCAGCGCGTGCAGGGTGTAGGACGTGTGCCCGAGCAGGCTGCTCATCAGGAACGGTCCCAGGAACCCGGTGACGCCGGTGACCAGGATGTCGCCACGCGCACCCTCTCGTGCCGGCGGCAGCTCCGGAAGGGGCAACCGCGCGTCGGCGCGCATCTGTGCGGCCTCGTGTGCCTCGTACTCGGCGGAAATCTCGTCCAGCGCCCGCCGCAGGGCGGCGAGCGGTCGGTCGGAGCCCTCGCCGAACTGTTGCATGAGCCGGAAGAACTCGGCGATCGTCAGGCGCTGCAGCAGGCGGGTGTTGACCTCCTCGGCCAGCTCGCCGGCGCCGTGCTCGTCGAGCAGGGCCCGCAGCTCGCCGCGCAGCTCGGCCAGGGCCACCGAGTCGATGCCGAGGTCGGCGAAGGAGCAGTCCTCCTGCCCGGTGAGGTCGTAGCTCTCGATGAGATGGCGGAACCGTTCGAGGGGGCCCGTGCTGGCGTCCTGCCGGTCGTGGGTGTGGTGGGCCGTCCGGTTTATCCAGGTCGCCAGCACGGGCAGCTTGTCGTCCAGCCAAAGCTGGCGGGTTTCCGCGCGCCGGATCTTCCCCGAGGTGGTCTTGGGGATGCTGCGCGGCGGCACGAACACGATGGCGTGCGGATCGATGTGGGCGTGCCGTCGGATCGCTCGCGCGAGGGCCTTGCCGTCCGGGAGTGCGCGCTCGTCGCGCGCCTCGGCGACCACGACCAGCGATTCGTGCTCCTCGCGTTCGACCGAGAAGGCCGCGACACAGCCGTCGCGAACTTCTGCGGACGACCGCTCCGTGACGGCCTCGATGTCCGAGGGATAGCAGTTGACGCCGCGGACGATGATCAGGTCCTTCTTGCGGCCGCAGACGAAAAGTTCACCCTCGTAAAGGAATCCGAGATCGCCGGTCCGCAGATAGCTGCGCTCGTCGTCGCCGGCGATGCGGGCCGCGAAGGTTTCCGCGGTGAGCTCGGGGCGGTGCCAGTAGCCGCCCCCCTTGGAGGGCCCGTCCACCCAGATCTCGCCGACCCGGCCGTCGCCCAGGGCATGCCTCGATTGCGGATCGACGATCCGGACCGTGTTCCCGGCGACGGGCTTGCCGCAGCTGACCACCGCCGCCTGGTTGCCGTTCTCGGGCAGGGCCTTTTCGACCCGCGCGAGGTTGTTCTCCAGCGCGCGCTTGTTGAGGGTCAGGGTCTGGCGCCCCCGCATGGACACGATCAGGGTGTTTTCCGCCATGCCGTAGGCACCGGTCAGCGCGCCGGGCCGCAGGCCGTAGGGGGCGAAGCGCTCCCGGAATCGGGCAAACGTGTTGGGCCGCAACGGCTCCGCGCCGATGACCATGCTCACCAGGCTGCTCAGGTCGGTCCCGGCCAGCTCGGACGCGGGCAGCTTGTCCTCGCGCAGGCAGTACTCGAGGGCGAAGTTCGGCGCCGGCGTGTGCGTGGCACGCACCTGGCCGATCAGCCGGAGCCAGGCCGACGGCCGATTCAGGAAGTCCAGCGGTGACATCGCATGGGTGGTCCCGCCGACGACCAACACGAACAGGTACGGGGAGATCAGGCCCATGTCGTGGTACTGGGGCAGCCAGCTGACACACACCTCGCTGCCGGTGAAGGCCGAGGCGTTGGCGATGACGTTGGCGTGGCTCACGATCACGCCCTTGGGATCGCTGGTGGAGCCGGACGTGTACTGCAGGAAGAGCACCGGGGCGGGCGTGTCCGGCACATGGGCGCCGCCGAAGTCCTGCGCGCCGTCCGTCCCGAACCAGGGCAGTCGCGCGAGCTGCTGGGCATCCGGCCAGGGCAGCGCGCCCCGTCGGTGGCCGAGCATTTGGCAAAAGTCGTACTCGAACTGCTTGGTGGACAGCACCACCTTGGCCTGGCTGTCCCGCGCGACGTAGTTGAGCTTGGCCAGACCGGCCTCGAACGTCATGGGCGCGGGAGGGCTGACCGGGACGGCGATCACGCCGATCCGTGCGCACGCGAAGAACGCCGCCACCATCTCCAGGCCCGGCGGGTAGACCAGCAGCGCCCGATCTCCGGACCTCAGCCTGGCCTCGGCGGACAGGTAGGCGGCCAGCTCGCGCGTCCGTTCGGCGAAACTCTGGTACGTGTAGTGCTCCAGCTCCCTGCCGTCGACGTCGACGAACCGGTACAGGGTCTGGTTCGGTATCCGCGCTTCCCCCAGCCGCAGGTAATCAAGCAGCGTTTCCACGGTAGGCCCTTCCCATCACTCTCGACTGAAAGTCACTGCCCACGAATCGATATAAGGCCAATTTAACGCTTTCAATTGATACCAGGCAAAGGTTCGGATCGGTTTCACAGGCTAAATACAGGCAGCACATTTTCGCGATAATCCAGTCGCCACGCCCGATCAAGAAATACTGTGATCAGTATTTCATGACCCAGCTAGCTGGCAGTTCTTCTCCTGATCTCCATAAATACGGAGATACTGACCTACGCGCTACGTTTTTCTGCACACCTCTGTCGACAAAATGGGAATTTCCGCTTCGGCGCTTTATTAGCAAATTCGACGCATTGCCACCCCTGCCGGTGCGCCACGCGCATATACTGAAACTGATCTACTGACATACTGACGTGCTGCTCGCGCGAGGAGGCTGGACATGAGCCCTAACCGCCCCGACGCCGGCCGATCACACGCTGCCATGGCGCCGGTCACACCGTCGCTGGCCGCCGCGCCGACCGACTCCTTTGCGATCGGACGAACGCGCGGTGCGCGCATACGGCGGACGGTCGACCTGTCAGCCGGCCAGCACCGAGCTCTCGACACCTGGCAGCGCGAAGCCGCCGACCGCCTCGGGGTCGCCCGCGTCACCGGACAGGAGGTCCTCACCGCGCTCATCGATCAACTGCTGAGCGACCCGAGACTGTCCGTTGAAATCATTCGTTCGCTCCAGGCCCGACGGTGATCCCGACGCCGACGGCCGTCACGATCACCCCACCTGGGCGACGCGGACGCGCGGCCCGGCACGAGCCACCAGCCTGACGATTCCCACGAAGCGCTCGCCGTCGATGATCGGCGACAGCGGCTCGTCGTCGGCCTCGATGATCATCTCTTGACCGTTGACGTCGCGTACCTCGTCACCGCGCAACCTCCCGCTGCGAAGCGCCGTGGGAAGGTTCGCAATGATCTTGGAGGGCCTCATGTTTCCGGCCTGGAAGTGCAGCGCGCCGGGTTTCTCCGCCTTGGGAAACAGCCGGAACCCCGCACCGATGTGCAGGTCGATCGCGCCGGCGTGCACAAGCCTGTGCGTCCGCGTCGGGACCTCCTCGCCGTCGATCACCACCCGGGCCCGCGTCGGGGCGAACAAACTGGTCGCATAGTTGGGCCTGCTGGAACGCACGACCTTGTTGGCGACGTAGTCGCCGAACGAGCGAGCCATCACGCGAACGACGTCGGCCCGGCCGTGGGTGTGGCTGTCGTAGTACTTGTCGTAGAAGCGGTTGCCGACGCCGCCGGCGGCCAGCCCGAAGCAGAGCCGATGGAACTTCGCGCCGTCGGCGGTCTCGCCGTCGAGCGCCAGCGTGTCCAGCAGCACCTCGGGCGGAGGCCGGTCCGTCTCGGCGGCGGCCGCCAGCGCGCGCACGATCGCCTTGGGCCGCCCCCGCACTCGCGCCTTGCGCGCGACGGCGTTCACGCTGCCACCGTTGCCGGGCACGAACGCCGGCCAGCTTTCCGGATCGCCGATGGCTCGCTCGGTTTCGTTGATCAACCAGTTCAGCGAGCCGTCGCCGCCGTCGCTGACCAGGTGGCTGACCCGCGGGAGGAGCCGTTCCATGATCCCGCGGAGGTCTTCGACCGAGCTGGTTTCGTGCACCTCGCCCCACGGGCCGACGATGCGGCGCAGCTCGGCGCCGCGGTCACCCCGGGCGGCGCGGTTCTTGCGTGCGACCGGATTGACGATGACCCCCAAATACATCCGAACGTCACCGATGCGGGTCTGGCTCGACGGGCGCATCGGATCGCAACTGAATGCTCCTTTCGGGGGGGCTTTTCCGCACGATACCTGCGGCCTCGCGGTTGGCGGGTCGGTAGCAGGTCAGTGGCCGTCGGCCAACCGTGTCCGGTAGCCGTTATTAGGGTGGCTGCATGCCTGGTTGGACCGCCGCGGAGCTGCCCTCGTTAGCCGGACGCACCGTCGTCGTCACCGGCGCCAACAGCGGTCTGGGTGAGGTGACCGCCCGTGAGTTGGCCCGGGTCGGCGCCCGCGTCATCCTCGCCGTGCGCGACACCGCGAAGGGTGCGGCCGCCGCCCAGCGCATGGCCGGCGTGACAACCGGCCAAGCCGAAGTGCGTCACCTGGACCTGCAGGACCTGTCCTCGGTGCGCCGCTTCGCCGACGGGATCGCCGACGCCGACGTCCTGATCAACAACGCCGGCATCATGGCCGTCGACCATGCGCTCACCGCCGACGGCTTCGAGCGCCACATCGGCACCAACCACCTCGGGCACTTCGCGTTGACCAACCTGCTGCTACCCAAGCTGACCGACCGCGTGGTGACCGTGTCCTCGCTGCTGCACAACATCGGCCACATCAGCATCAACGACCTGAACTGGCAATCCCGGCCGTACTCGAGGTGGCTGGCCTACGGCCAATCGAAGCTGGCCAACCTGCTTTTCACCAGCGAGCTGCAGCGGCGCCTGGATGCCGTCGGGTCGTCGCTGCGGGCGCTGGCCGCCCACCCCGGCTGGTCGCACACCAACCTGCAGGGACGCTCCGGCCGCAGGTTGACCGACGCGGTGGTGCTGGCCGCCGACCGTGTGGTGTCCACCGATGCCGAATTCGGTGCCCGGCAAACCCTGTACGCGGCATCGCAGGATCTACCGGGCGACACGTTCGTCGGCCCGCGATTCGGCCTGTACGGCCCGACCCAGCCGACCTGGCGCAGCTGGCCGGCCAAGCGCGCAACCACCGCCACCGCGCTCTGGGAGCTGTCCGAACAACTCACGGATACCAAGTTTCCGCTCTGAGCCACCCCGTGAGCTGCTCCCCCGGCCGCGGCTAAATTGGTGAGGTAGTGACCGGACGCGCGTTTCGGCGCGGGCTCTCAGGGCAAGCGGCAGAAGAGACGGAGCCGGATGCCGGCGAGGAGGGCACCCGATGTCGAAAGCGGATCTTGCAGTGTTCTATGCGCTGTGCGCCGCATTGGCATCGGCGATCGGCAACGTCGTTCGTCAGCGGGCCGCGCAGGAGGTCACCGACAAACCCGTCGGCCACCTAGCGCTGTTCGGCATGTTGCTGCGCGACAAACGCTGGTGGCTGGGCGGCGTGGGCGACATCTCCAGTTACTGCCTGCTTGCCCTCGCCCTCGACGACGGCTCGGTGTTGTTGGTCATGTCGCTGCAGGTGACGGCGTTGCTGTTTGCCCTGCCGATCTACTCGCGGTTCGCCCGTCACCCGGTGACACGCCGGGAATGGATGTGGGCGGTATTGCTGGCCGTGGCGCTGGCGATAACCATCGCCCTCGGGCAGCCGGTGGGAGGCCAGGAGCGGGCAACCGGCAGCACCTGGCTTGTCGTCGCCCTCGTGATGGGGCCGCCGCTGGTGTTGTGTTTGATCGGGGCCCGGGTCTGGAGGGAACGTCCGGTCGCGGCCGTCTTGCTGGCGGCGGTCGCGGGTTCGTTGTTGGCGGCGTTCGCGGTGCTGATGAAGGGCGTCATCGACATCGTCGAGCACCACGCCGGGCAGTTGTGGCAGGCGCCGGAGCTTTATCTGTGGGTGTTCTGCGGAGTGGCCGGAATGATCTATCACCAATCGGCGTATCGGGCCGGCGCGCTGACCGCCTCGCTGCCGACGATCATCGCCGCGAAGCCCGTGGTCGGCGGTGTGCTCGGCGTCGTGGTGCTCGAGGAGACCGTGCGCACCGAGGGCACGCAGTGGTTTGTGCTGGCGGTCGCGGTGGTGATGGTGATCGTCGCGACGGTGGGCCTGGCTCGCGGTGAGGCCGCCACCATGGCGGCCGGCGCGGGCCGAGACCTGAAATCCACCCACCGGAAGGCGCCGTCGCAAGGCTTGGGCGCCGAGGTCGCTCGGGATCGGCGATCGGGCTGAACACTCGGCATGGAAACCGTGGGGGTGCTGTTGTTCGGCGATCGACGCGTGCCGAGACGGCTGACCGGCCTGCCGGTTCACGCGGGCGACGTCGACGCCGCGATCGGCGCCTACCGGCGGCTGGTGGTGGTCGGCGGCGACGCCGACCTGGCCGCGGTGCTGACCGGGCTGCTGCGCGCGGGACGGCTCGACGTCGAGGTGGCCTACGCGCCGCGCCGGCGCACCCCGGCGACCCGGGCCTATCGCCTCCCCGCCGGCCGGCGCGCGGCCAGGCGCGCACCGCGCGGCACGGCCCGGCGGGTGCCGCTGATCCGCGACGAGACCGGGTCGGTGATCGCGGGCCGGGCCGGCTGGCGGCCGCCCGGCGACGGGAAGCTGCTTCACGGCGAGGCGGTGGTCGACGACACCCCGCTGTTCGACGGCGACGTCGCCGGCGTGCGCGTCGAGCCGACGCTGGCCATGCCCGGCCTGCGGGCGTCGGCGCGAAACAGGTTGTGGCCCAGGTGGATCAGCGGCCGCGCGGTCCAGCTGGGCAGCACCGGCGTCGTCGTGGTGCGCGACGGCGTCGCGGGCCCCCGCCCCGCGCGCCGCTCGACGTTCTACCGCCACGTCGAGGGCTGGCTGCTGGTCCGCTGAGACGTCTGGTCACGTTTCGCGGCGGCGCGGTGTCGATGTTGTATGACACCCGCACGAATCCGCGCCGCTGCCTACTGGACGACGACAGCACTGCTCACCGCCGAGTGCTTCGTGGGCGGGGTGCTGGGCGCGTTCCGGCTGCAGCCGTTCAACCGCGTGATGACGCATCTCGGTTATCCGCCGTACTTCATGACCATCCTCGGTGTCTGCTACGTCTCGGCCGGCGTCGCGCTGCTGGCGCCGCGCCTGGCCCTGGTCAAGGAGTGGGCATATGCGGGTCTGATGTTCGTCTACGCCGGGGCGATCGCGTCGCACATCTGGGTCGGCGACGGCGCCACCACGCTGGTGGGTCCCCTGGTGTTCGCGGGCCTGGCCGTCGCCTCCTGGGCGCTGCGCCCGCAATCGCGGCGCGTCGAGAGGCCGGTCCGGTAGTTTCGATCGGTGAACTTCCCACGGGTGCGCGAATCGGTGCGGCCCAGCCCGATCTTCTTGGCCCTGCTCGGACTGACGGCGGCGGGCGGCGTGCTGGCGTGGCTGGCCGGCTCCAGCGTGCGGCCGCTGTCCTACGTCGGGGTCTTCATCTTCGTGATCGCCGGCTGGCTGGTGTCGCTGTGCCTGCACGAGTTCGGCCACGCGTTCACCGCCTGGCGGTTCGGCGACCACGACGCCGCCGTGCGCGGCTACCTGACCCTGGACCCGCGGCGCTACAGCCATCCCGCGCTGTCGCTGCTGCTGCCGATCATCCTGGTCGCGCTCGGCGGCATCGGGCTGCCGGGCGCCGCGGTGTACGTGCGGACCTGGTTCATGACGCCGACCCGCCGCACCCTCGTCAGCCTGGCGGGACCGGCGGCCAACCTCGCCCTGGCGGTGCTGCTGCTGGCGCTGACCCGGCTGCTCTACGACCCGGCCCACGCCGTGTTGTGGGCGGGGGTCGCGTTCCTGGGATTCCTCCAGCTCACCGCGGTGCTGCTGAACCTGCTGCCCGTTCCGGGCCTGGACGGCTACGACGCCCTGGAACCGCATCTGAGTCCGGAGACCCAGCGCGCCCTGGCGCCGGCCAAGCAGTGGGGATTTTTCGTCCTGCTGTTCCTGCTGTTGGCGGCCAGCCCGTGGTTCTTCGGCGTGGTGCTCTGGTTGTTCGATTTCTCCGGGGTGCCGCACTGGCTGGTGTCCGCCGGGAACCAGCTGACCCGGTTCTGGAGCCGCTGGTTCTGACGCTTGCAATATATGCATAGTCACGCATATATTGCATTCCTATGGGCGCCGGCCACAACCACACCCCCGCCGGGGGCCAGGCGTCGCGGCTGATCCCCCGCATGGTCGCGGCCGCGGCGATCCTGGCGGCGTTCTTCGTCGTGGAACTGGCCACGTCGCTGCTGATCAACTCGATCGCGTTGCTTGCCGATGCCGGGCACATGCTCACCGACGTGGTGGCCGTGTTCATGGGGCTGGCCGCCGTCGTGCTGGCGCGGCGCGGCAGTTCGTCGCCCGCCCGCACCTACGGGTGGCATCGCGCCGAGGTGTTCACCGCCGTCGCCAACGCCGGCCTGCTGATCGGCGTCGCGCTGTTCATCCTCTGGGAGGCCATCCGGCGGCTCAGGGACGCGCCGTCGGTGCCCGGGGTGCCGATGATCGTGGTGGCGCTGGCCGGGCTGGCCGCCAACCTCGTGGTGGCGGTGCTGTTGCGGTCACACTCCTCGGACAGCCTGGCGGTCAAGGGCGCCTACATGGAGGTCGTCGCCGACACCGTCGGCAGCCTGGGCGTGCTGATCGCCGGCGTGGTCACCGTCACCACGCGCTGGCCGTACGCCGACGTGGTGGTCGCCGTGCTGGTCGCGCTGTGGGTGCTGCCCCGGGCCATCGCCCTGGCCCGCGACGCGCTGCGCATCCTGTCCGAGTCGTCGCCGACCCACATCGACGTCGAGGAGCTGCGTTCGGCGCTGCGCGCCGTCGACGGCGTGACCGAGGTGCACGACCTGCACGTGTGGACGCTGTCGCCCGGCAAGGACATGTGCACCGCACACCTGACCAGCGGCGCCGACTCCGCCCGGGTGCTGCAGGACGCGCGGGCGGTGTTGTCGGCGCGCGGGTTGCACCACGCCACCGTCCAGATCGACGGCCCGGGCGGCGACGGCGACTGCCCGGACGGCTGCTAGAGCCCGAGCTCTGGCCGGGCCGCGGGGTCGCAATCGTCGAGCAGGTCCAGGCAGCGCGCGTACTCGTCGGTCTCGCCGATCGCGTCGGCGGCCCGCGCCAGCGCCGCCACGCACCGCAGGAAGCCACGGTTGGGCCCGTGCGCATACGGCACCGGGCCGAAACCCTTCCAGCCGTTGCGGCGCAGCTGGTCCAGGCCGCGGTGATAGCCGGTGCGCGCATACGCGTAGGCGGTGATGGCCTTGTCGTCGGCCAGCGCCTCCTCGGCGAGCGCCGCCCAGGCCACCGACGCCGACGGATGCGCCGCGGCGACGATGCCCGGGTTCTCGCCGGCAAGCAGCTCGGCCTCGGCGTCGCTGTCACCGGGTAACAGAATCGGATCGGGTCCCAGGAGATCACCCATCGGCGTCATGTCGTCTATTCTGCCGTCATGCCCAACGCACCCGAGCCCGACCGCGGCGGGACGCCGAACCGGCCTGGGTCCGATCCACACGAATCCCGGAACGATCCGGGTGCCGAGCGGGCCGCGGAGCCCGGCGAAGACGAAACCGAGGGCTACCCGCTGGTGCCCGATGACGCCGAGACCGAGACCGTGGTGATCAACAAACCCGAGCCGGCCGGCGACCCCGAGCCGAACCCGGAGGGGCAGCAGCGCGAACGTCGTTTCACCGCACCGGGATTCGACGCCAAAGAGACGGCGGTCATCGCCACCACGCCGGAGCCCGCCACCGAGGCCTTCGCCACGCCCCAGGCGCCCCCCGGCCCGCCGCCACCGCCGGCCGGCATGCCACCGAAATCGGCGGTGCCACAGTCGATTCCGCCCCGCGACGGGGAAAAAAGCCGGATCTCAAGGCAATTCAACTGGGGTTGGGTGCTGGCGCTGGTCGTCATCGTGCTGGCGTTGGCGGCGATCGCGATCCTGGGCACCGTGCTGCTGACCCGCGGCAAGCACATGAAGGTCTCGCAGGAAGACCAGGTGCGCCACACCATCCAGCAATTCGACGTCGCGGTGCAACGGGGCGACCTGACGGCGCTGCGCAGCATCACCTGCGGCACCACCCGCGACGGCTATGTGGACTACGACGAACACTCCTGGGCCGAGACCTACCAGCGCGTTTCCGCCGCCAAGCAATACCCGGTGATCGCCAGCATCGACCAGGTCGTGGTCAACGGCCAGCACGCCGAGGCGAACGTCACCACGTTCATGGCCTACGACCCGCAGGTCCGCTCGACGCGCAGCCTGGACCTGCAATACCGCGACGATCAGTGGAAGATCTGCCAGTCGCCCAGCGGCTAACTTTTACTTGCCGAGCAGACGCAAAAGCCCCTATTTCGCACCGAAATTAGGGGCTTTTGCGTCTGCTCGGCAGTCTTAGCCGACCGACCTTCCGGCGCAGTGCAGGTCGTTGCAGGCCTCGATCACCCGCTCCGTCATCGCGGCCTCGGCCTTCTTGAGGTAGCTGCGCGGGTCGTAGGCCTTCTTGTTGCCCACCTCGCCGTCGACCTTGAGGACGCCGTCGTAGTTGGTGAACATGTGGGCGGCGATCGGGCGGGTAAACGCGTATTGGGTGTCGGTGTCGACGTTCATCTTGACCACGCCGTAGCGCAGCGCCTCCTCGATCTCCGACTTCTCCGAGCCCGATCCGCCGTGGAAGACGAAGTCGAACGGCTTGGCCCGCAAAGCATCGGAGTCGCGCAACCCGAGCTTGGCCGCGGCCACCTTCTGGCCCTGGGCGAGGATGTCGGGGCGCAGCTTGACGTTGCCCGGCTTGTACACGCCGTGCACGTTGCCGAATGTCGCGGCCAGCAGGTAGCGGCCGTGCTCGCCGTGGCCCAGCGCGTCGATGGTCTTCTCGAAGTCCTCGGGCGTGGTGTACAGCTTGTCGTTGATCTCGTTGGCGACGCCGTCCTCCTCGCCGCCGACCACGCCGATCTCGATCTCCAGGACGATCCTGGCGGCCGCGGCCTCCTTGAGCAGGCCCCGCGCGATTTCGAGGTTCTCGTCGATGGGGACCGCGGAGCCGTCCCACATGTGCGACTGAAAGAGCGGGTCCTCGCCGGCGGCCACCCGTTTCGCCGAGATCTCCAGCAGCGGCCGCACGTACGTGTCCAGCTTGTCCTTCGGGCAGTGGTCGGTGTGCAGCGCGACGTTGATCGGGTACTTGGCCGCGATGACGCGGGTGAACTCGGCCAGCGCCACCGCGCCGGTGACCATGTCCTTGACCCCGAGCCCGGAGGCGAACTCCGCGCCGCCGGTGGAGAACTGGATGATGCCGTCGCTGCCAGCGTCGGCGAATCCCTTGATGGCGGCGTTGACGGTCTCCGAGGACGTGCAGTTGATGGCCGGGAAGGCGTAGGAGTGCTCCTTGGCGCGTCCCAGCATCTCGGCGTAGACCTCGGGCGTTGCGATGGGCATGCGTCAGTATGGCAACACCGCGACCGGTTTCGATACCCCGTCCGGGCTGCGCCTTTGCCGTCCCGAAACGCAGCGCCGGTATGTTGATGCATCATGCACACCGCGGTGACGGCCCTGCCGAACATCCTCGACCCGATGTACTGGCTGGGTGCCGACGGCGTCTTCGGGTCCGCGGTGCTGCCCGGGATCCTGGTCATCGTCTTCATCGAGACCGGGTTGCTGTTTCCGCTGCTGCCCGGCGAATCGCTGTTGTTCACCGGCGGCCTGCTGGCCGCGCACCCCAACCCGCCGGCCAGCATCTGGGTGCTGGCCCCCGCCGTCGCGCTGGTCGCGGTGCTGGGCGACCAAACCGGATACTTCATCGGGCGGCGGATCGGCCCCGCGCTGTTCAAGAAGGAAGACTCCCGGTTCTTCAAGAAGCACTACGTGACCGAGTCCCACGCGTTCTTCGAGAAATACGGGCCGTGGGCGGTCATCCTGGCGAGGTTCGCGCCGTTCGTGCGGACGTTCGTCCCGGTGGTCGCCGGGGTGTCCTACATGCGCTACCCGGTGTTCCTCGGGTTCGACATCGTCGGCGGTATCGCGTGGGGCGGCGGCGCGACGCTCGCGGGCTACTTTTTGGGCAATGTGCCGTTCGTGCACCAGAACCTGGAGAAGATCATCCTGGCGATCCTGTTCGTGTCGCTGATGCCGGCGTTCCTCGCGGCCTGGCGGGGCTACCGGGGACGCCGCCGCGCGGCGAACGACCAAGAGCCCGAACCGGATTCAGGGCACCCTGCGGTACGCAACGAAAGCGTCCAGTAGTTCCGGCCTGTCGACCGAACTCCGCTGCACGGCCTCGCCGGGCGCCGTCCCCAGCAGGATCCGCTTGATCGGGATCTCCAGCCGCTTGCCGGTCAGCGTCCGCGGTATGCCCGGAACCGCGAGGATGTCGTCGGGCACGTGCCGCGGCGAGGCGTGCCGGCGGATTTCGGCGACGATCCGCGACGTCAGCCCCTCGTCGAGTTCGGCGCCGTCGGTCAGGTCGACGAACAGCGGCATCCAGTAGCCGCCGTCGTCGAGCTCGACGCCGACGACCAGGCAGTCGCGCACCTCGGGCAGCCCGTCCACCGCGGCGTAGATCTCGGCGCTGCCCATCCGCACGCCCAGCCGGTTCAGGGTGGCATCCGAACGGCCATGTACCACAACCGATCCCCGGTCGGTGATGGTGATCAGGTCGCCGTGACACCACACGCCGGGGTACTTGTCGAAGTAGGCGGCGCGGTAGAGGCTGCCGTCGTCGTCGTTCCAGAAGCACACCGGCATCGACGGCATCGGCTGTGTCAGCACCAGCTCACCCTCCGCGCCGATGACGGGATTGTTTGGGCCCCACCAGGATTCGATGGCCGCACCCAGGCAGATGCAGGACAGCTCACCGGCGACCACCGGCAGGATCGGGCAACCGCCGAGGAAGGCCGTGCACACGTCGGTGCCACCGCTCATCGAGATGACCGGGACCGCCCGGCCGAGCCCCTCGTGCACCCAGCGGAAGCCGGACGCCGGCAGCGGTGAACCCGTGGAGCCGACGGCGCGCAGCCCCTCCAGCGGATACGACGCGCCGGGCTTCAGCTTTTCCTTGGCGCAGGCCAGCAGGTAGCCGGCCCCGGTGCCGAGCACCGTCACACCGGCCCCGGCGGCGACCCGCCACAGGCCGTCGGTGCCCGGGTGGGTCGGGCTGCCGTCGTACAGCACGATGGTGGCGTCGACCAGCAGACCGGACAGCTGGATGTTCCACATCGCCCAGCTCGTCGACGAGTACCACAGGAAGCGGTCGCCGGGGTGCAGGTCCAGCTGCAGGCCCAGATACTTCAGGTGCTCCAGCAGCACGCCGCCGTGACCGTGCACGATGCCCTTCGGCCTGCCGGTGGTTCCCGACGAGAACAGCACCCACATCGGGTGCGCGAAGGGCACCGGGGTGGTCTCGAGGGCGGCATCGGCGTCGACGGCCGCGGCCCACGGCACCGCGTCGCCGCCTTGGGTCTTGAGCCCGAGCCGCGGCACCACCACGGTGGCCCGCAGCATGGGCATCGCCCGCCGGATCGCGGCCAGCTCGTCGCGGCGATCGACACGCTTGCCGCCGTACAGCGAACCGTCGCTGGCCACCAGGACTTTCGGCCGCAGCTGGCCCAGGCGCGCGAGCACGCCGTCGACGGCCAGGTCCTGGTTGCACACCGCCCAGATCGCGCCCACGCTCGCGGCGGCCAGGGCGGCGACGACGGCCTCGGCGACGTTGGGCAGGTAGCCGACGACGGTGTCCCCGGGCTTGATGCCGAGGTTGCGCAGATAGGCCGCGAACGCCGCGGTCTCCCGCCGCAGCCGGGCCCACGACCACTCGCTCGAGCCGTCCTCGCCGGCGACGATCAGGGCCGGGCGGTCGTCGGTGGCGTGCCGGAAGACCTCGGCGGCGTAGTTCAGCGTGGCGCCGGCGAACCACTCGGCGCCCGGCATCGAACGGTTGCCCAGCACCGAGCGGGGCGGGCTGTCGGCCCGCACGTCGAAGAAGTTCCAGACGGCGTCCCAGAACCATTCGATGTCGGCGACGGACTGGCGCCAGAGTTGGTGGTAGTCGGCGAACCGCCCGCGTCCGGTCGCGTCCAGCCAGGCCAGGAACCGGGTGAGGTTGGCTGCGGCCAGCGTCGCGTCGTCGGGGATCCAGCCGCCGGGTTCGCTCATGCCTCGTTTCCCGCTTGCGCGGCGGCGGCGCAGGCGGCCTCCATCAGCATCCAGCCCGACAGCTGCACCGACAGGTCGCGCTCGGCGACCTCGGACTCGGTGACCGCGCCCTCGACGAATTGCGCCGCTTCGCCCTCCGCGGTGGGCAGCTGCGCGTCGCGGTCCCAGAACGGCCCGAACACCGGCAGCCCGTCCACCGTTTGCCGATAATCCCAGGCCGATTTCGCGGACGTGAGCACCAGTGTGCGGGCGGTGTCGCGGGCCTTTGCGTCGTCGGCGGAGTCGCCGGGCAACGCGGTGGCCACCAGCGCGAGGTAGCGGGCGGTGATGCCGGCGAACAGCCCGCCGTCCCCGCCGCCGGCGCCCCGCAGCACGCCCGACGTCGCCATGTGCTCGTCGACGGCCGCGACCAGGCGGTGCACCCGCGCGGCGTGCCGGGCCCTGTCCTGCGCGCGCGCCGCCAGCTCGGTTTCCAGCCCGAGCACCACGCCCTGGCAATAGGTGTACTGCGCGCGCACCAGCGACCCGCCCTTGATGCCGTCGAACACCAGGTGCGTCTCCGGGTCGACCAGCGTGCGGTCGATCCAGTCGCCCATCTGCTCGGCCCGTTCCAGCCCGCCCGGATACCGGGCCAGGAAGAGGCCCGCCGGCCCGTTGGCCGGCGCGTTGAAGAACTGGTCTTGCTTGCGCCACGGGATGCCGCCGCCGTCCTCGGGCACCCACGCCTTGACGAACTGGTCGGCGAGCTTGGGCAGCGCGCGCCTGCGTTCGACGCCGGCCACCGTGGCCGCCCGTTGCAGCGCCAGCGCCAGCCACGCCATGTCGTCGTAATAGCTGTTGACCCACGAGAGGTTGTTGCGCAGCCGGTGCGAGCGCACCTGACGGTTGACCTTGGTCCGCCGTTGCGGCTGCGGGTCGCGCAGCTGCGCGTCGACCAGGCAGTCCAGCAGGTGCGCCTGCCACCAGTAGTGCCACGTGCCGAACAACCGGTCGCGCCGCGTCGACGGCCACGCCACCACTCCCAGCTGGGTTCCCGGCAGCGCCCACAGCCGTTTCAGGTGTCGCTGCGAGATCGCCGCCTCGGAGCTGGCCGCCCGGTTCGCCCATAGCTGATCCATGGGGTAGATCCTGCCTCAGCCGCGGGTTCATCGAGTGTGCGCCTACGGCTTCGAGCGTGACGCCACGGCGAAGAAATCGCCCTCGGCTTCAAGGGATGGATGCAACACATCTGATTGAGGAGTGTTGTTGTGACCCGTCCGGCGTTGAGATCTG
>NZ_JAPJAV010000015.1:0-93460 GCF_035616495.1 Mycobacterium sp. 663a-19 | reverse complement strand
CCACCGGCGCGGGCCGGGCGACCCTGCGCCGCGGCCCCGCCGGGACGGGGCGGCATGCTGCCCGGCGACACCCCCGGGCGGGGCATCCCGGGCCGGGCCGCGCCGGGACGGGGCGCGGGCGGACGGGGAATGGGGCGGTCGACGGGTTGCGCCGACGAGAACGGGTTGTTGCCGACGCGCGGGGTGCGCACGCCGGGCTTCGGCGCCGGACCGGGACGCGGCCCCGGCGCCATGCCCTGGGTCGGCTGGCCGGGGGCCGGGCCTGCAGGCTGACCCGGGGGCGGCGCGGGCCGTCCGGGCGCCTGGGGCGCCGGCGCTTCGGCCGTCGCGGCCGGGGAGCCCTGGGCGACGGCGTCGGCACGCTTGGCCGGCGCGCCGGCCTCACCGTTGCCGACGGACTTGTCGATCCCCTTGTCGGCGGCCTTGGCCGCCTTGGCGGGAGCCTTGGCGGCCTTGTCGGCGGCGGGCTTGCCCCCGCCGAACGATTCGCGCAGCCGGCGGGCGACCGGCGCCTCTACCGTCGACGACGCGGATTTGACGAATTCGCCCTGTTCATTCAGCCGGGCGAGGACTTCCTTACTGGTGACACCGAGTTCCTTGGCCAACTCGTGTACGCGGGCCTTACCTGCCACTACATCTCCTGTCTATGAGGCGACAGTCGTGGGCCGGCCGCGCCTCGGGTTTAGCTATGACGCATTGTCATCGGGACTTCACGGTGTGCTCATGTTCTTTGCTGCCTCTTCTGTTGCCGGGTCGGGCGCACTGAGCAACTCTACGTGCTCGACCACCGCGGATGTATCCGGTGCACCGGTGATTCGCAGCGCTTTGGTGAAAGCCCGCCGCCGAATCGCCTGTTGGACGCACTGCGGTACGGGATGCAGCCATGCACCCCGCCCCGGCAGGCTACTCCCCGCGTCAACGATCACGGCGTATTCGCCGTTCCCGGTCGACACGGCCACCACGCGAAGCAGTTCGACGGCCAGCTCTCGCTTTCGGCACCCGACGCACGTTCGCACAGGTCCACCTGGGTGTCGGTGCGCCCGTGTGCCGGGGGCCGAAGGCTCGCGCTGAATCACGGCTCAGTGTAGCCGCACCGGACCGACGGCCAGAACCGGCCGCGGGGCGCTAGCGGTCGTGTGCCATCGGGTGGCTGGCGCCGTGTTCGGGCTGGTTCTCCGCGTGCCCCGCGGAGGCGGCGGGCGAATCGCCGCGGATGTCGATGCGCCACCCGGTCAGCCGGGCGGCCAGCCGCGCGTTCTGGCCCTCCTTGCCGATGGCCAGCGACAGCTGGAAGTCGGGCACCACCACCCTGGCGGCCCGGGCGGTCTGGTCGATCACCGACACCGAGACCACCTTGGCCGGCGACAACGCGTTGGCCACGAACCGGGCCGGGTCCTCGTCGTAGTCGATGATGTCGATCTTCTCCCCGGACAGCTCGCTCATCACGTTGCGGACCCGCTGGCCCATCGGGCCGATGCAGGCGCCCTTGGCGTTCAAACCGGGGACGTTGGAGCGCACCGCGATCTTGGAGCGGTGGCCGGCCTCGCGGGCCACCGCGACGATCTCCACCGACCCGTCGGCGATCTCGGGGACCTCGAGCGAGAACAGCTTGCGCACCAGATTGGGGTGGGTCCGCGACAGCGTGATCAGCGGCTCCCGGGCGCCGCGGGACACCCCGACGACATAGCAGCGGACCCGGTTGCCGTGCTCGTAGCTCTCGCCGGGGACCTGCTCGGCCGCCGGAATGACGCCCTCGGAGGCCTTGGTCTCGGTGCCCATCCGGACGACGACCAGGCCGCGGGCGTTGGCCCGGCTGTCGCGCTGGATCACCCCCGCGACGATCTCGCCCTCGCGGGTGGAGAACTCACCGTAGGTGCGCTCGTTCTCGGCGTCCCGGAATCGCTGCAGCATGACCTGGCGCGCGGTGGTGGCGGCGATGCGGCCGAACCCCTCCGGGGTGTCGTCCCATTCGCTGATGAGGTTGCCGTCCTCGTCCAGCTCGCGGGCGATCACCCGGACGACACCGGTCTTGCGGTCGATGTCGATGCGCGCGTCGTTCTGGTGACCCTGGGTGTGCCGGTAGGCGGTGAGCAGCGCGGATTTGATCGTCTCGAGCAGTTCGTTGACCGAGATGCCCCGGTCCACCTCGATCGCGTGCAGCGCGGCCATGTCGATGTTCATCAGCGCCGCTCCTTCTCAGCCAATCCAGCCAGCTCCAGCTCGGCCCGAGCCGGTTGCGAAAACTCAACCTGGACAACGGCTTTCACGATGTCCGCGAGCGGGATCCGGCGCACCGCCCAGTCGCGCCCGGCGCGGACCACCAGCGCCAGCGTGTCGTCGCGCGTCTCGCCGACGCGCCCGGTCAGCCTCGATCCGTCCGCCAGCGCGACCTCGACCTTGCGGCACCGCGCCCGGCGGAAGTGCTTCGCGCTGGTCAGCGGGCGGTCCACGCCCGGCGAGCTGACCTCCAGCACGTAGCGGTCGCGGATGTTTTCCAGGCCGTCCAGCAAAGCCGACGCCGACCGCGACAGGGTGGCGATGGTGTCCAGGTCCGGGGCGGTGTCGCCGTCGGCGACCACGCTGATCCGCGGCGGGCGCGCGCGGGTGTCGATGACCACGTCTTCGATCTCGTAGCCGGCGCGCGCGAACTCTTCACCGAGTAGCTCGATCACCTGCGTCTGCGAAGGTAGCCCGGTGGTCACGGCGAGCTCCTCATCTTGAGTTGTCCGGTCATCTGGTCGGATGTCGTCGACTTATTAGGATCCGAGCGGCTTCCGGTGTCCCGGCGGAACCCCCCGTTCCACGAGAACCAGCTATCAACGATACGCCAGGAATCGGGTCTGACGGCGCGATCGCGTGGTCAAGCTCCTCCCGGCTTGCAGCCCTTCAACCAATGGCAGGATGTTGCTGTGCGCAGCGCAATACCCGTCACCAATCGGCGGGGTGTGCTCGCCGGCGGCGCGGCCATCGCCGCGCTCGGGGTGGTCGCATCCGCCTGCGGCGAGCCCCCGCCCAAGCCCCCGGCCGTCGAGGAGCTGCTGGGGCCGCTGGACCAGGCCCGGCGCGACAGCGCGCTGGCCGGTGCCGCCGCCGCGGCCGTCGGCAACCCGCCGCAGATCGCCGCCGCGCTGACGGTGGTGTCCACCCAGCGCGCCGCGCACGCCCGGGCCCTGTCCACCGAGATCGCCCGGGCGGCTGGCAAGCTCGCGTCCTCGTCGAGCGAGACGCCCAGCCCCAGCCCGCCCCCGCCGGGGGCGCCGGCACCGCCACCGCCGCCACCCCCGCCGCTGGCGGACGTGGTCAACGCGCTGCGCGCCTCGGCCGAGAGCGCCAACCGGTTGGTGGCCACCTCGTCGGGCTACCGGGCCGGGCTGCTCGGCTCCATCGCCGCCTCCTGCACGGCGTCCTACACGGTCGCCCTGGTGCCCGCGGGGCCGACACCGTGACCTCCGGCAAGGACGCCGACAACGCGGCGCTGTGCGACGCGCTGTCCGTCGAACACTCGACGATCTACGGCTACGGCATCGTGTCCGCGCTGTCGCCGCCCGGCGTCAACAACCTGGTGGTGGAGGCGCTGCAGCAGCACCGCCAACGCCGCGACGACGTGATCGCCATGCTGACCGCCCGCAAGGTCAACGCCCCGGTCGCGGCCGCCGGCTACCAGCTGCCCATGCTGGTGGGCAGCCCGGCGGACGCGGCGCGGCTGGCCGTGCGGATGGAAACCGACGGCCAGACCGCGTGGCGCGCCGTCATCGAGCACGCCGAGACGGGCGAGGACCGGGCCTTTGCCTCGACGGCGCTGACCCAGGGCACGGTGCTGGCCGCCCGGTGGAACCGGGTCCTGAACGCCTGGCCCATCACGACGAGCTTCCCCGGCGGCAACGAATAGCCTGCTACGGCCTGACGGCCGCCACGATGTCGACGGCCAGCGACGTGCCTGCCGCCAGCTCCCGGGTCTGTCCGGTGAAGCGGTCGCGCAGCTCCACCACACCGTCGGCCCAGCCGCGCCCCACCACGACGATCCAGGGCACGCCCAGCAGCTCGGCGTCCCTGAACTTGACCCCCGGCGACGCCTGGCGGTCGTCGAGCAGCACCTCCAGCCCCAGCCGATCCAGGTCGCCGGCCAGCGTCTCGGCCCCGGCGCGGGCCTCGGCGTCCTTGTTGGCGATCACCAGGTGGACGTCGAACGGCGCGATCGACGACGGCCACCGCAGGCCCAGCTCGTCGTGCTGCTGTTCGGCGACGACGGCGACCAGCCGCGACACCCCCAGCCCGTAGGAGCCCATGATCAACCGCACCGGTTTGCCGTCCTCGCCGAGCACATCGACGGTGAACGCATCGGTGTACTTGCGGCCGAGCTGGAAGATGTGCGCGATCTCGATGCCGCGCGCCATGACCAACCGGCCGGCGCCGTCGGGCGACGGATCGCCCTCGCGCACCTCGGCGGCCTCGATGGTGCCGTCGGCGGTGAAGTCACGCCCGGCCACCAGTCCCACCACGTGCCGGCCCGGCTCGTCGGCCCCGGTGATCCAGCTGGTGCCGTCCACCACCCGCGGATCGACAAGGTAGCGAACATCGTTGTCCCGCAACGCCTTCGGCCCGATGTAACCCTTCACCAGAAAGGGGTACTTGGCGAAGTCGTCGTCGTCGAGCAACTGGTAGTCGGCGGGCTCCAGCGCGGCGCCCAGCCGCTTGTCGTCGACCTCGCGGTCGCCGGGCACGCCGATGGCCAGCAGCTCCCAGTCGCCGCCGGGCGGGCGGACCTTGAGCATGACGTTCTTCAGCGTGTCCGCGGCGGTGACCGTGCGGCCCAGGTCGGCCTCGTTCGCCCAGGCCACCAGGCTGGCGATGGTCGGGGTGTCGCCGGTGTCGTGCACCACCGCCTCGGCCAGCCCGTCGATGGGCGCCGCGTCGGGGCGCGGGGTGATCACCGCCTCGACGTTGGCCGCATAGCCGGACTCCGGGCACCGCACGAAGGTGTCCTCACCGGCCGGGCTCTCGGCCAGAAACTCCTCCGAGGCGCTGCCGCCCATCGCGCCCGACAGCGCCGACACGATGACGTAGCGCAGCCCGAGCCGATCGAAGATGCGCCGGTAGGCCTCCCGGTGCGCGTGATAGGACGCCTTGAGCCCGTCCTCGTCGATGTCGAAGGAGTACGAGTCCTTCATGACGAATTCCCGGGCGCGCAGGATGCCGGCGCGGGGCCGCGCCTCGTCGCGGTATTTGTTCTGGATCTGATACAGCGTCAGCGGAAAATCCTTGTAGGAGCTGTACTCCCCCTTCACGGTCAGGGCGAAGAGCTCTTCGTGGGTGGGGCCCAGCATGTAGTCGTTGCGGCGGCGATCGCGCACCCGGAACACGCTGTCGCCGTATTCGGTCCAACGGTTCGTCGTCTCGTACGGCGCGCGCGGCACCAGGGCCGGGAACAGGATCTCCTGCGCGCCAATGGCGTTCATCTCGTCGCGGACGACGCGTTCGATGTTGCGCAGCACCCGCAGGCCGAGCGGCAGCCAGCTGTACAGCCCGGGCGCGACGGGCCGGATGTATCCCGCCCGGACCAGCAGCTTGTGGCTGGCCACTTCGGCGTCGGCGGGGTCGTCACGCAGGGTGCGCAGGAACAACTCGGACATCCGGGTGATCACAGCGGGCCAGCCTAACGGGTGGGTCCGGACGTGCGGTGCGGCGCGGGTCGGCGGCTACAGCTCGCCGGCGTCGATGGCGTCCTTGACTTCCTGGGCGTGCGCGACCTGCGCGGGGGTGTAGCCGATGAATAGCGCCGCGCCGCCCACGATGACGGCCACCCCGGCCACCCACAGCAGGCCGTAGGTGTAGCCGTGGTCCAGCGCGTGCAGCTGCGCGTCATTCATGATCTTCACCGGGCCGGTGGTGCCGCCCAAGTACAGGGTGCGGGACGTGATCACCGCCTGGATGACCGCCAGCACCAGCGGGCCGCCCAGGCTCTGCAGCATCAGTGCGATCGCCGACACGGGGCCGATCCGGTCGAAACCGACGCCGGCGATCGCCGACAGGGTCAGCGGGACGACGGCCATGCCGATGCCGATTCCGCCGACGACGATGGGCAGCACCAGGTTCGGGAAGTAGGGCACGCCGCGGCTCATGAACGCCCAGCCGTAGATCATCGCCCAGAACAGCAGGATCCCGCCGCCGATCGTCAGCACCCGGGGCGAAAACCGCGACACCAGCTGCGACGAGACACCCAGGCCGATCCCCATCGCGATGACGAACGGGATGAAGCCGACGCCCGCGCGCAGCGCGCTGTAGCCCAGGATGTCCTGCACGTACAGGCCGATGCTCACGGTCAGGCTGAACATCAGCCCGCCCGCCAAGAAGATCGCGATGAACGTGACCAACCGGTTGCGGTCGCGGAACAGGTCGAAGGGCACGACGGGGTTGTCGGCGGTGCGCTCCACGATGGCGAAGGCGATGGCGGCGGCCACGGCCACCGCGCCCGAACCCATGGTGGTGACCGAGACCCAGCCCTTCTCCGGGCCCATCGAGAAGGCGAACACCGCGGCGGTGCACGCCAGGGTGGCCAGCATCGCCCCGGCGGCGTCGAGCTTCATCCGCTCCCGGTTGGTCTCGCGCAGCGCGGTCCGGGCCAGGTAGATCATCACCAGCCCGATCGGCACGTTCACCAGGAACGCCAGCCGCCACGACACCTCGGTCAGCGCCCCGCCCACGACCAGGCCCATCACCGAGCCGATCGCGGTCATCGCGGCGAACACGGCCGTGGCGGCGTTTCGCGCCGGACCCTTGGGGAAGGTGGTCGCGACGAGCGCGAGGCCCGTCGGCGATGCGATGGCCGACCCGATGCCCTGCGAGAGCCGGGCGATGACCATCGTCGCCTCGTCCCACGCCACGGCGCACAGCACCGAGGAGATGGTGAACAGCGCGACGCCGACGATGAAGGTGCGCTTGCGCCCGATGGTGTCGCCGAGCCGGCCGCCGAGCAGCATCAGCCCGCCGAAGGTGAGCACATATGCGGTGATCACCCAGCTGCGGCTGGCGTCGGACAGGCTCAGCTCGTTCTGAATCTTAGGAAGCGCGACGATGGCGACGGTGCTGTCCATGGTCGCGAGCAGCTGCATTCCACCGATCGCGATGACCGCCGCGATGAAGCGATAGGAGGGCAACCACGCGGGATAATACCTGCTCATACGTGTTGAGGCGGTCTCCACCGGGCGCTCCGCGCGCACCGGGGCCGGACGATCGGGGCGCGCGGATGCCAAATTCCGGACCGCACGCTCTGCGTCGTTGAGAGCCGTCATATCGGGTTACCTTACAGTAATCTTAATGATCCTTTAAACGCCGAACGCCGCCACGGGCCCGATCACGATGATCGCGGGAGGTCGAATACCCTCGGCGCGAATCTTCTCGGGCGTGTCGGCAAGCGTCGACCGCAACGTCTGCTGGGCGGCCGTCGTTCCGTGCTGGACCACCAGCACCGGCGTATCCGCAGGTCTACCCCCTTTTATCAGAACTTCGACGAAGAGCTCGATCCGTTCGACCGCCATCAGCAAAACGATCGTGCCAGACATTGCTGCCAGCGCATCCCAATTCACTAACGATTCGGGATGGCCGGGCGCGAGATGGCCGCTGACCACCACGAACTCGTGATTCACCGCCCGATGCGTGACCGGGACGCCGACCAGGGCCGGCACGGCTATGGCACTTGTCACACCCGGCACCACCGCGACGGGGATCCCGGCGTCGGCGCACGCCAGCACCTCCTCATAACCGCGCGCGAACACGAAGGGGTCGCCGCCCTTGAGGCGGACGACGAAGTTGCCGGCCCTTGCCCGGTCGATCATGACGTCGTTGATCGCGTCCTGGGCCATGGCCCGCCCGTACGGGATCTTCGCGGCGTCAATGACTTCCACGTGCGGCGGCAGCTCGGCGAGCAGTTCGGGCGGCGCCAGCCGGTCGGCGACCACCACGTCGGCCTGCGCCAGCAGGCGGCGGCCGCGGACGGTGATCAGCTCGGGGTCGCCGGGGCCGCCACCGATCAGCGCCACCCCTCCGCGCACGACGTCGGAGCCCTCGGAGCCCTCGGCGCCTTCCGGGGTTTCCGGGATGATCCCCCGCTGCAGCGCCTCGCGGATGGCCGACCGGATCGCCGCCGACCGGCGGTGCTCGCCGCCGGCGAGCACCCCGACCGACAGCCCCGCGTAGCTGAAGGACGCCGGGGTCACCGCGGTCCCCTCGACCGCGATGTCGGCGCGCACGCAAAAGATCTGGCGCCGGTCGGCCTCGTCGACCACCGCGGCGTTCACCCGGCCGTCGTCGGTGGCCGCGATGGCGTACCAGGCGCCGGCGAGGTCGCCGTCGCGATATTCGCGCAACGACAACGTGATTCCGCTCATCGCCTCGACGGCGCGGGTGGCGCTGCGGGAGATGACGTGGACGTTGGCGCCGCTGGCGATGAGCAGCGGCAGGCGGCGCTGGGCGACCGTGCCGCCGCCCACCACGACGACCTTCTTGCCGGCCAGCCGCAAGCCGACCAGGTAGGGGTTCTCGTCGGTCACCGGGCAAGCCTATGGCGTGTGGCGGCGTGCGCGACGAAGCGCGTCACCGCCTCCGGCGTGGCGGCCGGATGGGTGTGCAGGTACGAGGCGTGCACGCCGCCGTGCACGGCCCCTTCCCGCGCCGCGTCTTTCGCGTGGTTCGCGCCGCGGTACGCCCACGCCGGCTGGTAGCCGTCGGCGAATAGGACTGCGGTTCGGTGGAATTCGTGCCCGACGACACGCTGCCCGGCGCGATACAGCGACGAATCCGCGACGGCGACGGCGTCGCGATAGGCCAGCGTCAGCCGCGGGGTGAACCGCGCCGATCCGGCCAGCACGCCGCACATCGGGTGCCCGTCGAGGTCGTCGGCCAGATAGGTCAGCCCGGCGCATTCGGCGTGCACCGGCGCCCCCGCGGCGGCGAGCTCCCTGATCTGGGTGCGCGCGACGTCGTTGGCGGACAGCTCCGCGGTGAACTGCTCGGGGAAGCCGCCGGGCAGCAGCACCGCGTCGGTGCCGCCGGGCAGCGGGTCGGCGAGCGGGTCGAACTCGACCACGTCGGCGCCGGCGGCGCGCAGCAGCTCGGCGTGTTCGGCGTAGCCGAAGCTGAACGCCTTGCCCGCCGCCATCGCGACGACAGCCCGGCCGACGGGGTGCCCGCCCGGCGCCGGGCCCACCGCCGCGGCGGGATCCCACGGCGCGTCGGCGGTGCTGATTCCGGCGGCCGCCGCCACGGCGGCCACGTCGATGTGGCGGGCGACCACGGCGGTCAGCGCGTCGACCGCGAGGCGCGCGCGTCGCCCGTGCTCGACGGCGGTGACCAGGCCCAAATGCCTTGCCGGCAGCTCCAATTCGGCCGTTCGCGGGACGGCGCCCAGCACCGGGACGCCGGCATGCTCGCAGGCCTGCGTCAGCACGTGCTCGTGTCGGTCCGACCCGACCCGGTTGAGGATCACGCCGGCGATGCGGGTCGCGGGGTCGAACGTCGAAAAGCCATGCAGCAGTGCGGCGATGCTGTGGCTCTGCCCGCGCGCGTCGACCACCAGGAGCACCGGGGCGCCCAGCAGGCCGGCGACGTGGGCGGTGGAGCCCGCCGCCGGGGTGGCCGCGCCGCCGGCCGCGGCCGGCCCGATCCGCCCGTCGAACAGTCCCATCACGCCCTCGATCACCGCGATGTCCGCGCCGCCGGCACCGTGGGCGTACAGCGGCCCGATGAGCCGTTCCCCCACCAGCACCGGGTCGAGGTTGCGGCCGGGCCGTCCCGCGGCGAGGCTGTGGTAGCCGGGGTCGATGAAGTCCGGGCCCACCTTGAACGGCGCGACGGCGTGCCCGGCCCGGCGCAGCGCCCCGATCAAACCCGTTGCGACCGTGGTCTTTCCGCTGCCCGACGCGGGCGCGGCGATGACGACGGCGGGGACCGTGTTCACCGCGAGCGTCCCCAAGATGCCACGCAACACGGCGTGTCGCCGTACGGATGAGCGCGCTCGCGGCGGTTGGGGATCACCATTCGATGCCCTTTTGGCCCTTGCGGCCGGCGTCCATCGGGTGTTTGACCTTGCGCATCTCGGTGACCAGGTCGGCGGCCTCCACCAGCCGCGGCGGGGCGTCGCGCCCGGTGATCACCACGTGCTGCTGCCCGGGCCGGGCCAGCAGCGCGTCGACCACCTGGTCGACGTCGACCCAGCCCCACTTCATCGGATAGGTGAATTCGTCGAGCACATAGAAGTCGTGGCGCTGCGCGGCCAGCCGCCGCGATATCTCCGCCCAGCCGTCGGCGGCCGCCGCCGCGTGATCGGCCTCGCCGCCCGCCCTGCGCGACGTACGCGTCCAGGACCAGCCGCTGCCCATCTTGTGCCATTCGACGGCGCCCCCGACCCCGTCCCGGTCGTGGGAGCGGCCGAGCTCACGGAAAGCCGCCTCCTCGCCCACCTTCCACTTGGCGCTTTTGACGAACTGGAACACCGCGACGTTCAGCCCGGCGTTCCACGCCCGCAACGCCATCCCGAACGCCGCGGTCGACTTGCCCTTGCCGTCGCCGGTGTGCACGGCCAGCAGGGGCGCGTTGCGCCGCGCCCGGGTGGTCAGGCCATCGTCGGGCACCTGCAGCGGACGGCCTTGTGGCATGGGCGATTACCTCTCTCAGGCGACGCTGCGCACGGCCCGCGTCAGATGGTCGGCGTGCAGCTGCTCGAGCCGCACCACCGGGGCGCCCAGCCGGCGGGCCAGCTGACCGGCCAAACCCAGCCGCACGTAAGACGTTTCGCAGTCGACGACCACCGCCGCCGCGCCCTCGGCGACCAGCCGCGCCGCCGCGGTTGCGCTGCGGCCCAACGGGTCCGGCCCCGCGGTGGCGCGGCCGTCGGTGAGCACCACCACCAGGGGGCGGCGCGCGCGGTCGCGCGCCCTCTCCCGGACGATCAGCTCGCGCGCGGCCAGCAGGCCCTCGGCCAGGGGCGTCTTGCCGCCGGTGTCGAACCGACCCAGCCGCCGGCCGGCGATGTGTGCGCTCGACGTCGGCGGCAGCAGCAGCCGCGCCTCGCGCCCGCGGAAGGTGATCACCGCGACCTTGTCCCGGCGCTGATAGGCGTCGCGCAGCAGCGAGAGGGTGGCGCCGCCGACGGCGGCCATGCGGTCGCGAGCGGCCATCGAGCCCGACGCGTCCACCACGAAGATCACCAGGTTGCCCTCGCGCCCCTCGCGGATGGCCCGGCGCACGTCGTCCGGGCCCGGCCGCAGCGGCCCCGCTCCGGCGCGCTCGGCGGCCGAGAGCAGGGTGGCGAACAGGTGCAGCCCGTGCGCGGTCGCCTCGTCGCCGTCGGCGGCCGCCACCACGCGGCCGGTCGCGTTGCGGGCCCGCGACCGTCGCCCCGGCGCCCCCTCGCCGAGGCCCGGCACCCGCAGCGCCCGGGTGCGGAAGGTCTGCGACGGCGCCGCGCTGGACTCGGGCGGCCTCGGCACTGACGGCGAGGCCTGTTGCGGGACAGGGTCATTGGCGGACTGGCCGCCGCCCGGCGGGTCGGGCTCGGGATCGGGCTCGGGTTCGGGTTCGGATTCGCCGGCCCGCGCCAGGGCCTCGTCGAGCTGGTCGCGGTCGATGCCGGGATCGTCGAAGGGATCGCGGCGGCGCCGGTGCGGCAGCGCCAGCTCGGCCGCCACCCGGATGTCGCGCTCCTCGACGGTCCCGGCGCCGCGCCACGCGGCGTGCGCGGCGGCGGTGCGGGCCACCACCAGATCGGCCCGCATGCCGTCGACGTCGAACGCCGCGCACAGCGCCGCGATGCGCCGTAATTCGTTGTCCGGCAACACCACATCGTCGACGAGGGCGCGCGCGGCCGCGATCCGGCGGGCCAGCTCGGCGTCGGCCTCGGCATAACGCTCGGCGAACGCGTCCGGGTCGGCCTCGTAGGCCATCCGCCGCCGGACGACCTGCACCCGCGTGTCGACGTCGCGCGACGCATGCACGTCGACGGTCAGGCCGAACCGGTCCAGCAGCTGCGGACGCAGCTCGCCCTCCTCGGGATTCATGGTGCCGATCAGCACGAACCGTGCCTCGTGGGAGTGCGAGACGCCGTCGCGTTCGATGTGCACGCGTCCCATCGCGGCGGCGTCGAGCAACACGTCGACCAGATGGTCGTGCAGCAGATTCACCTCGTCGACGTACAGCACGCCGCCGTGCGCGCGGGCCAGCAGTCCCGGCGAGAACGCGTGCTCGCCGTCGCGCAGCACCCGCTGCAGGTCCAGCGAGCCGATCACCCGGTCCTCGGTTGCGCCGAGCGGCATTTCGACCAGGCCGGCGCCCGCGCCGCCCGTCGCCGCGGACAGCAGCGCGGCGAGCCCGCGCACCGCGGTCGACTTGGCCGTGCCCTTCTCGCCGCGGATCAGCGCCCCGCCGATCTCCGGCCGGACGGCGCACAGCAGCAACGCGAGCCGCAGCTGATCGTGCCCGACGATCGCGCTGAACGGATAGGGCTTCACGGCTGCGCCACCGGGCCGGAGCCGGGCCGCAGCATCGGTACGTGCGGCACCCCGTCGTCGACGAAATCGTCACCGTCACGGACGAATCCGTGCTGGGCGTACATGTCCGCGAGATAGGTTTGCGCGTTGATCCGGCACGGGTAGTCGCCCACCTCGGCCAGCGCGGCCCGCAGCAGCCGGGTGGTGTGACCCTGGCCCCGCGCCGCGCGTTTGGTGCACAGCCGCCCGATCCGGAACGCCTTCTCGCCTCCGGCGTGCTCCTCCATCAGGCGCAGCGTACAGATCACCTCGCCGTCGGGTGTCTCCAGCCAGAAGTGCCGGGTCTCGGCGAGCAGGTCGCGCCCGTCCAGCTCCGGGTACGGGATGGCCTGTTCGACGACGAAGACCTCGACCCGCAGCCTGAGCAGCTCGTAAAGGGTCGGGGCGTCAAGGTCTTTGGCCCAGCTGCGGCGCAGCGATTCCGTCATGAGTCCCCCAAGCGCAGCGCCTTGGTGCCCCACGACCACACCTCGTCGTACAGCGCGGGCTCGCGGGACAGCTGCGCCCCCAGCGACGGCACCATCTCCTTGAGCGTCGGCAGCCACGACTGGTAGCGGCCGGCGAAGCAGCGCTGCAGCACGTCGAGCATGGCCGGCACGGCCGTCGACGCCCCCGGCGAACCGCCGAGCAGGCCCGCGATGGTGCCCTCGGCGTCGCTGCACACGGTGGTGCCGAAGTCGAGCACCCCGCCCCTGCGCCGGTCCCGGCGGATCACCTGCACCCGCTGGCCCGCCGTCGTCAGCTCCCAGTCCGAATCCACGGCGGCGGGCGCGAATTCGCGCAGCGCGCGCATCCGGTCGGGGCCGGACAGCCGCAGCTGGCCGATCAGGTAGTTGATCAGCGTCCGGTGCGTGACGGCGACACCGAGCATCGAGAGCGCGTTGTCGGGCCGGAACGACCGGGGCAGGTCGGTCAGGTGGCCGTGCTTGAGGAACTTCGGCGACCAGCCCGCGTAGGGCCCGAACACCAGCCACGGCCTGCCGTTGACGAACCGCAGGTCCAGGTGCAGCGCCCCGAGCGGCGGGGCCCCCGGCGCGGGAACGCCGTACACCTTGGCGCGGTGCGCGGCCGTGAGCGCGGGGTTGTCGGCGCGCAGGAACCGGCCGCCGATGGGGAAGCCGGCGAAGCCCCTGACCTCCTTGATGCCCGACCGCTGCAGCAGCGGCAGGGCGTCGCCGCCGGCCCCGGCGAACACGAATTTGGCGTTCAGGCGCCGCTTTTCGCCGGTGCGGCGGTTGCGGATCAGCAGCGTCCAGCCGCCGTCGGACCGACGGGTCAGGTTGGCGACCTCGTGGCCGAACAGCGCGGTCGCGCCGCCCTGCACGCAAAAGCCGAGCAGCTGTCGGGCCAGCGCGCCGAAGTCGACGTCGGTGCCGTCGGCGGCCCAGTTGAGCGCGACCGGCTCGGAGAAGTCGCGCCTGGCGGCCATGAACGGCAGCCGGCGGGCGAATTCGTCCGGGCCGGTGATCAATTCGGTGCCGGCGAACAGCGGGTTGCCGGACAGCGCCCGCTGACGCCGGCGCAGGTAGTCGACCCCCTCGGCGCCGCGGACGAAGCTGACGTGCGGGACGGCGGTGACGAAGCCGGGGTCGGCCAGGATGCCGTTCTCGACGGCGTACGCCCAGAACTGGCGGGTCACCTGGAATTGCTCGTTGACGGCCACCGCCTTGGTGATGTCGATGCGGCCGGCGCGCTCCGGGGTGTAGTTCATCTCGCACAGCCCGGCATGCCCGGTGCCGGCGTTGTTCCACGGGCTGCTGCTCTCGGCGGCGGCGGCGTCCAGCCGCTCGATCAGGGTGATCGAGGCGTCCGGCTCCAGCCGCCGCAGCAACGCGCCGAGCGTGGCGCTCATGATGCCCGCGCCCACCAGCGCGACGTCGGTGCGCGCGGTTGTGGCTAGCCCTGACACCGTCCCAGGTTATCCCGGTGCCATCCGGGCGCCGGCGGCGTGCGGCCCACCGTCACCAGCAAAACCTTTAAGCTGGCCTGGTGACTGGCTGGGTCGCCGATGTCCTGCCCGGGTATTGGCAGCGCACGCTCCCGCTGGGGCGCGATCCCGCCGGCGAGGGCGACATCGTCGCCACCCTGATCCGGCGCGGGCCCGAGGCCGAGGCCCGCCGTGCCGACCACGCGGTGCTCGCGGTGCACGGCTACACCGACTACTTCTTCCAGACCGCGCTGGCCGATCACTTCGCCGAGCGGGGCTTCGCCTTCTACGCGCTGGACCTGCAGAAGTGCGGCCGCTCCCGGCGCGACGGCCAGACCCCGCACTTCATCACCGACCTGGCCGACTACGACACCGAACTCGAACAGGCGCTGGCCCTCATCAGCGAGCGGCACCGGCGGGTCCTGGTGTACGGCCACTCCTCCGGCGGGCTCGTCGCGGCGCTGTGGCTGGACCGGATGCGCCGGCGCGGCGCGCCGGCGCACGCCGGCATCGGCGGCCTGGTGCACGGATTGGTTCTCAATAGCCCGTTTCTGGACCTGCACGGCCCGGCGGTGCTGCGGCTGTTCGCCACCACGGCGCTGATCGCCGGCCTGTCGAAGGTGCGCTCCAAGGGTGTGGTCCGCGCACCCACCGAGGGCGGCTACGGCACCACCCTGCACCGCGACTACTCCGGCGAGTTCGACTACAACCTGCAGTGGAAACCGTTGGGCGGCTTCCCGATCACGCTCGGCTGGCTGCACGCCATCCGCCGCGGCCAGGCCCGGCTGCACCGCGGGCTCGACGTCGGCGTGCCCAACCTGATCCTGAGGTCGGATCACAGCGTGCGCGAGAGCGACGACCCGGAGTCCATGCAGCGCGGCGACGCGGTTCTCGACGTCAACCAGATCGCCCGATGGGCGGGCTGCATCGGCAACCGCAGCACCATCGTTCCGGTGCCCGACGCCAAACACGACGTGTTCTTGTCGCTGCCCGAGCCGCGTCGGTTCGCCTACCGGCAACTGGACCTGTGGCTGGATCGCTACCTCGACATAAACACCGACGCACCGACACCGACCGGGAAAGGGTGACGCCGTGGAGACCTATGACATCGCGATCATCGGAACGGGTTCGGGCAACAGCATTCTCGGCGAGCGCTACGCCGGCAAGCGGGCGGCGATCTGCGAGCAGGGCACCTTCGGCGGCACCTGCCTGAACGTCGGGTGCATCCCGACGAAGATGTTCGTCTACGCCGCCGGGGTCGCCGACTCGATCCGGGATGCCGCGCGGTACGGCGTCGACGCCCACATCGACCGGGTGCGGTGGGACGACATCGTCTCGCGCGTCTTCGGGCGGATCGATCCGATCGCGATCAGCGGCGAGGACTATCGGCGCAGCGCACCCAACGTCGACGTGTACGACCAGCACACCCGGTTCGGGCCGGTGCAGCCCGACGGGCGCTATCTGTTGCGCACGGATGCCGGCGAGGAGTTCGCCGCCGACCAGGTGGTGATCGCGGCGGGCTCGCGGCCGGTGGTTCCGCCCGCGATCCTCGCGTCCGGTGTCGCCTACCACACCAGCGACACCGTGATGCGGATCCCCGAGCTGCCCGAGCACATCGTGATCGTCGGAAGTGGCTATGTGGCAGCCGAATTCGCACACATCTTCTCCGCCCTCGGCGCGCGGGTGACCCTGGTGATCCGGGGCGGCTGCATGTTGAGGCATTGCGACGACACGATCTGCGAGCGTTTCACCCGCATCGCGTCGAGCAAGTGGGAGCTGCGCACCCACCGCAACGTCGTGAACGGTTCCAACCGCGGCTCCGGCATAGCGCTGGAGCTCGACGACGGCTCCAAGCTGGACGCCGACCTGCTGCTGGTGGCGACGGGCCGGCTGTCGAACGCCGATCTGCTGGACGCCGGCCAGGCCGGCGTCGAGGTCGAGAACGGCCGGGTGGTGGTCGACGAATACCAACGCACCTCCGCGCGTGGGGTTTTCGCGCTGGGCGACGTTTCGTCCCCGTATCAGCTCAAGCACGTCGCCAACCACGAGGCCCGCGTCGTGCAGCGCAACCTGCTCTGCGACTGGGACGACACCGAGTCGATGGCGGTGACCGACCACCGCTTCGTGCCGTCGGCGGTGTTCACCGACCCGCAGCTGGCGACCGTCGGGCTCACCGAAAACCAGGCCGTCGCACGGGGATTCGATGTGTCGGTCGCGGTGCAGAGCTACGGCGGCGTCGCCTACGGCTGGGCGATGGAGGACGACACCGGAATCGTCAAGCTCATCGCCGAGCGCAACAGCGGCTGCCTGCTGGGCGCCCACATCATGGGCCACCAGGCGTCGTCGATCATCCAGCCGCTGATCCAGGCGATGAGCTTCGGCCTGACCGCCCCGGAGATGGCGCGCGGCCAGTACTGGATCCATCCGGCGCTGCCCGAGGTGGTGGAGAACGCGCTACTGAGCCTGTGCTGAGCGCCGGGCCGGTCGCGCCCGGCGCTCGCCGCCCTGGCACCGCGGGCACAGGCCGCGCAGCGTCAGGCCGGCCCGCTCCGACAGCGCGAAGGAACTGCCCGCCATCGCGTGCTCGAGCGCCGAGCTGAGCTGGCGGGCCGGCACCTCGATGATCGAGCCGCATTGCGTGCACACCGCGTGGTGGTGCGGGGCGGTCGCCAGGCCGTAGGTGGTGACCCCGCCGTCGAGGGTCAGCGCGTGCAGCACCCCCTGCCCAACCAGCGTGGTCACGGTGCGGTAGATGGTCGCCACGTCGGGCGGCTGGGCGCCGGGCGGCAGGCAGGCGCGCACCCGCCGGTGGATCTCGGCCACCGGCAGGTGCCCGTTGACCGGCTCGAGCACCGCCAGCACCTGGATCCGCGACGCCATCCGCCGCAGCCCGCGGGCGCGCAGGAACTCACCGATCCGTTCGATGACCGCGGGGTCCAGCGCCGACGGCTTGGGCGTCACCCGTTCAGTGTCGCGCCCGGCACCGCCGATTGCCAGAGCTGTCCTGCAAGTCGCTTGCATGCAGCTCCGCAGGAAACCTACAGTCGTCCCAGTTGCGTTCCGTCCCGCGGAAGGACCGGCATGGCATTCGGTGCGCCCGGGTGGCGCGGCGCCCTGTCCCCCGCGGAGTGGTGGCGCCTGGGATCGATGCTGGCGGTGATCGCGGCCCTGCACTTGGTGGGCTGGGCCACGTTGGTGTTCGTCGCCGATCCGGCGCGACTCAGCCTGGGCGGCAAGGCATTCGGCATCGGCGTCGGGCTCACCGCCTACACCCTGGGCATGCGGCACGCCTTCGACGCCGACCACATCGCCGCCATCGACAACACCACCCGCAAGCTGATGAACGAGGGCCGGCGCCCCCTTGCGGTGGGATTCTTCTTCTCGCTGGGCCACTCCACGGTGGTGTTCCTGCTGGCGCTGCTGCTGGCGACCGGCATCAAGGCCGTCGCCGGGCCGGTCGAGGACGATTCGTCGGCGCTGCATCGCTACACGGCCGTGATCGGCGCCGGCGTCTCCGGGGTGTTCCTGTACCTGATCGCCGCGCTGAACGTCGTCGTCCTGGTCGGCATCCTGCGGATGTTCGTGCGGTTGCGCCGCGGCGCCTACGACCCGGACACCGACGGGGCCGAGCTGGAACAGCATCTGGACAACCGCGGCCTGGTCAACCGGCTGCTCGGCCGCTTCACCAGATCGGTGACCGCGTCCTGGCACATGTACCCGGTCGGGCTGCTGTTCGGGCTGGGTTTCGACACCGCCACCGAGATCGCCCTGCTGGTGCTGGCCGGCACCAGCGCGGCGGCCGGGCTGCCGTGGTACGCCATCCTGTGCCTGCCCGTGTTGTTCACCGCCGGCATGTGCCTGCTGGACACCGCCGACGGGTCGTTCATGAACTTCGCCTATGGCTGGGCCCTGTCCAACCCGGTGCGCAAGATCTACTACAACATCACCATCACCGCGCTGTCGGTGGCCGTCGCCCTGGTGATCGGCAGCGTCGAGCTGCTGGGCCTGTTCGCCGGCCAGTTCGGCTGGCGGGGCGCGTTCTGGAACTGGGTCGACGGCCTCGACCTCAACGCGGTCGGCTACATCGTGGTCGGCGCGTTCGCGGCCACCTGGGCCGTCGCCGTGCTCGTCTGGCGCTACGGCCGCATCGAGGAGAGATGGGCTTCCCCGCCGGTGACCGGCGATGCATGAGCTGTCGCTGTGCGAGGCGATCGCCGGCGTGGTCAAGACCCACGCCGGGGGCCGGCACGTCGACGTGGTGCGGGTGCGGATCGGGGCGCTGCGCCAGGTGGTTCCGGAATCGCTGTCGTTCTGCTGGACCCTCGTCCGGGAGAGCGAGAACATGCCCGACGCCGAGCTGGAACTCGAGTGCGTCACCGCCGAGGTGCGCTGCCGCGCGTGCGGCGAGCGGTCGGATATCACGTCGGCGTGGTCGATCTGGTGCCCGCGCTGCGACAGCCCCGACGTCGAGGTGCTGCGCGGCGACGAATTCCTGGTGACGTCGCTGGACGTGTCGTGACGCCACCCGCCCGGGACTAGGATTCGGCCATGGGCCGATTCCATCGGCACGACGACGGGACCGTGCACACGCACGAGCACGACCACGGCGATCACTCCGGCTACGAGACGGGCCGGCAACGCATCGACGTGCTGGAGTCGATCTTCGCCGAAAACGACATCCTCGCCGGCGCGAACCGGTCCGCGTTCGAGAGCAACGGGATCCGCGCCCTGAACCTGATGAGCTCACCGGGTTCGGGCAAGACCACGGTGCTGCAGGCGACCCTGGACGAGCTGGCCGGTGAGTTCGCGATCGGCGTGATCGAGGGCGACATCGCCACCGACCTGGATGCGGCCAAGCTCAGCGGCCGCGGCGCCCAGGTGTCACTGCTCAACACCAGCAACGGGTTTGGCGGCGAATGCCACCTCGACGCGCCCATGGTCAGCCGGGCGCTGCCGGGCCTCGACCTGCCCGCGCTGGACCTGGTGATCATCGAGAACGTCGGCAACCTGGTCTGCCCGGCCGAATTCGACGTCGGCGAGCACGCCAAGGCGATGGTGTACTCCGTCACCGAGGGCGAGGACAAGCCGCTGAAGTACCCGGTGATGTTTCGGTCCGTGGATGTCGTGCTGCTCAACAAGATTGACCTGGTGCCCCACCTCGACGCCGACGTGGACACCTACATCGCGCACGTCCGCGAGGTCAACGCGGAGGCCACCATCCTCCCGGTCAGCGCCCGCACCGGGGCCGGCATGGGGGCCTGGTTCGGCTGGTTGCGCCGGTTCGCCCGGGACGCCGACGACTGACGCGGCACGGCCCATTTGCCTCCTGCAAATGACTTGCATGACAACGTGAACCGCCGCCCCCGACCGGCCCGGTTGGCGCCCCGGCGAACGGGGCCCGCGCGTCACCGAAAACCCTTGTCCCCCAACGGTGATTGGCCCGTCGGGCAAACCCATAGAATACCTGTGTATTAAGCCGCCACCGGCGACCCGTTGACAACGCCTGATGGCGGGGGTAGACCCAAAAACAGCGCTGCGCAAGTGGGCCGATGGTCGACTCCGGCGGCGCAGGGGCTTCAGCCCGCCCCGGAAAGCTGCGGCATGCCCACAGAAGCAGCAGTCAAAGCAGAAGAAACATTGATCCATGTTCTATGGATAAACGCGGGCCTCAGTTGCGACGGTGATTCGGTGGCGTTGACTGCCGCCACCCAACCCAGCGTCGAGGAGATCGCGCTCGGCGCCCTCCCCGGACTCCCGAAAGTCGCCGTGCACTGGCCCCTGATCGATTTCGAGTGCGGACCCACCGGCGGCGCCGACGACTTCCTCGCGTGGTTCTTCAAGGCCGACCGCGGCGAGCTGGAACCGTTCGTGCTCGTGGTCGAGGGGTCCATCCCCAACGAGAAGATCAAGGACGAGGGGTACTGGTGCGGGTTCGGCAACGATCCGGCCACCGGGCAACCGATGACCACCAGCGAGTGGCTCGACCGGTTGACGCCCAAGGCCACCGCGGTCGTCGCGGTGGGGACCTGCGCGACCTACGGCGGCATCCACGCGATGGCCGGCAACCCGACCGGGGCGATGGGGGTGCCCGACTACCTCGGCTGGGACTGGAAGAGCAAGGCCGGCATCCCGATCGTCTGCGTGCCCGGCTGCCCGATCCAGCCGGACAACCTGGCGGAGACGCTGACCTACCTGCTCTACATGGCCACCGGCCAGGCGCCGATGATCCCGCTGGACGACGCGCTGCGCCCCAAGTGGTTGTTCGGCGCCACCGTGCACGAGGGTTGTGACCGGGCCGGCTACTACGAGCAGGGCGATTTCGCCACCGAGTACGGGTCGCCGAAATGCATTGTCAAGCTTGGATGTTGGGGCCCGGTCGTGAAGTGCAACGTGCCCAAGCGGGGCTGGATCAACGGCGTCGGCGGTTGCCCGAACGTCGGCGGCATCTGCATCGGCTGCACGATGCCCGGCTTCCCGGACAAGTTCATGCCGTTCATGGACGAGCCGCCGGGCGGCAAGGTCTCCACCACCGCGTCGGGCCTGTACGGCAGCGTGATCCGCAGCCTGCGCGGCATCACCGAGCGCACCGTCGACAAGGAGCCGCGCTGGCGCCACGGCGGCGACCAGCTCACCACCGGAGCCCGCAGAACCTGGTGAGAACCTGGTAGGTCGCGGCACCAATTTTCCACTCAACACGGAGAGACTTCGATGACAACGATCATCCCCGAGCCGTCACATGCCACCCGCGAACCCGGCCAGCTGGTCGAGATGGCGTGGGATCCCATCACCCGGATCGTGGGCAGCCTCGGCATCTACACCAAGATCGACTTCGAGAACAAAGAGGTCGTCGAGTGCCACAGCACGTCGTCGATCTTCCGCGGCTACTCGATCTTCATGAAGGGCAAGGATCCTCGCGACGCCCACTTCATCACCAGCCGCATCTGCGGGATCTGCGGCGACAACCACGCGACGTGTTCCTGCTACACGCAGAACATGGCCTACGGGGTGCAGCCGCCGCACCTGGGCGAGTGGATCGTCAACCTCGGCGAGGCCGCGGAATACATGTTCGACCACAACATCTTCCAGGAGAACCTGGTCGGCGTGGACTTCTGCGAGAAGATGGTCTCCGAGACCAACCCCAGCGTGCTGTCCCAGGCGGAGAAGACGGCGGCGCCGCACGCCGACGCGCACGGGTATCGGACGATCGCCGACATCATGCGCTCGCTCAACCCGTTCAGCGGCGAGTTCTACCGGGAGGCGCTGCAGGTCAGCCGCTGGACGCGAGAGATGTTCTGCCTCATGGAGGGTCGCCACGTGCACCCCTCCACGCTGTACCCCGGCGGGGTGGGCACCGTGGCGACCGTGCAGCTGATGACCGACTACATGACCCGGCTGATGCGCTATGTCGAGTTCATGAAGAAGGTCGTGCCGATGCACGACGACCTGTTCGACTTCTTCTACGACGCGCTGCCCGGCTACGAGAAGGTCGGCCTGCGCCGCACCCTGCTCGGCTGCTGGGGCTCCTTCCAGGACCCCGAGGTGTGCAACTTCGCGTACAAGGACATGGAGCGCTGGGGCAACGCGATGTTCGTCACCCCCGGCGTGGTGGTCGACGGGAAGCTGGTCACCCACTCGCTGGTGGACATCAACCTCGGCATCCGGATCCTGTTGGGCAGTTCGTATTACGACGACTGGACCGACCAGGAGATGTTCGTCAAGACCGACCCGCTGGGCAACGCGGTGGACCGGCGGCACCCGTGGAACCAGCACACCAACCCGCATCCGGCCAAGCGGGACATGGACGGCGGCCAGTACAGCTGGGTGATGTCGCCGCGCTGGTTCGACGGCAAGGACCACCTGGCCCTGGACACCGGCGGCGGCCCGCTGGCCAGGCTGTGGGCGACGGCGCTGGCCGGCCTGGTCGACATCGGCTACGTCAAGGCGACCGGTTCGAGCGTGCAGATCAACCTGCCCAAGACCGCCCTGAAGGGGCCGGTGGAACTGGAGTGGAAGATCCCCCGGCACGGCAGCAACACGATCGAACGCGACCGCGCCCGCACCTACTTCCAGGCCTACGCGGCGGCGTGCGCGCTGCACTTCGCGGAGAAGGCGCTGGCGGAGATCCGCGCCGGGCGCACCAAGACGTGGGAGCGCTTCGAGGTGCCCGACGAGGCCATCGGCTGCGGCTTCACCGAGGCGGTCCGCGGCGTGCTGAGTCACCACATGGTGATCCGGGACGGCAAGATCGCCAACTACCACCCGTACCCGCCCACACCGTGGAATGCCAACCCGCGCGACAGCTTTGGCACGCCGGGCCCCTACGAGGACGCGGTACAGGGTCAGCCGATCTTCGAGGAGAACTCGCGGGAGCACTTCAAGGGCATCGACATCATGCGCACGGTGCGCAGCTTCGACCCGTGCCTGCCCTGCGGCGTGCACATGTACCTCGGCAAGGGCAAGACCCTGGAGAGACTGCACACGCCCACCCAGTCGCCCGCCGGGGAGTGAAGCATGCAGGATCGCCCGGACCAACCCGCGGGAACGCCGGAATCAGACGCGCAGTGGCGCACGGCGGGCGATCGGATCCAGACGCTGCTGGATTCCTGCGCGGCGAGCGGGCCGGGCGCCTATGAACGCGCCCAGGAACTGGTCCGCGAGGTGGTCGGGCTTTACGGGGCCGGGCTGGAGCGGATCGTGCGGCTGGCCGGGGACGCCGGACTGCTGGAGCGGCTGGCCGCCGACGACCTGGTGGCCAGCCTGCTGCTGGTGCACGGCCTGCACCCGCACGACGTGCGCCGGCGGGTGTCCGACGCGCTGGACCGGGTGCGCCCCTACCTGGGCTCTCACGGCGGCGACGTCGACCTGCTCGACGTCGCCGACGGCACGGTGCGGCTGGCGTTCACGGGCAGCTGCCGGAGTTGTGCGTCCTCGGCGGTGACGCTGGAGCTCGCCGTGCAGGACGCGATCCGGGCGGCGGCCCCGGAGATCACCTTGATCGAGGCGGTCACCGCCGAAGCCGCGGCCGAGCCGGCCGTCATCCCCGCCGAATCGCTTCTGGCACACATGCATTCGAACGGCTCGACGTGGCATCCGGTGCCCGAACTGGCCGAGTTGGAGCCCGGCGAGGTTGCGGGATTCCGCATCTCGGGCACCGCGCTGCTGGTGTGCAGGGTGGGCGACCTGCCGCTGGCCTACCGCGACCATTGCCCGGTGTGCGACGACTCGCTGGCGGGCGCGCAACTGCGCGAGACGCTGCTGGGCTGCCCGCGCTGCGACACGCAGTTCGACGTCGTGCACGCGGGCGCCGGCCCGAACGGAACCCACCTCGAGCCGCTGCCCCTGCTGCTGCGCGACGGGGTGCCGTCGGTGGCCCTGGCCGACTCGATGGAGGCCGAACCGATGGGGGCCGACGCGTGACGACCCCGTACGACGTGCTGACGCGGATCAGGAGCAACCGGCGGGCCCCCGAGCCGGCCGGCGAACGCTGCGAGATGTGCTCCGAGTCGATCGCCGACGAGCATCAGCACGTGGTGAATGTGGCGGAGCGCCAGCTGATGTGCGTGTGCCGCGCCTGCTATCTGCTGTTCACCGACGCCCAGGCCGAGCTGCGCTACCGGGCGGTGCCCGACCGCTACCTGGCGCTCAACTTCGCGCTGGACCGCCGCGCGTGGGAGGCGCTGCAGATCCCGGTCGGCGTGGCCTTCTTCTTCACCAACTCCGCGCTCGGGCGCACGGTGGCCTTCTACCCCGGCCCGGCCGGGGCGACCGAGTCCGAGCTGGACTCGGCAGCCCTACAAGACGCCTGGAACGCCCTCGGCGCCGCCGATTCGGGCCCACCGGCCGACGACGTCGAGGCGCTGCTGGTCCGCGTGCCGGACGACGAAAACGCGCCGCCGCAAGCCTATCTCGTCCCGATCGACGCGTGCTACGAGTTCGTCGGGCGCCTGCGCACGCTGTGGCGGGGGTTCGACGGCGGCGGTGAGGCCCGGCGGTTCATCGACGACTTCTTCGCGCAGATCGCGGAACGCGCCCGGGAGATGCCCCGATGACGGGCGTGAGCTTCGCGGTCACAGACATCGCGCCTGAACCGTACACCGTCGCACCGGTGCTGACCGCCCGCGTCGCCATCGCCGCCGGCACCGACGACCCCATCCACGCCATCGCGCTGCGCTGCCAGGTCCGGATCGAGCCGCTGCGGCGGTCCTACTCCGACGCCGAGGCGCCCGGCCTGCTCGACCTGTTCGGTCCCCGGGAACGGTGGGCGCACACCCAGCGCACCTTCCTGTGGCAGCACTGCACCGCGATGGTGCCGGGTTTCGCCGGAAGCACGACCGTGACGCTCCCGCTGGACTGCACCTACGACTTCGAGGTCGCCGCCGCCAAGTACCTGCACGCGCTGCGCGACGGCGCGATTCCCCTCCAATTCCTGTTCAGCGGGACCATTTTCGTCAACTCCGGGCGCGGGTTCTCGGTGCAGCAGGTGCCGTGGGACTGCGAGTCCCGCTATGACATGCCGGTCGTGGTCTGGCGGAATCTGATCGCGCAACACTTCCCGAACACCGGCTGGGTGCGGCTGAGTCACGAGACCGTCGCCGCCCTGGCCGCCTACAAGTCGGCGCAAGGGCTGCTCGACCTGGACCACGCGGTAACCTCGCTGCTGGACGCCGAGCGGGAGGCGGCGCGATGACGTCGAAGACTTCTTCCAAGAGCTGGGAGCGCGCTCGCGCCGTCGCCGACGCGGTGCTGTACGAGGGCTACCTGCTCTACCCGTATCGCGGAACCTCAAGCAAGAACCAATCGCGTTGGCAGTTCGGTGTTTTGGGCCCGCCCGGCGCGGCCGGCAGCGGACTGGGCGAGGACGACACCCTGGCTGCGCAGTTCCTGGTCGACGGGGCCCGGGCGATCACGCTGGTGGTGCGGTTCCTGCAGCTGCAGCGCCGCCGGGCCGAGCACGCGCGCCCCGACCGTCAAGGATTCGAGCCCGTCGACGAGCTGACCACCCGGTCCGGATCCTGGCTGACGTGGGACGAAGCCGTCGAGTGCGAAAGGTCCTTCGGCCCTATCACACTCGACGGTCAGCCGTGCACGCTGCCAGTGGCGGCGGACGCGGCAACCGACATCGAGCCCGTCGACGGCGGCCGCCTGGTTCGCGAGCGGCGGGAGGTGCGGGGCGTGCTGACCATCTCCAGCGAGCCGTGCGGCAGCCTGCGCCGGGTCTCGGTGCGGCTGCGCAACGTCGGATCCGCCGCAACCGACAAGGACGACGCGATCGCGCGGTCGATGATCGGAACTCACATCATCGCCGAAGCCGTTGGCGGTCAGTTCGTCTCGCTACTCGAGCCGCCACCCGGCGCGGCCGACGCCGCCGCCGCGTGTACCCGGCATCGCTGCTTCCCGGTGCTCGCCGGCCCGCCCGGCGCCCGGGACGTGCTGCTCGTCACGCCGATCATCCTGTACGACCACCCCGAGGTCGCCGAGCAGAGCGACACCGCGCTGTACGACTGCACCGAGATCGACGAGATCCTGACCCTGCGCGTGATGACGATGACCGACGAGGAGAAGGCGCAGGCCCGGGCCACCGACCCGCTCGCTGCGCGGATCATCGACCGGTGCGACGCCATGTCGCCCGACGCGATGGCCCGCCTGCACGGCGTGCTGCGCGATCCGCACGGGCGTGCGGCTTCCGCGGGGCAGATCCCCCAGATTCCCGAGGGTGTCGACTGGTGGAACCCGTTGGCCGACAACGCCGTTCGCCCCGAAATCGACGCCGTGCTGGTGAACGGGATCCCAGTGGCGCGGGGCAGCCGGGTGAGGTTGCGGCCCCGGCCCGGCGGCGACGCGCAGGACATGTTCGTCGCCGGCAAGACCGCCCGGGTCACCTCCGTGCACGAGGACGTCGCGGGCAACAAGCACGTCGGGGTCGTCGTCGACGACGACCCGGCCGCCGACCTGCACGACTGGTACGGCCGGTACCTGTACTTCTCCCCTGACGAGGTCGAGCCGTTGGCGGACAAGCAAAGCGAAGGGAGTTCGGCATGGAAATCCTAGGGTGGATATTCGTCGCGATCATCGCCCTGGTGGTCGGGATCGGGCTGGTGCTCGGGCTGCTGTCCCTGCCCGATGCCCGCCGCTATCTCAGGCTGAGGCGGATGTAGCCGGGACGGGCGTATGACAGCGCGAATTCTGGTGGCCGGCATCGGCAACATCTTCCTGGGGGACGACGGATTCGGCTCGGAAGTGGTCCGCAGCGCCGAGCTATCACCGGACGATCCTTGTGTCCGCGTCACCGACTACGGCATCAGCGGCATGCACCTCGCCTACGACCTCCTCGAGGAGTGGGACACGCTGGTCCTCGTCGACGCGGTGCCCAACCGGGGCAGCCCGGGCACGCTGCACGTGTTCCAGGCCGACCACGCAACGGACGTCGCACCGGGGGTGGACGGCCACGGCATGGATCCGGCCGCGGTGTTCGCCAGCCTGCGGGCGCTGGGCGGCAGACCGCCGTATACGGTTGTCGTCGGCTGCGAGGCCGGAAGCGTCGAGGAGGGCATCGGCCTCACCGAGCCCGTCGCCAACGCCGTACCCCGGGCCGCGCGCGCCGTCCGCGAGATCGTCGCGGCGCTGCGAACCCCCGCCCACGCCGCGGTGCCAGAGGAGGCTTGAGAGCCATGTGCCTGGGTATCCCCGGCCGGGTGATCCGGATGCTGGACGGTTACGAGGGGCAGCTGGCGCTGGTCGACGTCACCGGCGAGCAGCGCAAGGTCAACGTCGGCATGCTGCCCGAGGAGACGTTCGCGCCCGGCGACTGGGTGATCATCCACATGGGCTTCGTCGTCGAGAAGACGCACCGGGCCGGGGCCGAGGAGGCGATGGCCGGGTTGCGGCTGATGGGCCGGGGCGGTTGAGATGACCGACGCGCCAGTGCTGCTCAGGTCCGACCAGGTTCGGCGGCGCTACGCCGTGTCCGGCGTCGTCCAGGGGGTGGGCTTCCGCCCGTTCGTCCACCGCATCGCCACCGAGCTGGGGCTGACCGGGTTCGTCGGAAACGATTCGGGCGCAGTGTTTCTCGAGGTGCAGGGCGAATCCGCGCGCCTGGACGAATTCGCCCGGCGGCTGCGCGCCGAGGCGCCGCCGCTGGCGCGCATCGCCGCCGTGTCGGCCACGGACGTGGCGGCCACCGGCGCCCCGGGCGGGTTCCGGATCGTGGCCAGCCGAACGGTCACCGGCGCCACGACACCGATCCCGCCCGACATCGCGGTCTGCGACGACTGCGTCGCCGAACTGTTCGACCCGCGCGACCGGCGCTACCGTCATCCCTTCGTCACCTGCACCAACTGCGGGCCACGCTTCACGATCATCCGCGAGCTGCCATACGACCGCCCGGCCACCACCATGTCGGCGTTCGCCATGTGCGGGCGGTGCGCCGCCGAATACCACGACCCGGCCGATCGCCGATTCCACGCCCAGCCGATCGCGTGCCCCGATTGCGGGCCGTCCCTGTGGTTCGCGGCGCCGGCCGGGCGGGTGGACGGCTCGGACGCCGCGCTGGCGGCCACCCAGCGGGCGCTGGCGGCGGGCGCGGTGGTCGCCGTCAAGGGCATCGGCGGCTACCACCTGGCCTGCGCCGCGCACGACGAGGCCGCCGTCGGCGCGCTGCGGGCGCGAAAGGCCCGGGGCGCCAAGCCCTTCGCCATGCTGGTCCGCGACCTGGACGTCGCGCGCCGCTTCGCCCACATCGACGACGCCGAGGCCGCGGTGCTGTCGGGTCCCGCCCGCCCGATCGTGCTGCTGCGACGGCGCCCTGGCGCGCCGGTCGCCGACGCCGTCGCGCCCGGCAACCCGCTGCTCGGCCTGATGCTGCCCTACTCCCCGATCCATCACCTGCTGCTGGCGCCGGTGCCCGGCGGCCCCGAGCGGGTGCCCGACTGCCTGGTGCTGACCAGCGCCAACCGATCCGACGAACCCATCTGCTTCGCCGACGACGATGCGGCGCAACGGCTTCCGGGGCTGTGCGACGCGGTGCTCGACCACGACCGGCCCATCCACGTGCCGTGTGACGACTCGGTGGTGCGTGTCGTGGACGGCTCCGAGCTGCCGATCCGCCGGTCGCGCGGCTACGCGCCGCTGCCGGTCGACATCGGCCGCGGGCTCAATAGCGGGGGCCCGACGGTGCTGGCGGTGGGCGGCGAGTTGAAGAACACCTTCTGCCTCACCGACGGCCCGCGCGCCTACCTGTCCGGGCACATCGGCGACATGGCCACGTGGGAGACGCTGCGCGCGTTCGAGCGCGCGGTGGGTCAGCTCGGCGAGATCCGCGGCGAGCCAACGCGGCTGGCCGCCGACCTGCATCCGGGCTATCACACCCGGGCCTGGGCGGAGCGCCACGCCGGCGACCGACCGCTGGACCTGGTCCAGCACCACCACGCGCACGTGGTGTCGCTGCTGGCCGAGCACGGGCGGCTCGGCGAGCCGATCGTCGGGGTCGCGTTCGACGGCACCGGCTACGGCAGCGACAAAACGATTTGGGGCGGCGAGATTCTCACGCTGGGCGCCGACAACCACCGCTTCGCGCGGGTCGGGCACCTGCGGGCGGTGCCCCTGCCCGGCGGCGACGCCGCGGCGCGCAATCCGTGGCGGATGGCGCTGTCCCAGTTGTGGATCGCCGACATCGGCTGGGCCCCGGACCTGGCGCCGGTCACCGCGGCGACACCCGACGAATTGCGCCTGGTGCGTTCGCAATTGGAGAGCGGCACCGGATGCGTGCCGTGCTCGAGCGTGGGGCGGCTGTTCGACGCGGTCGCCTCGCTGCTCGGGGTGCGGCACCGGATCGACTACGAGGGGCAGGCCGCCATCGAGCTCGAGGCGCTGGCCCAGACGGCCTTCGACGCGGCGTCGCCGTCGCTGCCGCTAACAGTGCGGGCCGACGGCGTGATCGACCCGGCCACCATGGTGCGAGCCCTGGTGTCGGGTCTGCGCGCCGGCACCCCGCCCGCGGTGCTGGCGGCCGCATTCCACCACTCGGTCGCCGACGCCGTCGTCAGGGTGGTCGCCCAGGTGGCCGGCGGCGTGCGGCTGGTCGGGCTCACCGGCGGGGTGTTCCAGAACGTGCTGCTGCTGCGCGCGGGCCGTGAAGGGTTGCGGCGGGCGGGATTCGAGGTGCTGACGCATCACACCGTCCCGCCCAACGACGGCGGGCTGGCCCTGGGCCAGGCCGCGATATCGATGCTGACAGCGCTCGAGGAGGCTGACGCATGACGGTGTCCGAATCCACCGGTCTGGATCGCGGGCTGGACGCCGGGCTGGCCGAGGACTTGGCGGCCACCGCGTTCACGCTCGCCAAGCGGTTCGCCGCAGGAGCGACCATGTGGTCGATCGCGCCGTCGTGGGAACCGCACGCGCTGCACATCGCGGTCGAGTTCGTCCACCCGGTGATCATGGGGAAGCGGGCGCTGCCCGCGGTGGCGCTGACCGGGCCCGACCTGGTCGACGTGGTGCGGGTGTCGGTGCGGCCCGGCGACATCGTGGTCGCGGTTGCCGGTGCGGACGACGCGCAGGTGCGCTCGGTGATGCGTCGCGGCCCGGCGTGGGGTGCCACCACGATCTGGATCGGCAGCGGCGAACGACCGAAAGCCGGTGCGGCCGACCATGTGCTGTGGCTCGACGACCCCGACCCGCGGGTGCCGGCCATCGGCGGCTTCGTGCTGTTCTATCACCTGCTATGGGAGCTGACCCACGTGTGCTTCGAACACTCCGGGCTGCTCAAGCCCGAACGTGACGACGACACGTGCGTCACGTGCGGCGACGAGGGGCGGCTGGGCGAGGTGGTCAGCGCGTCAAGCGGACAAGCGCAGGTGCGCACCGCGCGGGGCATCGAGAACGTGGTGACCACGCTGATCGACCCCGTCGCCGCCGGCGAACTGGTGCTGGTGCACGCCGGCACGGCGATCAGCCGCGTCGGCGACGAAGACGCCGGCATGGCCGGGGTTGAGGAGCGGCGCAAATGAGCAAGTGGATGAGGAGCAAGACCTTTGAGTGACGAACCCACCAACTTCCTCTACCCGTTCATCGACGCCGAGGAGGATGACGCCGGGTCGCTGCTGGCCGACCTGGCCGCATCGGCGCAGGCGAAGGCCGCCGAGAGTTTGGCGCTGCGGCGCTCGACGCTGGAGGCCAACGCGGACCAGCTGGAAGCCGCCGCCACCGAGATGGCCAGCCGCTTCGCCGCGGGTGGGCGGATGTTCGCCTTCGGAAACGGCGGCAGCTGCACCGATTCCACCACCCTGGCGCGACTGTTCGCCCGGCCGCCGATCGGCACGCCCCTGCCGGCGTGGTCGTTGACGGCCGATCAGGCGATCCTGACCGCCCTGGGCAACGACGTCGGCTTCGAGCTGGTGTTCACGCGCCAGCTGATCGCCCGCGCGAAGGCCGGCGACATCGCCATCGCGATGTCGACCAGCGGCAATTCGCCCAACCTGCTCAGCGCGCTGGCCGAGGCGCGCCAGCGCGGCCTGTACACCGTCGGCTTCGCCGGCTACGACGGCGGCGCGTTCGTGAACAACCCAAATGTGGATGCCTGCTTCGTCGTTCGTTCGCAGAGCGTGCATCGCATCCAGGAATCACAGGCGCTGCTGGGCTATCGGCTCTGGGCGGCAGTCCACGACCGGTGCGGCGATGAAGGCCTGGGGGCCGCATGAACAGGCCGGCGGGCGAATACCTTTCGTCGGGACCACGGTTCGCCGAGGGCGAGGTGATCGAGCGGATCGAGTCGTTCCGCAAGCGTCGTCCCCGCCTGCTCGACGACCACGTGACGCTGGCGCACGGCGCGGGCGGAAAGGCCTCGGCCGCGATCCTCGACGCGGTGTTCATGGAGGCCTTTCGCAACCCGGCGCTGGAGTCGCTCGGTGACGGCGCGGTCCTGACGCTGCCCAGCGGTGAGCGACTCGCGATGTCCACCGACTCGTTCGTGGTGGCGCCCAGGCGTTTTCCCGGCGGGTCCGTCGGCGAACTCGCCATCAACGGCACCTGCAACGACCTGGCGATGGCCGGTGCGGTGCCGGCGTGGATCTCGGCGGCGTTCGTCCTCGAAGAGGGCTTTCCGATCGCCGAGCTGAAGGAGATCGTCGCCGACATGGCCGCCGCGGCCGCCAGAGCCGGCGTGCACGTCGTCACCGGCGACACCAAGGTGGTGCCCAGGGGCGCCGCCGACGGGCTGTTCGTCACCACCGCGGGGGCTGGCGTCGTTCCCGCCGGGCGCGCGCTGTCGCCCGCGTCGGTGCGGGCCGGCGACAAGGTGTTGCTGTCGGGGTCGATGGGCGATCACGGCATGGCGGTCATGCTCGCCCGCGGCGACCTGGCCATCGAGGCCGACATCCGCTCCGACACCGCGTGCCTGAGCCCGCTGGTCGAGCTGCTCATGGCGGCCGCGCCAGGCACCCGCTGGCTGCGCGACGCGACCCGGGGCGGGGTGGGCACCGTCTCCAACGAGCTGGCCCAGGCCTGCGGCCTGGGGGTGCTGCTCGAAGAGGAGCGATTGCCGGTGCAGCCCATGGTGGATGGCGCCTGCGAGCTGCTCGGCATCGATCCGCTCTACGTCGCCAACGAGGGCAAGTTCGTCGCCGTCGTCGCCCCCGAGGAGGCCGAGGCCGGGCTGGCCGCGTTGCGGTCGCATCCGCTGGGCGAGCAGGCGGCCGAGGTCGGGGAGATCGTCACCGAACCGGCGCAGAGCGTGGTGCTGCGCACCGGCTTCGGCGGCTCGCGGATCGTCGACATGCTCGTCGGGGACCCGTTGCCACGGATCTGCTAGGAGGTAAGCGGATGTGTCTCGGGATTCCGGGCCGGATCGTCGAAATCACCGATCCGGCAAACTATTTGGCGAGGGTGGACGTCAGCGGCGTGCAGCGCACGATCAGCGTGCGGCTGCTCGAGGACGACATGCCCGAACCCGACGACTGGGTGCTGATCCACGTCGGCTTCGCGATGGCCAAGATCGACGAGACCGAGGCGTTGCTCACCCTAGCCGCGATCAAGCAGCTCGGCGAGGCCTACACCACCGAGATGCAAGCCTTCGACTCGTCGGCCATCGGTTAAGGAGCGGTGATGAAATTCGTTGACGAGTTCCGCGATCCGGCCGCCGCCCGCAAGCTGCTGGCCGCCATAGATCACCTGGCGGGCATGGGCCCCGACCACTTCAAGTTCATGGAGGTGTGCGGCGGGCACACCCACACCATCTACCGGCACGGCATCGAACACCTGCTGCCCGACAACGTCGAGCTGGTGCACGGTCCCGGCTGCCCGGTCTGCGTGATTCCCATGGGCCGCATCGACGACGCGATGTGGCTGGCCGGCCGGCCCGGGGTGATCTTCACCTGCTTCGGCGACATGATGCGGGTGCCCGGCTCGGCCGGCAGCCTGCTGGACGCCAAGGCGCGCGGCGCCGACGTGCGGTTCGTCTACTCCCCGTTGGACGCGCTGAAGTTGGCGGTCGACAACCCGGACAAGCAGGTGGTGTTCTTCGCCATCGGATTCGAGACCACCGCGCCCTCGACCGCGGTCACGCTGGTGCGCGCCCGGGACCTGGGCCTGCCCAATTTCAGCGTGTTCTGCAACCACGTCACGATCGTGCCGCCCATCAAGGCGATCCTGGAGTCCCCGGATCTGCGGCTGTCCGGGTTCATCGGCCCCGGGCACGTGTCGACCGTGGTCGGCAACCGGCCGTACCGGTTCGTGCCCGAGGTGTACGGAAAGCCTTTGGTGGTAGCCGGTTTCGAGCCGCTGGACATCCTGGCCGCGGTCGCGATGCTGCTGCGCCAGATCCGCGAGGGCCGCTGCGAGGTGGAGAACCAGTACAAGCGGGTGGTGCCCGAGCGCGGCAACCCGGCGGCGCTGGCGCTGATGGGCAAGGTGTTCGCGCTGCGTCCGCACTTCGAGTGGCGCGGGCTGGGTTTCATCTCGCAGAGCGCGCTGCGGCTGCACGACGACTTCGCGGAGTTCGACGCCGAGCTGCGCTTCGCGATGCCCGGCGTGCGGGTCGCCGACCCCAAGGCGTGCCAGTGCGGCGAGGTGCTCAAGGGTGTGCTCAAGCCTTGGGAATGCAAGGTTTTCGGCACCGCGTGCACCCCCGAGACCCCGATCGGGACGTGCATGGTGTCCCCCGAGGGGGCGTGCGCGGCCTACTACAACTTCGGCCGCATGCACCGCGATGCCGTCAAAGTGGTGACCCGCACTTGACCGACACCCGGGGCTTACAACAGGGCGTCGAGATGTTCGCCCGCTACGCCTACGCCCCCAATGCGCTGGGGTATTGCGGTCCCCCGCTCGGCCTGACGTTGCGCGACGGCTCGGTCGCCGAGGTGCGCGCCGCGGCGGCGAAGTTCTCCGGCGCCTGGCCCTATTTGCGAGTGCTGTCCGTGCTGACCGGCATCGCCGACCCGCTGGATCGTCGGCTCGTCGAATCGTATTGGCTCGGCGGCGGTCTCGGAGCCGGCATCGACCCGCACGAGTTCTTCGACGCGCTGCTGGCCATCATCGGCCCGCAGGCCGGCCGCTACTGGTCGCACCTCACCGCCGCCCTGGCGCACGAGGCGGCAGCCAACCACTGCTTCCACGTGTTCGGGATCTATCCGTGGACGCGGTTTCTGGGTCGGGGTCTGGATGAGCATCCGCTGGGCGTGCTGGACAATTGCCGGATCACTTGGGGCACAGTCGTTTCCCGCGCCGGCGATCGTGTCGAGATCAGCTGCCGGCGGCTCGCTTGGGACGGCCGGACGCTGGCGCTGGCGGAGCCCTCGGTGCGCCCGCTCGACGTGTGGGCCGACGGGTACAGCGCGGTGCCCGACGTGGCCGTCGGCGAGCAGGTCGCGGTGCACTGGGGCCGGCTGTGCGGCCGGCTGCGACCCGAGCAGGTTCGCGCGCTGGCCGACAGCACCGAGCGCCAGCTGCGGGTGACGAGCCAACGGCTCGCGCACGTTTAGCCGGTCAGAAGGGCGGCGGGTCGGGGTCCGATGGCGGGTGTTGTACGCCTTGGGCGGCAACGACGGCGGCCCGGCGGGCTTGACGGGTTCGGCGGTTGTGGTTGCGTTCGGTGGCGATGCGGTAGGCGCGGTCTTGGGCGCGGGTGCGGCGTCGTTTGGGCATCATCGCGGTGCGCTCGGCGCAGTAATCGACGGCCGGGTCGGCCTCGGTGGCCGGGACCCCGCCGACCGAGCGGCACAAACTCGGGAACAGCAGCGCGCTGCCCGGGGTGGTGACATAGGTGTGCCCGGTCGGTGCGGTCAGGATCAGCGTGCCGTCGGGCAGTTGCCGTTCGGCCCAGCCCAGGAAGGTCTTCACCAAATGATGTGTGCGGCAATAACATTTGAGGTTGCTCGCGTGGGTGGGCCCGCCCTGGCTGTAGGGGATGGTGTGGTCGAGATCGCACCCGGCGGCCGGGGCATCACAGCCGGGCCAGCGACACGTCAGATCCCGACACCGCACAAAATCGGCCAACGCGGTCGACGGCACATACCCCGGTTCCGGGGGCGCGTCGCCGGGATGAACCAGCGGCACCAGCTTCGCCGACTTGGCCAACTCGGCCACGAGTTCGGGGGGGGATCAGCCCATCGGCGTTGAGTTCGGAGCCCGGGGCCGTGCCGGTGCCGTCGACGGTGGCTTGCTCGGCGATCACATGAATCGCCACCGCGCTGGCCGCCGGCCGCGCCCCGGCCGCACAATCAGCGCGCCCGCACCGACAGCCCAGCCGGTCGGCGCCGGCGGCCAGCGCGCCCAGCGCATCGGCGCGGCGCTGGGCGCGGGTCCGCCGATCGTGCTCACACACCGTGGCCGCCAACGCATCCAACCGCTGATCCAACGCGTGCGCGTCCGGGGCGAACAGGGTGCCGCTGATCTGCGAGAGCCCGTTTTGGACCCGATCACCAACCCAGACCTCGCGATCACGCTGGACCTCTCGGCGCCGGCGCACCGCATCGACATCGGCGCGGGCCACGACCCGATCCACCTGGGCGGCCAGCCGACCCTGCGTCATCGACGGCCAACGCGCCACATTGGCCGCCAGGGTGGCATCGACCGCCGCCAACACCGCCTCATCGGTGATCAAATCGGTGCGATACACCAGCGTCTGAAACATCCGATAGTCAATCTCGCCCGCCCGGAACACCTCGGCCACCATCGGGAGGCGCGCGCGCATGGCCAGCGCGTAACGCAGGTAGCTGCCCGCCAGGGCCAGGCTGACCCGAAACGCCGCGGCCACCTCGGCGCCCACCGCCGCCCAGGTATCCACCGCCCAATCGGCCGCCTCGCCGCGCTGGGCCCGGCGCAGCTCGAACAACTCGCCAATGGCATCCAACCGATCCGCGGCCGACCGCGCCTCGCAACGCCACGACGCGCACATCCGGTCCACCAGCGCACGCGACCGCTCGGTCCGCGGCGGATCCCAGTGCTCGTGAAGCCGAGTATCGAACATGCGTTCGAGACTAGCAGGATCCACCGACAAATGCTCGTGCCAGACTGGCGGTCATGCCCGGTTCCATCTGCGACATGCTGCCAGCCGCGGCCGCCCTGCTCGGGGTGCCCGGCGCGGTCGACGTCTTGGGTCTCACCGAGTCGGCCGGCACCGTCGACCGGGTCGCGGTCCTGCTGGTCGACGGCCTGGGCTGGCACCTGCTGCCGGAGCTGGCCGGCGACGCGCCGCTGCTCGCCTCGGTTGTCGCCGGTGACGCCGGGCGGCTGAGCCGGCTCGCGTGCACCTTCCCGTCGACCACGCCGAGCAGCCTGGTGTCGCTGGGCACCGGCGCCCGGCCGGGCGAGCACGGCATCCTGGGCTTCACGCTCAATGTTCCCGGCACCGATCGGGTGCTGCACCACATCAAGTGGCGCGACGACCCGCCCCACTCCGAATGGCAGCCGCTGCCGACCTGGTTCGAACGGCTGCACCGCGCCGGCGTCGATGCCCGCGCGGTGTTGCCCGCGCCGTTCCTGGGCAGTGGGCTGACCGACGCCGCGTATCGCGGCGCCCGGCTCCTCCCGTCGCACCCGTCCGACGACTATGCGCGGCTCCTGGGGGACGAGCTGGCGGCGGCACCCGGCCTGGTCTACGGCTACGCCGGCGACCTGGACACCGCCGCCCACGTGTTCGGCATCGGGTCGCCGCGCTGGCACGAGGCGGCGGCTGGTGTCGACGCGCTGCTGACCCGCCTGGTCGAGGCGCTGCCCCCGAACGCGGCGCTGCTGGTGACCGCCGACCACGGCGGCCTCAACGTCCCGCCGGAAGCGCGCGTCGACCTCGACACCGACCCGCGGCTGGGCGGCGGGGTCCGGCTGGTGGCCGGCGACCCGCGGGTGCGCTACCTGCACACCGAGCCCGGTGCGGCCGCGGACGTGCGGGCCGCCTGGAGCGAGGTGCTCGGCGACCGGGCCCGGGTCTACAGCCGCGAGCAGGCCGTGGCCACCGGCCTGTTCGGTCCCGTCGACCCCGCGAACCTGCCGCGGATCGGCGATGTCGTCGTCGTCTGCACCGGCGACGCGGCGGTGCTGGCAACCGGGCACGAGCCCGCCGAGACCGCTCGGCTCATCGGATTCCACGGCGCCGCAACCGACGCCGAAACGGCGATACCCCTGATCGTGTTCGAATCTTGACTCGGCGGCTCACCGGCTGCCGCCGGGGCTGCTGATAAAGTCGGGACACTGTGAGTTTCCGGGTTGCGGGCAAGCCTTCGCGGTGGTCGCGGCAGCGGCCGGCGATCGTCATCGTTGCTGCGCTGTCCCTGTTCGCCGCCGCGCTCGGATGCTCGGCCCTGCAGATCTCGGCGGACGCATCGGCACCGCCGTGCGTTTCCGTGTCGGTTTTCGACGCCGGCCCGGTGCATCACAAGGACGGCTCGGCGCTCGCGTGTCACTCCGACTTCGGCTCCACGCTGAACGATGACAAGGCGTTCAAGAGCGCCGGGCTGAAACGCGATCGGCCACCGACCTTTCCGCTGACCGTGCCACGATCGCTCTGGTCGACTCCGGCGGTGGCAGGTGGCGCCCGGTGGCAGCAGTGGGGCCACCCGAGCACCCGCGCCCCGGTGACTACCGTTGCGGGCCAAGGCCTTTTGACTCAACTCTGCGTCGCCCGCTGCTGATCGGCACGCGCCTGCTTGTTGTGCGCGGCCCATTTTCGCCTTCCTCCCCCAAGGAGCAACCCGTGTTTTTCAGTGACCCGACTCCGCATACTTTGCACACCCCCGCCGGCGCGGAGAAATAGCAATGGATTTCGGAACGCTACCGCCGGAAATCAACTCGAAACGAATGTATTTCGGCCCCGGCCCGGGGTCGTTGCTGGCCGCGGCCGCGGCCTGGGACAGGCTGGCCGACTCGCTGTCCGAGATGGCGACGAACGGCCGCGCGATGACCTCGGGGCTGGCGCACGGCTGGCGGGGCTCGGCGGCCACGGCTTACGGCGAATCCGCCGCGCCGTACCTGCGGTGGCTCGACGCCACCGCCGCGCAGGCTCAGCGCACGGCGGCGCAGGCCAGGGCCGCCGCCGAAGCGTACGAGTCCGCGTTCGCCGCGACCGTGCCACCGCAGGTGATCGCAAACAACCGCGCGCTGCGCCGCGCGCTGGCCGAGACCAATTTCTTGGGCCAGGCCAACCCGGCGATCGCGGCGGCCGAGGCCGACTACGAGAAGATGTGGGTCGCCGACGCCGCCGCCATGTATGCCTATGCCGACGCCGCGGCGGCCGCCTCGGCGATGCCGCAATTCGAGCCGCCACCGCCCGCCGCGCCAACCGGTGACGAACCGACGGCCGACGAGGAGGTCATATCGGCTGGCGCCCAACTGCTTTCGAGGGTGCCGCACGCCCTGAAACAGCTGTCCTGCGCGTCGCCGACGGGGTTCGACAGGGCCCTGCTGGCGATGTCGCCGGCGTTGGCGAGGCTCAGCTCGCTGAGGTTGGGGTTCGCCAGGGGCGCGAGCGTGCCCCTGGCCGTCGCCATAACGGGCGCGGCGAAGTCGGCCGCTCGCGGCACCGCGGTCAGCGCGGCCATCGGGCGCGGGAAGCCGATCGGCCGGCTGTCGGTTCCGCGGACCTGGGCGCCGGCGCCGCGGGCGAGCGCGTTCAGCACCGACTACCACAGCGCGGCCGCGGCCATCGGCCGCTGGGCGAGCGGTCAGGCCGGGCGCGACGCGCCGTAGCCGTGCTGACCTGCGGCGATACGCCCGCCGGACTTTGATCGTTTTCACAGCTTTTTCCGGTTGCCGCCCAAGGGTCCTGTTGTAGGGTCCGCCCCTGTGGCATTTCGGGGCGCTGGTAGCACGCGACGACGGCGGTCGGCCGGCCTTGCCGGCCGAGATACCCTGGCCCGGCTCTGCGTCGCTCGTCGCTGACCTCTCCGCGGCACGCGCGTCCGTAACCCGTGCGTCTATGTCTTTCAGGGAGAGGTACCAATGAATTTCGCGACCCTACCGCCGGAAACCAATTCCGGGCGCATGTACTCGGGCCCCGGCGCACGATCGATGGTCGAGGCCGCCGCGATGTGGGACGGGCTGGCCGCCCGGCTGCGCGATGCGGCGGCTGAATGCATGGCCGTCAGGCCGATCGCCCCGGCCGCGGCCGACCATGTCGCGTGGCTGAAAGCAACGAGCGCGCAGGCCCAACAGGCCGCCGCCCGGGCCAGGGCCGCGGCGAGCGCATACGATGCGGCGTTCGCCGCGACGGTGCCCCCGCCGGCGATCGAGGCCAACCGGGCGCGGCTGCGCTCGCTCGCTGGGGCCAACTGCCTGGGCCAGGACGGCCCGGCGATCGCGGACACCGAGGCCGACTACGAGCGGATGTGGGCCCGGGACGCCGAGGCCATGCACGCCTACGCCCGCGCCGCGGCCGGCGCCACCGCGCTGACCCGGTTCGGCTCGCCGCCGGGCGCCGACGGCCCGGCGAGGCCGGCGTCACGTGGCTGGGCATTGGCCTGCGCCCCGGACGTCATCTCGGCCGGCAACCGGGTGATGTCGGCGATTCCCGAAGCGCTACAGGCGCTTTCGGCGTCGCCGCTGAGGAGCCTGGACGCCTCCCTGTCGGCGGCGAGGGCGGCCCTGTCGAGACTCAGCTCGCTGTCCGCGCCGGCCGACGTCGCGATCGGCCGGCTGAATTCGCTCAACAAGGCGGCGGCGCTGGACCGCGCGGCCGCGCTGCGCGCCCTGATCCCGGGCCGCGGCGCGCCGGCGACCCGGGGCTTCGGCCGCGGCCGGTCGATCGGGGCGCTGTCGGTGCCGGCCGCCTGGGCGACCGCCGCGGCCGGCAGCGGGGTGTGCGAACCGACGCGGTTGGTCAGGGGAACCGCCCCTAGAGAGGCGTGACGTAGGCCGAGCTGATGCCGCCGTCGACCAGGAACGTCGACGCGGTGATGAAGGACGCGTCGTCGCTGGCCAAAAACGCCACGGCGGCGGCGATTTCGTCGGGTTCGGCGAAACGCCCGAGCGGCACGTGCACCAGCCGCCGCGCGGCGCGCTCGGGGTCCTTGGCGAAAAGCTCGGCCAGCAGCGGGGTGTTGACCGGCCCCGGGCACAACGCGTTGACCCGGATGCCCTGGCGGGCGAACTGCACCCCCAGCTCCCGTGACATGGCCAGCACCCCGCCCTTGGACGCGGTGTAGGAGATCTGCGACGTCGCCGAGCCCAGCACCGCGACGAACGACGCGGTGTTGATGATCGAGCCCCGGCCCGCGGGCACCATGTGCCGCAGCGCCGCCCGGCAGCACAGGTACACCGATTTGAGGTTGACGTCCTGCACCCGCTGCCACGCCGGCAGCTCGGTGTTCTCGATCAGGTCGTCGTCCGGCGGTGAGATGCCGGCGTTGTTGAACGCGATGTCGACCGAGCCGTAGGCCTGTGCCGCGGTGTCGAACAACGCGTTGACCGCGTCTTCGTCGGAAACATCAACGGCCACAAACAAACCCGAGACCTCGTCGGCGGCCGCGGCGCCGGCGTCGGGATCGATGTCGCCGATGACGATCGTCGCGCCCTCGGCGCGCATCCGCCGCGCCGAGGCCAGGCCGATGCCGCCGCCACCGCCGGTGACCACCGCCACCCGGTCCGCCAGCCGTCGGGTCAGGTCCATCACGAGCCCTCCTCCTTGATCGCGATGAACACGTTCTTGGTCTCGGTGAAATGCAGCGGCGCGTCGGGGCCGAGCTCACGCCCCAGCCCGGACTGCTTGAAGCCGCCGAACGGGGTGTTGTAGCGCACCGAGGAGTGCGAGTTCACCGACAGGTTGCCCGATTCGACCGCCCGGGCCACCCGGAGCGCGCGAGACAGGTCGTCGGTCCAGATCGATCCCGACAGGCCGTAGGCGGTGTCGTTGGCCAGCGTGATGGCGTCGTGCTCGTCGTCGAAGGCCAGCACGGTCACCACCGGGCCGAAGATCTCGTCGGTGACGGCGCGGTCGGTGCGCCGCGGGGTCAGAACCGTTGGCGGGAACCAGAATCCGCGGCCGGTGGGCGCGCTGCCGCGGAACGCGACAGGCGCGTCGTCGGGCACATACGAGGCCACCTTGTCGCGGTGCGCCGCCGACACCAGCGGGCCCATCTCGGTATCGCGGGACGCCGGGTCCCCGACCACCACGGCGCGCACCGCGGGCTCGAGCAGCTCCATGAACCTCTCGTAGACGCTGCGCTGCACCAGGATCCGGCTGCGGGCGCAGCAGTCCTGGCCGGCGTTGTCGAACACCCCGGCCGGCGCGGTCGCCGCGGCACGCTCCAGGTCGCAGTCGGCGAAGACGATGTTCGCGCTCTTGCCGCCGAGTTCCAGCGTCACCCGCTTGACGTGGGCGGCCCCCGCGGCCATCACCTTCTTGCCGACGTCGGTGGACCCGGTGAACACGATCTTGCGGATGTCCGGGTGGGTGAGGAATCGCTCGCCGACCACCGCGCCCGCGCCCGGGAGCACCTGCAGCAGGTCCGCGTCCAACCCGGCCTCGACGGCCAGCTCACCCAGCCGGATCGTGCTCAGCGGCGTCAGCTCCGCCGGCTTGACCAGCACGGCGTTGCCCGCCGCCAGCGCCGGCGCGATGCCCCACGACGCGATCATCATCGGGAAGTTCCACGGCGTGATCACCGCGACCACGCCCAGCGGTTCGTTGAACGTGACGTCGAGCCCGCCGGCCACCGGAATCTGCTTGCCGGACAACCGTTCCGGGGCGGCGGCGTAGAACGTCAACACGTCGCGGACGTGGGCGGCCTCGGCCACGGCCGACGCGACGGGGTGACCCGCGTTGGCGACCTCGAGGGCGGCCAGCTCGCCGCCGTGGGCGTCGACGGCGGCGGCGAACGCGCGCAGCCCGGCCGCCCGCTCCGCCGGGGCCAGCCGCGCCCAGCGCCGCTGGGCCGCCCGCGCGCGGCCCACCGCGTCGTCGACCGCGGCGGCGTCGGCCAGGTCGACCGAGCGCAGCACCTCCTCGGTGGCGGGGTTGATCAGTCGCGCCGCGCTCATCGGCCGTCCGCGTACGACCGCGCGGCGTCCACGATCGCCCGGAACAGGCGCAGGTCGTGCAGGGTCTGTTCGGGGTGCCACTGCACCGCGAGCACGAAGCAATCCCCGGGCAGCTCCAGCCCCTCGACCACGCCGTCGGCGTCCCACGCGCTGACCACCAGGCCGTCGCCGACCTTGTCGATGGCCTGATGGTGATAGCACGACGCGTCGGCGGACTCGCCCAGCAGCGCGGCCAGCCGCGTGCCCGGCACCGTGCGCACCGGCAGCGTGGTGAACACGGCGTCGCCGGCCCGGTGCCCGGAATGGCCGAGCACGTCGGGCAGGTGCTGGTGCAGGGTCCCGCCGAACGCGACGTTGAGCACCTGCGCGCCGCGGCAGATGCCCAGCACCGGCAGCCCCCGGTCCAGCGCACCGCGCAGCAGCGCGAGCTCCCACGCGTCGCGCGCGGTGCGGGGCTCGTCGGTGCTCGGGTGCGGCGGCTGGCCGTAGGCGGCGGGGTCGAGGTCGTAGCCGCCGGTGATCACCAAACCGTCCAGGCTGTCCAGCGCCGCGCCGGCGGCGTCGGTCGGCTGCGGCGGCAGCAGCACCGCGACACCGCCGGCCGCGATGACGCCCTCGGAGTAGTCCGCGGGCAGGTAGCCCGCGCGGACGTCCCAGATCCCGGTCCGTACCTGCTCCAGATAAGTCGTCAGGCCGATCACCGGCGCGCTAGAGCCGCTCAAACCCCCGTACCCTCTCCCAGTCGGTGACCGCCGCATTGAAGGCCGCCAGCTCCACGCGGGCGTTGTTCAGGTAGTGCGCGACGACGTCGTCGCCGAAAGCGTCGCGGGCGAACGCCGATGCCTCGAACAACGCGGCGGCCTCCCCCAGCGTGGCGGGCAGCCGCGGCAGGCCCGTGTCCGCGTAGGCGTTGCCGGTGCACGGCTCGGGTGGTTCCAGGCCTCGCTCGACACCGTACAGCCCACCCGCGATCAGCGCCGCCACCGCGAGGTACTGGTTGACGTCGCCGCCCGCGACCCGGCACTCGACCCGGATGTGGCGGCCGCGGCCGACGACCCGCAGCGCGCAGGTGCGGTTGTCCAGCCCCCAGGCCAGCGCCGTGGGCGCGAAGCTGCCGTCGGCAAATCGCTTGTAGGAGTTGATGTTCGGCGCGAAGAACAGGGTGAGCTCGCGCAGCGTGGCCAGCTGGCCGGCGAGGAAGCCACGAAACGTCGACGACATGCCGTGCGCGCCGGCGTCGTCGGCGAACGCCGCGGAGCCGTCGTCCAAGCCGCGCAGCGACAGGTGGATGTGGCAGCTATTGCCTTCGCGCTCATCGTATTTCGCCATGAACGTCAGGCTCTTGGAATGCTGGTCGGCGATCTCCTTGGCGCCGTTCTTGTAGACGGCGTGGTTGTCGCAGCTCACCAGCGCGTCGTCGTAGCGGAAGCCGATCTCCTGCTGTCCTCTGTTGCATTCGCCCTTGACGGCCTCGAACCGTAGGCCCGCCCCCTGCATGCCCAACCGGATGTCGCGCAGCAGCGGCTCCATCCGCGACGACGCCGAGATGGCGTAGTCGATGTTGTAATCGCTGGCCGGGGTCAGCCCCCGGTAGCCGCCGGCCCAGGCCTGCCGATACGACTGGTCGAACACGATGAACTCCAGCTCGGTCGCGACGTCGGCGGCCAGGCCGCGCTCGGCCAGCCGGTCCAGCTGCCGGCGCAGCACGGCGCGCGGCGAGGCGGCCACCGCGCTGCCGTCGGCCCAGCACAGGTCGGCGATCACCAGCGCCGTGCCGGGCAGCCAGGGAAGGCGCCGCAGGGTGGCCAGGTCCGGCCGCATCACCATGTCGCCGTAGCCGGTTTCCCAGCTCGACATCGCGTAACCGGGCACGGTGTTCATCTCGACGTCGACGGCGAGCAGGTAGCTGCAGCATTCGGCGCCGTGGGCGGCCACCTCGTCGACGAAGAGCCGGGCCGAGATCCGCTTGCCGACCAGCCGGCCCTGCATGTCGGTGAACGCCACGATGACGGTGTCCACCTCGTCGACCCCGACCAGCTGGTCCAGCGCGGCCAAGGACAACATCACCGAATCCGGACCGGCTACCAGGTGCTGGCGCGCAACACGATCTCGGCGGCCAGCTGCGCGGTCGACTCCTGCGCGTTGCGCCGCCCGAGGAGGTCCACGGTGCGGTATTCGGCGTAGACGAACCGCTGGCTGTTGCGGGCCACCGTCCGCCCGCCCGGGGAGCTGACCAGCACGGTGGTGCCGATCTCCACCGGCGGGCAGTGCTCGTCGCGAACCACCCCGCTGGGGTCGGCCACCGCCGGATGCCCGCGGTCGATGACCACCAGGCCGGTGAACCGGCCCAGCTTGGTGGCCGCCAGTTCCCAGGCGAGGTCGGCGCCGGCGCGGTCGCCGACCACCACGGCCCACCCGATGCCCAGCGCGTCGAGGATGCCGATCACCGACTTGGGCGTCAACCGCGGATCGAGGCCGATGACGACGGTGCGCAGCGAGGCGGTGTGCAGGCGCTCGCACACGGCGTCATAGGCGGCCGGCGCTCGCTGCGCGTCGCCGAGTATGACGACGACGACGCCCTTCTCCGGACCGGCTACACCAACTGGAACGGGGAACCCGTCGAGTGTGGTCATCATCGAGGGCACCCCCGCACGCTACCGCCAACCGGCCGGTCCGCGCGAGGCGTGCGCTACGGCCGCAGCGCGGTCGCGATGCGCGGTCGCGGCGGCGGGGGGCCGTCGAGCAGGCCGAGGACCGCGTCGACGTCGAGGTGGGACGCGAGCAGCTCGGCGATCAGGTCCAGCTGGGCGTCGCGTCGCGCCCCGACGTCGGTGTCGTCGGCGACCACGAATCCGTCGCGGCCCGCCGCGTCGGCGACGCGGGTGAGCCAGGCGCGCCGGAAGCCGTCGTTGTCCAGCAGGCCGTGCCAGTGCGTGCCGAACACCGCGCCGCACGCGACGCCGTGTGCCTGCCCGTCGACGCCGAACCAGGCCGTCTCGTCGCACCGGACGAGCCGCCCGTGATGGATCTCGTACCCTGCGAGCGGCCGCCGCCAGCGGCGCCGGGTCTTGGCCTCCTCGAACGCGATGTCGGCGTCCAGCAGCCCCAGCCCGGCAACCGCCCCGGCCCCGGATTCGACCGTGTCCTCGATGCGCTTGCACAGCATCTGCATGCCGCCGCAGATGCCCAAGACCGGTTTGCCGGCGCGGGCGTGCCCGACGATCGCGGTGGCCAGGCCGCGATCGCGCAGCCAGGCCAGGTCGGCGACGGTGGCCTTGCTGCCGGGCAGCACGATCAGGTCGGTGTCGGCCAGGTCGGCGGGGTCGGCGATCCAGCGCACCAGCACGCCCGGCTCGCAGGCCAGCGCCTCGACGTCGGTGGAGTTGGAGATCCGGGGCAGCCGGACCGCGGCCACCCGCAGCCACTGGTCGCCGCGCGGCGGCGCCGGAGTGCCGACGACGCGGTGCGCCACCACCGACAGCGAGTCCTCGGCGTCCAGCCACAGCTCGTCGGTGTGGGGCAGCACCCCGTAGGTGGGACGGCCGGTGAGGTCGGTCAGTTGCCGCAGCCCGGGTTCCAGCAGCCCGGGGTCGCCGCGGAACTTGTTCACGATGAAGCCCGCGATCAGCGCCTGATCGGCGGGCTCGAGCACGGCGACCGTCCCGAACAGGTGCGCCAGCAACCCGCCGCGGTCGATGTCACCGACCAGGATCACCGGTAGGTCCGCGGCCCGGGCCAGGCCCATGTTGGCCAAATCCGTTGGGCGCAGGTTGATTTCGGCCGGGGAACCGGCGCCCTCACAGATTACCGCGTCGAATTCGTCGCGCAGGCAAGATAATTCGTTGGCGACGACGCCGGCGAGGCGGTCGCGATGCCGCATGTAGCCGGCCGCACTCACCGAGTCGGCGACGCGTCCCTTGATGACCAGCTGCGACGTGCGGTCGCCGCCCGGTTTGAGCAGGATCGGGTTGAACCGCACGCTGGGCTCGAGCCCCGCCGCCCGCGCCTGGAGCGCCTGCGCCCGACCGATCTCGCCGCCGTCGGCGGTGACCACGGAATTGTTGGACATGTTCTGCGCCTTGAACGGCGCCACTTTCACGCCGCGGCGGCTCAGCAGCCGGCACAGGCCCGCGACCACCACGGACTTCCCGGCGTCGGAGCTGGTGCCCGCGACCAGCAGCGCCCCGCTCAAGGGTTCACGGCTTGTTATACCGAGGTCAGGATCTCGGCGCCGGTGTCGGTGACCAGCAGGGTGTGCTCGAACTGCGCGGTCCACTTGCGGTCCTTGGTGACCACGGTCCAGCCGTCGTCCCAGATCTCGTAGTCCAGGCCGCCGAGATTGATCATCGGTTCGATGGTGAACGTCATTCCCGGCTGCATGATCGTCGTGACCGAGGGCTGGTCGTAGTGCAGCACGACCAGGCCGTTGTGAAACGTCGTCCCGATGCCGTGCCCGGTGAAGTCGCGAACCACGTTGTACCCGAACCGATTTGCATACGATTCGATGACGCGGCCGATGACCGACAGCGCGCGCCCGGGTTTGACGGCGTTGATGGCGCGCATCGTGGCCTCTTTGGTCCGCTCGACGAGCAGCCGGTGCTCCTCGGAGACGTCGCCGGCCAGAAAGGTCGCGTTGGTGTCGCCGTGCACGCCGTCGATGTAGGCGGTGACATCGATGTTGACGATGTCGCCGTCGGCGATCACCGTCGAGTCCGGGATTCCGTGGCAGATGACCTCGTTGAGCGACGTGCAGCACGACTTCGGGAATCCCTTGTAACCCAGGGTGGATGGGTAGGCGCCGTGGTCGACCATGTACTCGTGCACGATCCGGTCCAGCTCGTCGGTGGTGACTCCGGGCGCAACCGCCTTGCCCGCCTCGGCGAGCGCGCCCGCCGCGATCCGGCCGGCGACGCGCATCTTCTCGATCACCTCGGGCGTCTGGACCCAGGGCTCGCTGCCCTCCCTGGCGGTCGCCTTGCCGACGTATTCCGGGCGCGGGATGTGGTTGGGCACCGGAAGCGTCGGCGACAGCACTCCGGGGGAAAGCGCGGTGCGAGCGGGCATGCCGCCAGCTTACGGGCTGGCCTGGGCAGCCCTGGAACAGATTGGGCGCAGACTCAACGCCGGGAGAAGAGCGCGCGGCGCGGCCCGCGGATAATCACCGACCCGCACGTCACCCGGCCGGTCAGCACCACGTGCGGCGTCCCCTCGGCCGGCGCGTCCCTGCGGCGGTCGCTGGCGCTGCCGACGTAGACCTCGACGTCGTCGATCGACGCGCTGGCGCCCTCGGGCAGCCGCAGGTCCAGCGAGCCGAACTTCATGTCGAGCTCGATGACCACCACCGGCCCGGCGAACCGCGCCCGGGTGAGATCGAGGTCGATCGATCCCAGCCGCCGGATCAGCGCCAGGCGGGTGGGCACGGTCCACTCGCCGTGGCGCTTCAGGGACCCGGCCCAGCCGCGCAGCTGGACCCGGTCGGCCGCGGAGGTGACGATGGCGCCCGGCCCGGGCAGATCGCCGACGAGCTCGTCCAACTCGCGTCGGGTGCGCGCATAGGACACCAGCGACGAGCGCTGCTCGAACTCGCCGATGTCTATCAGCCCGAGCGCGACGGCGTTGTGCAGCCGCCGCATCGTGCCGTTGCGGTCGGCGTCGGAAACGCGCAACATCACCGTGTCTCCGCCGGCATCGGTCATGCTCGCAAATTTACCGCTGCCGCGGACGCGCGAGAGGCTCAGGCCAGGAAGTCCCGCGGCAGCGACTCGAACATGACCTTGGTCATCCGGACCGCGTATTCCGAGCTGCCGCCCCCGACGATCAGCGCCGCGAACGCCAGATCGCCGCGATACCCGGCGAACCACGAGTGCGATCCGCCGGGGAACTCGGCCTCGCCGGTCTTCCCGTACACCTCGCCGCAGCAGCCGGCGATCTCCTTGGCGGTCCCGTTGGTCACCACCAGCCGCATCATCGGCCGCAGCGCGTCGACCATCTTCGGGCTGATCGGCGTGCTGTCGCCGTCGACCGTCGTCGGCCGCCCGGCGATCAGCTGCGGCACCGGCGTCTTGCCGGCCGCGACCGTGGCGGCCACTAGCGCCATGCCGAACGGGCTGGCCAGCACCTTGCCCTGGCCGAACCCGTCCTCGGTGCGCTCGGCGAGGTCCACCGTCGGGGGCACCGACCCGGTGACGGTGGTGATGCCGTCCACCTGGTAGTCGAGCCCGATCCCGTAGCGGGTGGCCGCCTGCGTCAGGCCGCGGGGCGGCATCCTGCTGCTCAGCTCGGCGAACGTGGTGTTGCAGGAGCTGGCGAACGCCCGCGACATCGGCACCACGCCGAGGTCGAAGCCGCCGTAGTTGGGGATGGTGCGGTGCCCGATGTCGATGCGGCCCGGGCAGCCCAGCATCGTGTTCGGGGTGGCCATGTCGCGGTCGATGGCCGCGCCGGCGGTGACCATCTTGAAGGTCGACCCGGGCGGGAACAGGCCGTTGGTGGCGATCAGGCCGTCGGCGTCGGCGGCGCCGTTCTGCGCGATCGCGAGGATCTCCCCCGTCGACGGCTTGATCACGACGATCATCGCCTTGCCGCCGCGGGTGTCGACCGCGTGCTGCGCGGCGTTCTGCACCGCCCGGTCCAGGGTGATCGACACCGACGGCGCCGGCGAGCCCTCGACCTCGTGCAGCACGGCGACGTCGACCCCGTTCTGGTTGACGCTGACCACCCGCCAGCCCGCCTGCCCGTTGAGCTGGTCGATGACGGCCTTCTTCACCTGGCTGACGACGGCCGGCGCGAAATGCGGGTCGGTGGGCAGCATGTCGGCCAGGGGCGTGATCACGATGCCGGGCAGCCTGCCGATCAGCGGGAAGATCTTGTCGTTGTCGGCGGGCTGCAGCGTGACCAGGTCGACGGGCTGGGTCGCCGAGCTGGCCTGCTCGGCCAGCAACTGCGGGTCGGTCAGCGAATTGTTCAGGGGCCGCAGCACGTCGACGACCGCGTGAGCCGTCCCGATCAGGCCGGGACCGGCCTGGGTGGCGTCCAGCGTGTAGTGGTACAGGTAGCCGGGCGCCAGCACGTCGCTGCCCCCGAGTTCGTTGACCGAGGCGCGCCGCGGCGCGTCGGCCCGCAGCGCGAACGTCTGATGCTCGCCCAGCTTGGGATGCAGCCCGTTGGCGGCCCAGCGGACCTCCCAGCGGCCCTCGTCGCGGGCCATCTTCAGCTGGCCGTCATACGTCCAGGTCCGGTTCTTGGGCAGGTGCCAGGTGAACCGGTAGTCGACCGTGCCGGTGTCCTCGGCGTACTTGGCGGACAGAACCTGCGCGTCCAGGTGGGTGGCCTGCAGCCCCGCCCAGGCCGCGTTGAGCGCCTCGCGGGCCTCGTTGGGGTTGTCGCTGAGCTGGGCGGCCGTCGCGGTGTCCCCGATGGCCAGCGCGCGGAAGAACCGCTCGGCGGCCGGGCCGGGCCCGTCGGGCCGGGGGGTGCATGCCTGCGCCGACGCGACGATGAGCACGACCGCGGCCAGCCCGGCCAGCCGTGATACGTATGTGGTTAGAGTTGCCATTGAGGCTGATGTTAGGCACGTTGGCCGCGACACGGCCGTAGGCACACCGAAACCCAACCGTTATCGCGCGAGGGCCCTCAGTCGAGCAGAACAGTCGCGAAGGTGCCGACCTCGGCGAAGCCGACCCGGGCGTAGGCGGCGCGGGCGATGGTATTGAAGTGGTTCACGTAGAGGCTGGCGATGCGCCCGCCCCCGACGATCACCGCGGCCACCATCGCGGTGCCGGCGGTCCCGATGCCCAGGCCGCGCCATTCGGGGTGCACCCAGACGCCCTGGATCTGGCCGACGGCCGGCGATTGCGATCCCACCTCGGCCTTGAAGACGACCTGGCCCTGCTCGAACCGGGCCCAGGCGCGCCCGGCCGCGATCAGGCTGGCCACCCGGCGGCGATAGCCGCGGCCGCCATCACCGAGCCGGGGGTCGACGCCGACCTCGCCGATGAACATGTCGACGGCGGCCACCAGGTAGGCGTCCAGCTCCTCCGGGCGGACCTGACGCACCTCGGTGTCGATCTCGCAGTCGGGGTGCGTCGCCAGCGCCATCAACGGCTGGTCGTCGCGCACGTCGCGCGCGGGCCCCCACGCCGATTCGAGCCGCTCCCACATGGGCATCACCAGGCCGGCCCTGCCGACCAGCGACGAGCAGCGCCGCGTCCCGCTCATCGCCTCGTCGGCGAACGCGGCCAGGTCGGCCGGCGCGCCGCGCAGCGGGATCAGGTTGGCCCCGGCGAAGCACAGCGACTCCTCCACGCCGCGGCGGGTCCACAGCTCGCCGCCGATCGAGCCGGGGTCGATGCCGTGGTCGGCGACCCGCGCCGCGACCATGCACGAGCCGACCGGATCTTCGTCGAGGACCCGCCACACCGCGGCGGCGTCACGCACCACGGACACCCGCCGGTCGCCGATGAGGCGAAAGATGGGCGGAGCCGACATCTGGCGAACTCTCTGTGGTGCGAACCGAAGGCCGGTCGAGGCCTATATCAGCTTACGGTCACAATAGGCGAACCGCTCGGTGTTGTGCCCGCATCGCGGCCGGTTTCCTGTTCGGCGGCGAGCCGCATCGCCTCCTCGATCAGCGTCTCGACGATCTGGGATTCGGGCACGGTCTTGATCACCTCGCCGCGAACGAAGATCTGGCCCTTGCCATTTCCCGACGCGACGCCCAGGTCGGCCTCGCGGGCCTCGCCCGGACCGTTGACGACGCAGCCCATCACGGCGACCCGCAGCGGCACGTCGAGCCCGTCGAGCCCGGCGGTGACCTCGTTGGCCAGGGTGTAGACGTCGACCTGCGCGCGACCGCACGACGGGCACGACACGATCTCCAGCGAACGCGGCCGCAGGTTCAGCGACTCGAGGATCTGGTTGCCGACCTTGACCTCCTCCACCGGCGGCGCCGACAGCGACACCCGGATGGTGTCGCCGATGCCCCGCGACAGCAGCGCGCCGAACGCGACCGCGGACTTGATGGTGCCCTGGAAGGCGGGGCCGGCCTCGGTGACGCCGAGGTGCAGCGGGTAGTCGCACCGCGCGGCCAGCTGCTCGTAGGCGGCGACCATCACGACGGGGTCGTTGTGCTTGACGCTGATCTTGATGTCGCCGAAGCCGTGCTCCTCGAACAGCGAGGCCTCCCACAGCGCGGACTCGACCAGCGCCTCGGGCGTCGCCTTGCCGTACTTCTCCATGAACCGCTTGTCCAGCGAGCCCGCGTTGACGCCGATGCGGATCGGGATGCCCGCCGCGCCGGCCGCCTTGGCGACCTCGCCGACCCGGCCGTCGAATTCCTTGATGTTGCCCGGGTTCACCCGCACCGCGGCGCAGCCGGCGTCGATCGCCGCGAAGATGTACTTCGGCTGGAAGTGGATGTCGGCGATCACCGGGATCTGGCTGTGGCGGGCGATCTCGGCCAGCGCGTCGGCGTCCTCCTGACGCGGGCAGGCCACCCGGACGATGTCGCAACCGGACGCGGTCAGCTCGGCGATCTGCTGCAGCGTCGAATTGACGTCGTGCGTCTTGGTCGTGGTCATCGACTGCACGGCGATCGGGTAGTCGCTGCCGACCCCGACGTCGCCGACCATCAGCTGGCGGGTCTTGCGCCGGGGGGCGAGCGTGGGTGCCGGGGCGTCCGGCATGCCCAGGCCTATGGTCACTTTCGCTCTCTTTCTACTGGAAGATCCGGATCGGGTTGACCACGTCGGCGGTCACGGTCAGCAGCATGTAGCCGACCACGAACACCAGCACCACGTACGTCGCGGGCATCAGCTTGAGGTAGTTCACCGGCGCGGCCGCGACCATGCCGCGGGCGGCCCGGATCGAGTTGCGGATCTTTTCGAACACCGCGACCGCGATGTGGCCGCCGTCGAAGGGCAGCAGCGGCACCAGGTTGATCGCGCCCAGGATGAGGTTCAGCTGGGCCAGGAAGAACCAGAACGCCACCCACAGCCCGTGGTCGACGGTGTCGCCGCCGACGATGCTGGCCCCCACGACGCTCATCGGCGTTTGCGGGTCGCGCTGTCCGCCGCCGATGGCGTGCACCAGCGCGCCCACCTTCGTCGGTATCGCGGCCAGCGCCTTGCCCACCTCGACGGTCAGGTCACCGGCGAAGGTGAAGGTGGCCGGTATCGCGGCGAGCACGCCGTAGCGCGTGGGCGCGGCTTTGACGGCGCCCACCCCGATCGCGCCCACATTCGAGGCCTGGGGCTGGCCGCCCTGCCCGGCGGCGCCGTTGGGCAGGAAGCGCTGGGTGCGCGTGACGTCGACGTAGGTGGTGATCGTGGCGCCGTCACGCTCGACGACGACCGGAACGACGCCCTGTGCCTTGCGCACCGCCGCGGCCATGTCCTCGAAGGTGGAGACCGGGGTGTCCCCGACCTTGACGACGACGTCGCCGGCGCGGATCCCGGCCAGCGCCGCCGGCCCCGGCCCCGTGCAGCCGCCAATCTTGCCCGGCGCGGTTTCCGGTGCGACGCAAGCGGTTTCGCCGACGACGGCCCGGGTGTCCGGGTGCAGGTTGGGCAGCCCCCAGGCCAGCGCGATGCCGTAGATCAGCACCAGGCAGATGACGAAGTTCATGCCGGGGCCGGCGAACAGCACCGCGACGCGCTTCCACGTCGCCTGCTTGTACATGGCGCGGTCGCGCTCGTCGGGTGCCAGGTCCTCGACCGGGGTCATGCCGGCGATGTCGCAGAAGCCGCCCAGCGGGGCGGCCTTGACGCCGTACTCGGTCTCGCCGCGCCGCGTCGACCACAGCGTGGGGCCGAACCCGACGAAAAAGCGGCGCACCTTCATGCCGGTGGCGCGGGCGACCCACATGTGGCCGCACTCGTGCAGCGCCACCGAGATCAGGATGGCGAGCGCGAACAGCACGATGCCGATTGCGAACATCATTCTCTTCAGACTCCCGCGGGACTGGCAGTTGTGATGGCGCGCTGCGCTCGCTCCCGTGCCCAGCGCTGCGCGTCCAGTACGTCATCCACGGTAGCGGGTGGAACGGCCCACTGGTCTGCGGCGTGCAGCACATCGGCGATGGTTTTCACGATCGCGGGGAAGCCGATCCGCCCGTCGAGGAACGCTGCCGCCGCCTCCTCGTTGGCCGCGTTGTAGACGGCGGTCATGCAGCCCCCGGCCCGGCCGGCCTGCCGGGCCAGTTCGACGGCCGGGAAGACGTCGGCGTCCAGGGGCTCGAATTCCCAGGTCGAGGCGGTGGTGAAGTCGCAGGCGGGGGCGGCCCCGGCCACCCGCCGCGGCCAGCCCAGCGCCAGCGAGATGGGCAGCTTCATGTCCGGGGGGCTGGCCTGGGCGATCGTGGAGCCGTCGACGAACGTGACCATCGAATGCACGATCGATTGCGGGTGCACCACGACCTCGATGCGGTCGTAGGGAATGCCGAACAACAGGTGGGTCTCGATCACTTCGAGCCCCTTGTTGACCAGCGACGCCGAGTTCAGCGTGTTCATCGGGCCCATCGACCAGGTCGGGTGGGCGCCGGCCTGCTCGGGGGTGACGCCCTCGAGGTCGGCGGCGGACCAGCCGCGAAACGGCCCGCCCGAGGCGGTCAGCACCAGCTTGGCGACCTCGTCGGGGTCGCCGCCGCGCAGGCACTGGGCCAGCGCGGAGTGCTCGGAGTCGACCGGCACGATCTGACCCGGCCGCGCCGCCCGCAGCACCAGCGGACCGCCGGCGACCAGCGATTCCTTGTTGGCCAGCGCCAGCCGGGCACCCGACGCGAGGGCCGCCAGCGTCGGCCGCAGGCCCAGCGCCCCGACCAGCGCGTTGAGCACGACGTCGGCCTCGGTCTCCTCGACCAGCCGGGTCACCGCCTCGGGTCCGCTGTAGGGGACGTCCCCCACCCGCTGTGCCGCGCGGTCGTCGGCGACGGCGATGTTGCCGACGCCGGTTTCGGCGCGCTGCCGCAGCAGCGTGTCTACGTTGGCGCCCCCGGCGGCCAGCCCGACCACCTGGAAACGGTCGGGGTTGGCGGCGATGACTTCCAGCGCCTGGGTGCCGATCGAGCCGGTGCTGCCCAACACGAGCACCCGCAGGCGCCCCCCGGCAGTCGCGTTAGTCACCCACTCATTGTGCCCCGCCCGCCCGCGCGGGGCGTATGCCAGAATCTCGGTACGAGCCGACAGGAAGGGAATCGTCGTGGCCAGTACCGAGGTGGAGCACTACAACGGCGTCGACCCCGCTGAGGTGCCGTCCGCGGCGTGGGGGTGGAGCCGGATCAACCACCGCACCTGGCACGTCGTCGGGGTATTGGCGCTGATACTCCTGGTCGCGATGCTGCGCGGCAACCACGTCGGCCATGTCGAGAACGTGTTCCTGATCGGGTTCGCCGCGCTGACGCTCTTCGTCCTGGTGCGCGATCTGTGGGGCCGCCACCGCGGCTGGATCAGGTAGCTCGCCCGGGCGTTTTCAGCGCCGCGCCCGCCGATACCAGGCCCCGGCGAGTGCGCCCGCGACCAGCACGAGCAACGCCGCGGCCCACGGCCATCCGCCGTGCCGGTGCACCCAGCCGGCCAGCGTGCCCTGCAGGCGTCCGGCCGCCGCGATCACCCCGTCGTGGGGGTTTGCCCCGCCGCCGAACAGGCGCAGCTCGTAGACGCCGTAGTAGGCCACATACAGGCCGACCGCCACCAGCAGCGCGCCGCCGATCCGGTTGACGAACGGCAGCACCCGCCGCAGCCGGTCGGCCAGCGCCGAGCCGCCCAGAGCGGCGGCGATGGCGAGCACGCCGACGACCGCCGTCAGGCCCGCGACGTAGGCCACGTAGACCGCGACGGCGGTGACGATGGACCCGCCCCGGAGGCCGGCGCCGGTGACCGCGAGGAACGGGCCGACGGTGCACGACAGCGAGGCGATCGCATAGCTGACGCCGTAGGCGTACATGCCCGCGATCCAGGAGCCCTGCCGCGCGTTCGGCGCCCACCGCGAGCCCACCGGCCGCAGCGCCAGCTCCCGGCCCGCCAGCAGCCAAACCCCAAGGGCGACAAGGACTCCGCCGATCGCGACGGTCACGTACGGCAGGTAGCGCTGCACGGCCGTGGCCGCCGATATGGTCAGCGCCCCGAACAGTCCGAACACCGTGACGAAGCCCAGCGCCATGCCGGCGGTGGCCGCCGCGGCGCGGCCGATCGGCGCCCACGCCGCGGCCGGCTGTGCACTCTGGCGCTGCCCGCGCACCACCAGAAGGAGGTACGCGGGCAGCATGGCAAACCCGCACGGGTTGAGCGCCGCCACCAGCCCGGCGGCGAAGGCCAGACCTATGAGGCCCTGGTTCACCGGGTCAGTGCGTCAGCGCGGCCACCCGGCCGGCCAACTCCTGCTGGGACATGGCCGAGGTCGGGTTGTTGACGAACGTCGAGCTGCCATCCGACCGGTAGAACACGTAGGCCGGCTGCCACGGCACGTTGTACCGGGCCCAGATCGAACCGTCGGCGTCGTTGAGGTTGGGGAAGTTCAGGTTGTACTTGGAGACGAAGCTCTGCATCTGGCCGACGTCGGAGTGCGCGGCGACGCCGACGAAGGCGACCCCGGGGTTGGCGGCCGCGACCTGGCTGACGCCGGGGGCTTCGGCGTTGCAGAACGGACACCACGGCGTCCAGAACCACAGCACCGCCGGCCTGCCCTGCAGGCTGGCGCCGTTGAACGGCGCGCCGCTGAGCGTGGTCGCGGTGAACTGCAGCCGATCGTCGGCGGCCTTCGCGCGCGGCGCCTCGGCCAGCCCGAATATCAGGGCGGCGGCGCACACCGCTGCGGCGAACAGTCTGAGCGGGGACAACAGGCGAATCATGGCATTCCTCATCTGCTGGGGGTTACGTCTTAAAGACGTGCCGGGCGCCGCGGCGGTTCAGGTGCGCGCTGCCAGCTGCCCGCAGGCGGCGCTGATCTCGCGACCCCGGGTGTCTCGGACGGTGCATGACACCCCCTTCGCTCGGATCCGCCGGACGAACTCCCGCTCCACCGGCTTGGGGCTGGCGTCCCAGTCGCTGCCCGGCGTCGGGTTGAGCGGGATCAGGTTGACGTGCACCAGTGGGCCGAGGGCACGATGCAGCCGCTTGCCGAGCAGGTCGGCCCGCCACGGTTGATCGTTGACGTCGCGGATCAGCGCGTACTCGACCGACACCCGCCGACCGGTGGCCTCGGCGTAGTGCCGGGCGGCGTCGAGCGCCTCGCCGATCTTCCAGCGGTTGTTGACCGGGACGAGCGTGTCGCGCAGCTCGTCGTCGGGCGCGTGCAGCGACAGCGCCAGCGTCACCCCCAGCCCTTCGTCGGCGAGCTTGCGGATCGCCGGAACCAGGCCCACCGTCGACACCGTCACCGATCGGGCCGAGATGCCGAAACCGTGCGGCGGCGCGTCGACGATGCGCCGCACCGCGGCCAGCACCCGCGCGTAGTTGGCCAGCGGCTCGCCCATGCCCATGAAGACCACGTTCGACAGCCGATCGCCGCCGAAGTCGTCGCGCAGTGCGGCGGCACCGGCGCGCACCTGCTCGAGGATCTCGGCGGTGGACAGGTTGCGCGTCAGCCCGCTCTGGCCCGTCGCGCAGAACGGGCAGGCCATGCCGCAGCCGGCCTGCGACGAGATGCACACCGTGTTGCGCTGCGGATAGCGCATCAGGACCGACTCGACGGTGGCGCCATCGATGGCTCGCCACAACGTCTTTCGGGTCTGGCCGGCATCACAGCTCACCTCGGCGGCCGCGGTGAGCAGCCTGGGGAACATGGCCTCGGCGATCCGGTCGCGCACGGCCGCCGGGAGGTCGGTCATCTGCCCCGGGTCGGCGACGAACCGGCCGTAGTACTGGTGCGCGAGCTGCTTGGCGCGGAACGCCGGCAGGCCCAGCTCCGCGACGGCTGCGGCGCGGCCCGCCGCGTCGAGGTCGGCCAGGTGCCGCGGCGGCCTGCTCGGCCGCGGCTCGTCGAAAACCAGCTGTTGGACCATGACCCGTCCAGTATCGGCCACATCAGCGCAGCAGCGTCAGCACCGTCCAGGTCGCGACGGCCGACGGGAGCACGCCGTCGAGGCGGTCCATCAGGCCACCGTGGCCGGGCAGCAGCCGGCCCATGTCCTTGATGCCGAGGTCGCGCTTGACCTGCGACTCGACCAGGTCGCCGAGCGTGCAGGTGAACACGAGCACGACGCCCAGCAGCGCGCCGATCCACCACGGTTTGTGCGCCAGCAGCGTCGCGATGAGGATCGCGGCCGTGATGCCGAAGACCATCGACCCGGCCAGCCCCTCCCAGGACTTCTTCGGGCTGATCGCCGGGACCATCGGATGCTTTCCGAACAGCACCCCCACCGCGTAGCCGCCCACATCGGAAGCGACGACTGTGCCCATCAGGCAGAACACCCGTCCGGTGCCGTCGTGCGGGTAGCCCAGCAGCGCGGCGAACGAGGCGAACAGCGGGACCCAGGCGGCCAGGAAGACGGTGGCGGACGCGTCCCGCAGGTAGTTCGCCGACGGGGAACCGGCGAACGGCTCCGGCCGTTTGCTGTTGTCCTGCATGAACAGCCGCCACATCATGCAGACCACGACGGTGCCCCCGAAGCCGGCCATGGCGCCGGCGGCGTGGAAGGGCCAGGTCAGCCACACCGTGACCTGGCCGCCGACCAGCAGCGGGATGACGGGAATGACGTAGCCGGCCTCGCGCAGCCGCCGCACCACCTCGTGGCTGGCGACCAGGGCCGCGCCGGAGCAGAGGACCACCCAGTAGCGGTGCGCGAACACCGCCGTCACGACGACGAGTCCGCCGGTGAACAGGCCCACGACGATCGCGGCGCGCAGGTCGCGCCCGGCCCGGGACGCCTTCTTGGCGGGCTGCGCCGTGGTGTTCTCGGCCCGACGGGCTTGCTCATCGGGCGACGAGCCTGCGCCGGCGTAGTTCGCTGCCACGGACTTGGTTGCTGAGCGGCCGCTAGACCTCCAGCAGCTCGCCTTCTTTGTGCTTGACCAGCTCGTCGATCTGGGCGACGTACTGATGGGTGGTCTTGTCCAGATCCTTTTCGGCGCGTCCGACCTCATCCTCGCCGGCCTCCCCGTCCTTGCGGATGCGGTGCAGCTCCTCCATCGCCTTGCGACGGATGTTGCGCACCGACACCCGGGCTTCCTCTCCCTTGTGCTTGGCCTGCTTGACCAGCTCGCGGCGGCGCTCCTCGGTGAGCTGCGGTACGGCCACCCGGATGAGCGTGCCGTCGTTGGTGGGGTTCACCCCGAGGTCGGAGTTGCGGATCGCGGTCTCGATGGCGTGCAGCTGATTGGCCTCGTAGGGCTTGATCACCACCAGCCGGGCCTCGGGGACGTTGATGCTGGCCAGCTGGGTGATCGGGGTGTTGGTGCCGTAGTAGTCGATCACGATGCGGGAGAACATCCCCGGGTTCGCGCGGCCGGTCCGGATGGTCGACAAGTCCTCGCGGGCCACGGACACGGCCTTTTCCATCTTCTCTTCCGCGTCGAAGAGAGCTTCGTCGATCATTTGCGCGTCTTCCCCTCAGGTGGTGACCAGTGTTCCGATCTTCTCACCAGCGACCGCGCGGGCGATATTGCCACTGGTCAACAGGTTGAACACCAGGATCGGCATGCCGTTGTCCATGCACAGGCTGAACGCGGTGGCGTCGGCCACCCGCAGCCCGCGGTCGATGACCTCGCGATGGCTGATCGCGGTGAGCAGCTCGGCCTCGGGGTGCTGCCGCGGATCCGCGGAGAACACCCCGTCGACCGCCTTGGCCATCAGCACGACTTCGGCGCCGATCTCCAGCGCCCGCTGCGCCGCGGTGGTGTCCGTGGAGAAGTACGGCAGCCCCATGCCGGCCCCGAAGATCACCACCCTGCCCTTCTCCAGGTGGCGGACGGCGCGCAACGGCAGGTAGGGCTCGGCCACCTGGCCCATGGTGATCGCGGTCTGGACGCGGGTGACGATGCCTTCCTTCTCCAGGAAGTCCTGCAGCGCGAGGCTGTTCATGACGGTGCCGAGCATGCCCATGTAGTCCGAACGGGTGCGTTCCATTCCGCGCTGCTGAAGCTGCGCGCCGCGGAAGAAGTTGCCGCCGCCGATGACGACGGCGACCTGCACGCCGTCGCGAACGACCTCGGCGATCTGGCGGGCCACCTGTGCCACGACGTCGGGATCCAGCCCCACCTGGCCGCCGCCGAACATTTCGCCACCGAGCTTGAGCAACACTCTCGAATACTTCGATCGACCCGCCGAGGGCGCCGGTGCGCCGTTGGCGCTCGTTGGCTCGGGATCCGTCATCACACTCCTCGCATGACAGTGCCATCCCGGGATGACCTCGCCCGGAACGGCATTTCACATCCTGCCTCATCGCAGCACAATGCGGCGTCGGCGGGGTGCATTATCTGCCCGGTCGCGACCCGCAGCGGGCGATGCCGAGGGATGTTTGAACATCCGGCGGCACGGGGAATCCGCATCAGCGCGAGGGAATTCACGGCCTTGAGAATGAGGGCCGGACCCGCGTTGACCCGGCCGATCGCGTGGATCGGCATCGATTGGGCGCGAATCGCCCGCATCACGCAAGCCACTCAGGAGGAACCAGCCATGGCTGACAGCAACAAATCCGGACCTGCCGAAGCCGTCAAGGGCGTCGTCGAGGACGTCAAGGGACGGGTCAAGGAGGCCGCCGGGGCCGTTTCGGGCCGAGACGACCTGACCCGCGAGGGCCAGGCCCAGCAGGACAAGGCCGAGGCACAGCGCGACGCGGCCAAGAAGGAGGCCGAGGCCGAAGCCGCCCGCGGCAGCGCGCAGGTGGCCGAGGAGCGGCAGAAGTCCAACCAGAACCAGTAGCTTGTTTCCACGATGGGTCCGGCCCGGCTCTACGGGCCGGGCCCATCGACTTTCTGCGGGATGGGTTACATCTCGGGCAGAGGTGGCATAGTTCTGAACTAATCCGGGTACCCTGCGCTGCGCTTGCAGGACCGTCATGAGTTTTGGAGACGTCATTGGACGTACTACTGCTTACCGATGCCGACGATTTCGAGTCGGTGTTGCCGACGCTGGGCTCGGTGGCGCACACGACACGGCGGGCGTCGCTGACCGAGCACGTTGACGGGCAGCCCGACAACGCCGACGTCGCGATCATCGACGCGCGCACCGACCTCGCCGCGGCTCGCGGGGTGTGCCGCCGGCTCACCGCCACCGCGCCGGCCACGGCGGTGCTGGCCGTCGTCACCCCGGTGGACTTCGTCACGGTCGACATCGACTGGAATTTCGACGACGTGATGCTGCCCGCCGCCGGCGCGGACGAGTTGCAGGCGCGGCTGCGGCTGGCGATCAAACGCCGGCGCAGCACGGTCGACGGCACACTGAAATTCGGGGACCTCGTCCTGCACCCGGCCAGCTTCACCGCGTCCGTCGCGGGCAGGGACCTGGGCCTGACGCTTACCGAGTTCAAGCTGTTGAATTTCCTTGTGCAGCATGCGGGTCGGGCGTTCAGCCGCACCCGGTTGCTGCACGAGGTGTGGGGCTATGACTGCAACGGCCGCGTCCGCACGGTCGACGTTCACGTGCGGCGGCTGCGCGCCAAGCTCGGACCCGAACACGAGTCGATGGTCGACACCGTGCGCGGTGTGGGCTACATGGCGGTGACGCCGCCGCACCCGGAATGGGTTGTCAACGAACCGGCGCTGGGCCCGATCTCGACGTCCGCCCCGGAACCAACCGACACGGTCGCCCGCTGACCCTCAAAGACCCTGTTACGGTTCAGCTTTCGCGCGTCTAGGTCACCCGAAGAGCGGGAGCGCGCGCTTGCGCGCGAGCGCGTCCATGCCCTCCTGAATGCTGTTCTCGACCTCGCGGTACTTGCGGTCGACGTATTCGTCGTCATCGGCGCGGGCGGGGTCGTGGTCCAGCTCGACGACGGGCATGAACCGGGTCCTGATCTTGGCCGGCAGCGGCAGCTGCGGAAGCGCCGCCGGCGCGATGCCCCAGGGCAGCGAGACCGCCAGCGGGAACACCTTGAGCCGCAGCAGCCGGTCCAGCCGCAGGGCCCTCGACAGCCGGTCCCCGCGGATCAGCACCGGCATCGCGTCGGCACCGCCGACGGTGGCGATCGGCACGATCGGCACGCCGGCGCGAATCGCCATCCGCACGAATCCGGTGCGCCCGGCGAGGTTGGCGCGATCGCGCTCCGTCCACGGGCGCAGCGAGTCCACCTCCCCGCCCGGCCATATCGCCACATCGCGGCCCTCGGCCAGCGCGGTGGCGATCGCGTCCGGGGCGGCCGGAAGCACGCCCATCGACCGGAAGTAGCGCCCGATGAGCGGAATCGCCATCAACGCGTCGTGGGCGGTGCCGTGCAACGGGCGATCCTGTCCGAAACGTCGCCACCACTGCAGGCCGACGGTCCACGCGTCCCAGACGAACGGCGCGCCCGAGTGGATCCCCACCAGCAGCACCGGCGGCCCGGGAATGTTCTCCCAGCCGTCGATCTCCATGCGGAACCAGTAGTCGACCAGGACGTTCCAGAAGAACTTCTGGCGCTGCAGCGTGGTTTCGTCCTGGCCGCCGAGGTCCCACTCGGCGGCGCGCTCGGCGACCCAGCCGCTCAGCCCGCCGTCGCGATCACCGCGCTTGTCCTGCATCGTCGCCCGCGCCCGTTCGGCGTGGCGCCGCGCTTGCTCGCGCACCTCGGTTGGCCTGTGGTCTGACCTGTGATCGGGATTGCTCATGTGTGTTCGGGTACCCCGTTCGGCCGCGTTGGATTCGCGTGGACGAGAACCTCCCCGCGCCAAGGGCAAGGCGCGGGGAGGTTTGTCCAACCGGATCAGGCCGGATCAGACCGGCTCAGGCCGGCTCAGAACCGATCAGGCGTGCGTCGCCCCGCTCGGCGCCGGGCTGGGCAGCGCACCGGGCGCCGGGGTTGTCGGCGAGGCCGGTGTCGAGCCCGGCGACAGGTTCGACGTCCAGATCAGCACGTCCTGGTTCCCGTCGTTGTAGGCTACGCCGTTCGGCGGTGCGCCGGTCACGTCGAAGTACAGCGTCCCGGTCGATTCGCTGCCCTGCGGGATGGGCGCCGGGTTGAGGCTGCCCGGGGCAGCGACCTTGTCGATCACCCGGTAGTTCTGCCCGTTGGGCCCGCGGGCGATGAAGTCGTTGACCATCGGGGTCACCAGACCGCTATCCGACCTGGCGGTGACGTCGGCCTGATAGAGCGTGCCCTTCGGCGTGTACCCCGGGATCACCGCGTTGCTGGGTTGCAGATTGCTCACGGTGTAATTCGTGACCAGGGGACCATCGATGAGTGGTTCGCTGGTGCCGAACGGCTGGATGTTGGGCGGCGCAGCGGATGCGGTCGCTGCGGTGAACACTCCTGCCGCGGCTATCCCCCCGGCGGCAATAGCACTCTTTACAGCAGTCCTACTGACCTTCATGCTCAATTCCTTTCCTATCCACAGTCACCCCCCTTTAGACAGGGCGCGATGTATTTCCCCATAACCTTTTCGGCGCGGCGTTAAACGCGAACAATTGCGAATTGTGAAAGGCACGGCCCACCACCAGCCGGAATGCCCGCCATTTCGGGTGCCGTTTTGCTGAGCGCCTTTTAACGCAGGTCTTTTGGCGCCACAGGAACAACATCGGCATCACTACCAGCACCGCGCCACTGGGGCCACGACTACCCCAACGATTAACTCGATCCGGACGTCGGCACGGCCGATCGCGAAAGGTGAAGTCGCCATGAGCTTTCCGGCGGAGGCGTAAACCCCGAACCCGCAAACCCCGAATCCCGTCGAAAAGCTGCGGCATATGTCAATATCGTTGACATGGGTCAAACCGAAGACGCTCCACTGGGATACCTGCTCTACCAGGTGGGAGCGGTTCTGCGACCGGAGGTTTCCTCGGTGTTGGGTCCGCTCGGCCTGACACTGCCCGAATTCGTTTGCCTGCGAATCCTTTCGATGTCCCCGGGCCTATCCAGCGCCGAGTTGTCCCGAAGCACCAACGTCACACCGCAGGCGATGAACACGGTGTTGCGCAGGCTGGAAGAGATCGGCGCTGTGGCCCGGCCGCAATCGGTTTCCTCCGGGCGTGCGCTGCCCGCCACGCTGACGGCTTCGGGCCGCACCCTGTTGAAGCGCGCCGAGGGCGCGGTCCGCGTCGCCGACTCGCGCATCCTGGCCAAGCTGACCCCGGCCCAGCAACGCGAGTTCAAGCGGATGCTGGAACGGCTGGGATCCGACTGACCCGGGCTACGCGGATTCCCCGGGCTCGTGGATCCGCGCCCACGGCCGGGCCTCCTCGAGCTCGTAGGCCAGTTCCAGCAGCAGCGCTTCGCGCCCCATGTCGGCGGCCAGCATCATGCCGGCCGGCATGCCATCCGCGGTTTGGGCCAGCGGCAGCGATATCGCCGGTTCGCCGGTGACGTTCTGCAGCGGGGTGAACGCAACCCAGTCGATCAGCCGCTGCATCAGCTGCGGGTAGTCGGTCGGCGCGAGGTGGCCGATTCGCGGCGTCTCGTCGGCGACCGTCGGCGTGAGCACCGCGTCGTAGGTCCGGAAGAACTCCGCGGTGCGCCGCCGCATCCTGCGCAGGCGCACGATGGCCCCCGGCAGCCGGTGCAGGTTGCGGCCGCTGTGCCGCTCCAGGCCCAGGGTCAAGGCGTCCAGCCGGGTGCGGTCGAACGTCTGGCCGAACAGGCGCCGCCCGGTGCGCACCTGCACCAGCGCCAGGAACCCCCAATACAGCACGAAGTCGTCGGTGAAGCCGGCCGGCACCGGGGGCTCATCGACGTGTTCGACGCGGTGGCCCAGCTCCTCGAGCAGGCCGGCCGACTTCAGCGTCAGCTCGCGCAGCTGCGGGCTGCACTCGCGGTGGACCGAGCGGGTCACCACCGCGATCCGCAGCCGCTGCCGGCCCGGGCCCGTGACGTCGCCGACCGGCGGCAGCCCGGGATTGCGCCAGATGCGCTCGGCCTCCCGATAGAAGGCCGCGGTGTCGCGCACCGAACGGGTCAGCACACCGTTGGCGACGATGCCCACCGGCATCCGGCGCAGCTGCGAATCCAGCGGCAGCCGACCGCGCGACGGCTTCAGCCCGACAAGTCCGTTGCAGGCGGCCGGAATTCGGATCGAGCCGCCGCCGTCGTTGGCGTGTGCGATCGGCACCACACCGGCGGCGACGAAGGCGCCCGATCCCGAGGACGACGCACCCGCGGTGTAGTCGGTGTCCCACGGGTTGCGGACCGGCCCGAGCCGCGGATGTTCGGCGGACGCGCTGAACCCGAACTCCGACATCTGCGTCTTGCCCAGCGATGTCGGCCCGGTGGCCAGGTACAGCCGGGTGAACTCGCCGTCGGAGACGGCGTCGAACGGCGTCCACGCGTCGGCGCCCCGCATCGTCGGCTGGCCCGCGACGTCGACGTTGTCCTTGATGAACGTGGGGACGCCGTCGAAGAACCGCCCGGTCCCCGGCCCGGCCGAGGCGGCCTCGCGGGCCTGGTCAAACGCCTTGTGCGCCAAGGCGTTCAGGGCCGGGTTGACGGCCTCGGCGCGGGCGATGGCGGCCTCGATGACGTCGGCTCTGCCGACCCAGCCGGCGCGGATGGCCTCGGACAGGCCCACCGCATCGAGGTCGCCGAGGGCATCGTCACCGAAAGCGTGTACGCGTCGCATGGCACTGACGCCAGCCGTCGCCGGCTAGGCCTGCCCCACCTCGAAGCGAACGAACCGCGTCACCGTCACGCCGGCCTCGTCGAGCAGCGCCTTGACGGTCTTCTTGTTGTCGGACACCGACGGCTGCTCGAGCAGCACCGCATCCTTGAAGAAGCCGTTCAGCCGGCCTTCGACGATCTTGGGCAGCGCCTGCTCGGGCTTACCCTCCGCCTTGGCGGTCTCCTCGGCGATGCGGCGTTCGCTGGCCACAACCTCCTCGGGGACATCGTCGCGGGACAGGTAGCGGGCCTTGAGCGCGGCGATCTGCAACGCGGCCGTGTGCGCCGCGTCCTTGTCCTGGCCCTCGAACTCGACGAGCACCCCGACCGCCGGCGGCAGGTCGGCGGCGCGCTTGTGCAGATAGGTCTCGACGTTGCCATCGAAGTACTGCACGCGGCGCAGCTCGAGCTTCTCGCCGATCTTCGCCGACAAGTCGGCGATGGCCTGCTCGACGGTGTTGTCGCCGATTTTGGCGGCCAGCAGCGTCTCGACGTCGGTGGCCTTGGCATCCAGCGCGGCGTCGACGATCTGCTCGGCCAGGGCCTGGAACTCGGCGTTCTTGGCGACGAAGTCGGTCTCGGAATTCAGCTCGATGAGCGCGCCGTCCTTGGCCGCGACCAGGCCTTCGGCCGTGGCCCGCTCGGCGCGCTTGCCGACGTCCTTGGCGCCCTTGATGCGCAGCGCCTCGACGGCCTTGTCGAAGTCGCCGTCGCTCTCGGCGAGCGCGTTCTTGCAGTCGAGCATGCCGGCGCCGGTCAGTTCACGAAGCCGCTTGACGTCGGCGGCGGTGAAGTTCGCCAATGGTCAGCCTTCCTGTGACGGAGTTGTTTCGGGTGCACCCGCAGCGGCGTCGGTGGGGGCGGCGGTCGGGGCGCCGGCGGTCGCGGCGGCCGAGGCCAGCAGCTCCTGCTCCCATTCGGGCAGCGGCTCGGCGGCCTCCGCCTCGGGCTTGCCGTCGCCGCGGCCCAGGCCGGCGCGGGCCTGCAGGCCCTCGGCGACCGCGGAGGCGATCACCTTGGTCAGCAGCGCGGCCGAGCGGATCGCGTCGTCGTTGCCCGGGATCGGGTAGTCGACCTCGTCGGGGTCGCAGTTGGTGTCCAGGATCGCGATGACCGGGATGCCCAGCTTGCGCGCCTCACCGACGGCGATGTGCTCCTTGTTCGTGTCGACCACCCAGACCGCCGACGGGACCTTGTTCATGTCGCGGATGCCGCCGAGGCTGCGCTCCAGCTTGTTCTTCTCGCGGGTCAGGCCCAGGATCTCCTTCTTGGTGCGGCCCTCGAAGCCGCCGGTCTGCTCCATCGCCTCGAGCTCCTTGAGGCGCTGCAGCCGCTTGTGCACGGTGGCGAAGTTGGTGAGCATGCCGCCCAGCCAGCGCTGGTTCACGTACGGCATGCCGACGCGGGTGGCCTCGGCCGCGACCGATTCCTGCGCCTGCTTCTTGGTGCCCACGAACAGCACCGTCCCGCCGTGGGCGACGGTTTCCTTGACGAACTCGTACGCCTTGTCGATGAAGGTCAGCGTCTGCTGCAGGTCGATGATGTAGATGCCGTTGCGGTCGGTGAAAATGAACCGCTTCATCTTGGGATTCCAGCGTCGGGTCTGATGCCCGAAGTGGGTGCCGCTGTCGAGCAGCTGCTTCATGGTTACAACAGCCATTACCGGCCATTCCTTTGTTGTCGGTTGTCGCCCGGCATCGGGTGAGGCCGGGCCCTGGCGTCTGTCGAGATGCCGAACCCTTACTCGGGACCGCACGGCATCCGGTTGTTGCGCAGACACGCGAAGTCAGCCCGTTCACACGGACCGCGTGAAGCAGTTTACACCGCTCGGCCAGGTGCTTTGACGGTGCTTGTCCACAGCGCTGACTGGCCCGATCGGCGGCGCCGCGCTGGACTGCACGGATGCGGTGGGTGGCACTGATGCTGGCCTTGGACCTGCTCGGCGCCGCGCCGGCGGTCGCCGACGACGTTCGGTTCGACTGGCCGCTGCGCCCGCCGCCCGCGGTGGCCCGGGGATTCGACGCCCCGTCGCCCGACTGGCAACCGGGGCATCGGGGCGTGGACCTGCCGGGATCCCCCGGCCAGCGGGTATACGCCGCCGCGGACGCGACCGTGGTGTTCGCCGGGCTGCTGGCCGGGCGGCCGGTGGTGTCGCTGGCCCATCCCGGCGGATTGCGCACCAGCTACGAGCCGGTGCGAGCGGCGGTGCGGGTCGGTCAGCCGGTGACGGCGCAGACCGTGCTCGGCGAGCTGGTCGCCGGGCACCCGGGCTGCCCGACGGCGGCGTGCTTGCACTGGGGCGCGATGTGGGGCCCGGCGTCGGGCGCGGACTACGTCGATCCGCTGGGCCTGCTGAAGTCCACCCGGATCCGGCTCAAGCCGCTCCAGGGCTAAGCCCGGGGGTGGGCCTGGTCGTGCACGGCCCGCAACCGGGACACCGCGACGTGGGTGTACAGCTGGGTGGTCGCCAGGCTGGAATGGCCGAGCAGCTCCTGGACGACCCGCAGGTCGGCCCCGCCTTCGAGCAGGTGTGTGGCCGCGCTGTGCCGCAGGCCGTGCGGCCCCATGTCGGGGGCGCCGTTCACCGCGGAGACGGTCTGGTGCACGACCGTGCGGGCCTGGCGCACGTCGAGCCGGCGGCCGCGGGCGCCCAGCAGCAGCGCCGGCCCGGACTCCGCGGTGACCAGGGCCGGCCTCCCGTCGTTCAGCCACCCGCGCAGCGCGTCGGCGGCCGGCACCCCGAACGGCACGGTGCGCTGCTTGTCGCCCTTGCCCAGCACCCGCACCACCCGCTGCCGGGCGTCGACGTCGTCGACGTCCAGGCCGCACAACTCGCTTACCCGAATCCCGGTGGCGTACAGCATCTCCACGATCAGCCGATCCCGCAGCGCCAACGGATCGCCTTGCGCAGCACCGGATTTCGCGGCGGCCATGGCGTCGAGCGCCTGATCCTGGCGCAGCACCGCCGGCAGGGTGCGGTGCGCCTTGGGCACCTGCAGCCGGGTGGCGGGGTCGGTGGTCAGCAGGCCGCGCCGCAGCGCCCACGCGGTGAACGCCTTGACCGCCGAGGTGCGGCGGGCCAGCGTCGTGCGGGCCGCACCGGCGCCGGCCGCCGCGGCCAGCCAGGTCCGCAGCACCGGCAGGCTCAACCGGTCCAGGCCGAGCCCGCGCGCCTCCACGCCCCGTCCGTCGAGGAAGGCGAACAGCGACCGCACGTCCCCCAGGTAGGCGCGACGGGTGTGCGCCGAGCGCCCGCATTGCAGCTCCAGGTACTCGTCGAACTCATCGAGGATCGCTTGCACTCCCCCACGGTCGCAGCCGGGCGCGCCGCGGCTCAGTCGACGCGCCGGAGCGTGTCCGGGGTGAGATCTTTGAGTGTGGGATAGCCGTCCACCGCCATGATCAGGTCCGCCTCGGCCAGCAGCATGCGCAGCACGTGCACGATGCCGTCGACGCCGCCGAGCGCCAAACCGCAGGCGTACGGCCGGCCCACACCCACCGCGGTGGCGCCCAGCGCCAGCGCCTTGATGACGTCGGCGCCGCTGCGGATGCCCGAGTCGAACAGGACCGGCAGACCGTCGGCGGCCTCGACCACCCCTGGCAGGCAGTCGATGGCGGGCAGGCCGCCGTTGGCCTGCCGGCCGCCGTGGTTCGAGCAGTAGATGCCGTCGACGCCGCCGTCCCGGGCGCGCCGGGCGTCGTCGGGGTGGCAGATGCCCTTCACCAGCAGCGGCAGCTTGGTCAGCGAGCGCAGCCAGCCCAGGTCGTCCCACGTCAGGGGATTTCCGAAGAGCTGCACCCAGCGCAGCACGGCGCCTTGCGGGTCTTCCTCCGGTGGGCGCTGCAGGCCGGCGCGGAACACCGGGTCGCTGGTGTAGTTGGCCAGGCAGTGCCCGCGCAGCTGCGGGAAGTTCGACGTGCTCAGGTCGCGTGGGCGCCAGCCGGTGACCCAGGTGTCGAGGGTGACCACGATGCCCTTGAAGCCGGCCGCCTCGGCGCGCTGCACCAGGCTGGCGGCCAGCTCGCGGTCGGTCGGCGTGTACAGCTGGAAGAACCCGGGCGTGTCGCCGAAGGCGGCGGCGACGTCTTCCATCGGGTCGACGGTGAGCGTCGAGGCGACCATGGGCACCCCGGTGACCGCGGCCGCGCGCGCGGTGGCCAGGTCGCCGTGGCCGTCCTGGGCGCACAGCCCGATGACGCCGATCGGCGCCATGAACAGCGGGGTCGGCAGGGCCAGGCCGAACAGGTCGACGGACAGGTCGCGCTGCGCGGCGCCGACGAACATGCGCGGGTACAGGCCCCACCGCCCGAAGGCCTCGCAGTTGGCCCGCTGGGTGCGCTCGTCGCCGGCCCCGCCCGCCACGTACGACCACACCGACGGCGGCAGCGCCGTCGCGGCCTTGGCTTCCAGCTCGGCGAAGGCCATCGGGAACGGCGGCACCACCCCGGCCAGGCCCCGCAAGTAGATCTCGTTCTGGTAGTCCCCGAAATTGGGCGCCACCGCTAAGTCCCGGCCTCGGCCAGGGCCAGTTCCTTCTTCCACTGCCGGAACGTCTCTTCGGTGCGGCCGCGTCGCCAGTAGCCGGAGATCGACGACGCCCATTTCGCGTCCACGCCGCGCTCCTTGCGGACGTAGGGCCGCAAGTTGTGCATGACCGCCTGCGCCTCGCCGTGGATGAAGACGTGTACCTGCCCGGGCAGCCATGGGGTGGTGGTGACCGCCTCGATCAGCGGCGCGTGGTCGCCCGCGCGATCCTCGGGAACCAGGTCGGCGCGCCCGCCCCGATAGACCCAGCTGACCTCGACGGATTCCGGTGCGGTCAAAGGGATTTCGTCCTCTTGGCCGGCCACCTCGATGAACGCTTTGCCAACCGCGTTGGGCGGCAACGCTTCCAGCGCCGCGGCGATGGCGGGCAGCGCGGACTCGTCACCGGCCAGCAGATGCCAGTCGGCGGCCGGGTCGGGGGTGTACGCGCCGCCGGGGCCCATCAGATAGATCGGCTGGCCGGGCTGCGCGGCGGCGGCCCACGGCCCGGCCACCCCGTGGTCGCCGTGCACCACGATGTCGACCGTGATCTCGCCGGCCGCCGCGTCGACCTGGCGGACGGTCATGGTCCGCACCGACGGCCTTTTCGCCGGCGGCAGGTCGGCGAAGCTGTCCAGCGTCAGCGGTTGCGGCAGCCCGCCCATGTCGACGTAGTCGGCGACGAACGCCATCTTGACGTAGGAGTCGGTGAACTTGCTGGGCACGAAGGTGTCGAAAGTCTTGCTGCCGAGCACCACCCGGACCATGTGCCGGGTGAGTTGCTTGGTACCGACGACTTCGAAGCGTTGCAGAGGTCGACCTGCCACTTGTCCTCCTGTCCAGTCCCGACCCGTCGTCGACTATACGAGTCGCACCGTACCCGCGGCCCGGCCGCCGCCGGCGCGGACGATTCGCCACCGGCCATCTTGCCGCTCGGCGAGCCCGGCCACCTCGAGGATCGCCAGCGGGCCCAGCACCCGCTCGGCCGCCAGCCCCGCCGCCACGGCGATCTCGTCGACCGTGGCGGCGCCGCGGCCCGGCAGCGCCTCGTACACCTGGCGCTCGGCTTCGCCCAGCCCGTCCAGCGCCGTGGTGGGCCGCGACTGTTCGGGTGCCAACTCGCCGATGCGGCCGACCAGTTCGACGATGTCGTCGGCCCTGGTGACCAGTTCGGCGCCGTTGCGTAACAGCTCGTGGCAACCCGCCGACGCCGACGATGTGACGGGTCCGGGCACCGCGGCCACCACCCGGCCCAGTGCCCGGGCCCAGGCCGCGGTGTTCGCGGCGCCGCTGCGCAGCCCCGCCTCCACCACCACCGCGGCGCCGGCGGTGGCGGCCACCAGGCGATTGCGGGTCAGGAAACGGTGCCGGGCCGGCCGGATCCCGGGCGCGTACTCGGTGAACAGCAGCCCGTGCTGGCCGATGCGATGCAGCAGCGCGGAATGCCCGGCGGGATAGGGGACGTCGATCCCGCCGGCCAGCACCGCCACGGTGATTCCGTCGGCGGCCAGCGCCGCGCGGTGGGCCGCGCCGTCGATGCCGTAGGCCCCACCGGAGACGACCGCGACGTCGCGCTCGACCAGCCCGGCCGCCAGGTCGGCCGCGACGTGCTCGCCATACGCGGTCGCCGCGCGCGTGCCGACCACCGCGGCCGCGCGGTGCGCCGCCTCGTCCAGGCGGGCGGGGCCGATCGCCCACAACACCATCGGCGGCCCGCCGCGCGACCGCACCGCGGCGCCGCCGAACGCGGCGAACGCGAGCGGCCACTCGTGGCTGTCGGGGGTGATCAGCCGTCCGCCGCGGCGGGCAAGCAGCTCGAGATCGGCTGCGGCGCGGTCGATTCCGCGCCTGGCCTCGGTGTGCTGAGCAAGGTCGTCGCCGACCAGGCCGCGCCGGACCCGGTCGGCGGCCTCCTGGGGGCCAACACATCCCACCAGCGCGGCCAGCTCCGGGCACGGCGGCTCGGCCACCCGGGACAGGTAGGCCCAGGCAGACAGCTCTGCATCGTCGCCGGCGCGGGTCATCGCTGGGCTCCCGGCTGCCGGAAGCTCAGCGCCGCGGCCACCTCGTCGATGCCGGGCGAGCCGCGACCGGCGAGGTCCGCCAGGCTCCACGCGACCCGCAGCGTGCGATCCAGGCCACGAATGCTGAGCAGTCCACGGTCCAGCGCAGTGCGCAACGGTTTCATTGCTTCATGGCCGGGACGGAACCTGCGCCGCAGCAGCGACCCGCTGACCTCGGCGTTGGTGCGAAACCCGTGCGGCCGCAAGCGCGCCGCGGCCGCGTCGCGGGCCGCCGCCACCCGGCGGCGAACCTGTTCGGTCGATTCCCCGTCGGAAACCGAGAACGCCCCGGCCCGCACCGGATGCATCTGCACCCGGAGGTCCACCCGGTCCAGCAGCGGCCCCGACAGCTTTCCCAGGTAGCGCCGTTTGACCGCCCCCGCGCAGACGCAATCCTGCGGATCGGCCGGCGCGCACGGACACGGGTTGGCGGCCAGCACCAGCTGGAACCGGGCCGGGTAGCACGCGACCCCGTCGCGGCGGGCCAAACGAATCTCCCCGTCCTCCAACGGTGTTCGCAACGCTTCCAGCGCGTGGGCGCTGATCTCGGCGCATTCGTCGAGAAACAGCACCCCGCGGTGCGCCCGGCTGACGGCGCCCGGCCGGGCCATGCCCGAACCGCCGCCCACCAGCGCCGCGACGCTGGAATTGTGGTGGGGCGCCACGAACGGCGGCTGGGTGATCAGCGGGGTGTCCCCCGACAGCAGCCCGGCCACCGAGTGGATCGCGGTGACCTCCAGGGACTCGGTGTCCGACAGCGGTGGCAGCAACCCCGGAAGGCGTTGCGCCAGCATGGTTTTGCCCACCCCGGGCGGCCCGGTCAGCATGAGATGATGCGCCCCGGCCGCGGCGACCTCGACGGCGAAACGCGCCTGCGCCTGGCCCACCACGTCGGCCAGGTCCGCACGCGGCTCCGCGGGCGGGGCGGCCGTGGCGACGCGGTCGTGCAGCCGGGCCTTGCCGCACAGCCAGCTCCGCAGCTGGCCCAGGGTGCGAACGCCCCAAACGTCGATGCCGTCGACCAGGCCCGCCTCGGCCAGATTGTCCACCGGTACGACGACGGCCGGCCAGCCGTCGCGCTTGGCGGCCAGCACCGCGGGCAGCACGCCGCGCACCGGCCGGACGCGGCCGTCCAGCGCCAGCTCGCCCAGCAGCACCGTCTTCTCCAGTCGTTCCCACGGGTTCTTTCGCTGCGCCGACAGCACGGCCGCCGCCAGGGCGATGTCGTAGACCGATCCCATCTTCGGCAGCGTCGCCGGTGAGAGCGCGAGCGTGAGCCTCGTCTGGGGCCAGCTGTTGCAGCAGTTGGTGACGGCGGCCCGGACCCGGTCGCGGGATTCCTGCAGCGCGGCGTCGGGCAGGCCCACCAGGTGCACGCCCGGCAGCCCCGAGGTGATGTCGGCCTCGATCTCCACGATCTTGCCGTCCAATCCGCATACCGCGACCGAGAACGCGCGCCCCAGCGCCATCAGCCGATCCCCTGCAGGTGCATGATCTGCGGGGCGCGGCGTGGGTAATCGGGCCCGACCCGCACGCCGATCACGTCGATGCGGACCGCGGCCCAGCGCTCGTGCTGGGCGGCCAGCCACAGCCCCGCCAGCCGGCGCAGCCGTCGAACCTTGCGCTCGGTGACCGCGTACGGCAGGCCGCCGTAGCCGTCGCCGGTGCGGGTCTTGACCTCGGCGAACACCAGGGTGCGGGTGGTGTCGTCGCACGCGATCACGTCGAGTTCGCCGTAGCGACAGCGCCAGTTGCGGGTCACGATCCGCAGCCCCATCCTCGTCAGGTGATCCACGGCGAGCGCCTCGCCCATCGCGCCCAACTGAATCCGCGTCATCGTCGGTTCGGTCGTCATGCGGCCAACCTGCCCGACGGCCCCGACACGAAGCGGCCGAGCGCGCGCCGGAACAGGCGGTTATCCCCAGTCCCGGGTCTATCCCCAGCGCTACGTGATCCGGTCGGCCCGGGTGTAGACGTTCATCGAGTCTTCCCGCAGGAACGCCACCAGCGTGACCCCGGACTCCTCGGCCAGCGAGACCGCCAGCGACGACGGCGCCGACACCGCGGCCAGCACCGGGATCCCGGTCACCACGGCCTTCTGCATCAGCTCGAACGAGGCCCGCCCGCTGACCAGCAGCACCGTCGCGCTCAGCGGCACCCGCCGGTGTTCCAGCGCCCAGCCGATGACCTTGTCGACCGCGTTGTGCCTGCCGATGTCCTCCCGCACCGCGAGCATGGTGCCGTCGACACCGAACAACGCCGCGGCGTGCAGACCGCCGGTGCTGTCGAAAACCTTTTGCGCCCTGCGGAGTTGGGTGGGCATCGCCTTGAGCGTGGCCGCGGCGACGGTCGCCGGATCCGAGCCCGGCGCGAACCGGCCGATCACCCGCACCGCATCCAACGACGCCTTGCCGCAGACCCCGCACGACGAGGTGGTGTAGAAGTTGCGGGTGACGTCGAGGTCGGGCTCCCGCACGCCGGGCGCGAGTGTCGCGTCGAGGGCGTTGTACGTGTTGGCGCCGTCGTCCCCGCGCCCGCCGCAGTAGCGAATGGTGACCACGTCCTCGCGGCACCCGATGATTCCCTCGGTGAGCAGAAACCCTTGCGCGAGTTCGATATCCGAGCCCGGCGTGCGCATAGTCACGGTGACCGGAGCGCCGTTGACGCGGATCTCCAGCGGCTCCTCGACGACCAGGGTCTCCGGCCGGGTGACGGCCCGACCGGCGCTGAGATGCCTGACCCTCCGCCGCGCGGTTACGTGCCCGATGACGCCGGCTCCAATCGCACGATGATCGCCTTGGACACCGGGGTGTTCGACACGGCGGCCGTATGATCCAGTGGGACGAGCGCATTGGTCTCCGGGTAGTAGGACGCGGCGTTGCCGACCGGGGTCGAATACGCCACCACCAGAAAGTCCTTGGCGCGACGCTCCTGCAGCCGCCCGTCGGCGTCGGTCCACTCCGACACCAGGTCGACCCGCTGGCCCGCCGCCAGTCCCAGCGACTCGATGTCGGCGGGGTTGACGAATACCACGCGGCGCCCGCCCTTCACCCCGCGATAACGGTCGTCGAGCCCGTAGATCGTGGTGTTGTATTGGTCGTGGCTGCGCAGCGTCTGCAGCACCAGCCGGCCCGGCGGCACCGGCACCCACTGCAGCGGGTCGGCCGCGAAGTTGGCTTTGCCTGTGCTGGTGTGGAATTCGCGTGCGTCGCGCGGGGGGTGGGGAAGCTGAAACCCGTCCGGCCCGCGCACCTTGCGGTTGTAGTCGGCGCAGCCGGGGACCACCGCGGCGATCGCGTCGCGGATGGTGTCGTAGTCGGCCGCGAACCGTTCCCACGGCACCGGATGCTCCGCGCCGAGCAGCCTGCGGGCCAGCTGGCAGACGATTTCCACCTCGCTGCGCACCTGGTCGCTGGGCGGGTGCAGGCTGCCGCGGGACAGATGCACCATCGACATCGAATCTTCCACCGAGACAACCTGTTTGCGCCCGCCGCGGATGTCGCGGTCGGTGCGGCCCAGCGTCGGCAGGATCAGTGCGGTGTTCCCGTGCACGAGGTGGCTGCGGTTGAGCTTGGTCGAAATCTGCACCGTCAGAGCGCAACTGCGCAGGGCCGCCTCGGTGACTGCGGTGTCTGGGGTGGCCGACGCGAAGTTGCCGCCCATGCCGACGAACACCGTGGCCCGCCCGTCGCGCATCGCGCGGATCGCGGCCACCGTGTCATACCCGTGCTTGCGGGGGCAGCTGATGCCGAATTCACGGTCCAGGGCGGCCAGGAACTGCTCGGGCATCTGCTCCCAGATGCCCATCGTGCGGTCGCCCTGCACGTTGGAATGCCCGCGCACCGGGCACACCCCCGCGCCCGGCTTGCCGATCATGCCGCGCAGCAGCAACAGGTTGGTGATCTCGCCGATGGTGGCCACGGCGTGGGTGTGCTGGGTCAGGCCCATGGCCCAGCACACGACGGTGCGCCGCGACGCCATCAGCATCGCGGCCACGCGTTCGAGTTGCGCGCGCTGCACACCGCTGGCGGCGTGCACGGTGTCGAGGTCGATCTCCATTGTCCGGCGCCGGTATTCGTCGAAACCCGCGCAGTGCGCGTCGACGAACTCGCGGTCGACGACGGTGCCCGGGGCGCGGTCTTCGGCCTCGAGCAACAACCTGCCCAGTCCCGCGAACAGGGCCATGTCGCCGCCGATGCGGATCTGCACGAATTCGTCGGCGATCGGGATGCCGTGTCCCACAAGCCCGTTCAGCTGCTGCGGATCCTTGAACCGGATCAGCCCGGCCTCGGGCAGCGGGTTCACCGCAATGATCCTGGCGCCGTTGGCCTTTGCCTTGCGAAGGACCGACAGCATTCGCGGGTGGTTGGTGCCGGGGTTTTGCCCGGCGATGACGATCAGGTCGGCGCGCGCGACGTCGTCGACGGTGACCGAGCCCTTGCCGATTCCGATCGACTCGGTCAGCGCCGAGCCGGACGACTCATGGCACATGTTGGAGCAGTCGGGCAGATTGTTGGTGCCGAAACAGCGGACCAGCAGCTGGTAGCAAAACGCGGCCTCGTTGCTGGTGCGCCCGGACGTGTAGAACACCGCCTGGTCCGGGTGCTCCAGCGCGCCCAGCCGCTCGACGATCAACCGGTAGGCGGCGTCCCAGCCGATCGGGCGGTAGTGGTCGTCACCGGGACACAGCACCATCGGCTCGGTGAGCCGGCCCTGCTGGGACAGCCAGTACTCGGGCTTTCCCGACAGCTCGGCTATCGAGTGCCGGGCGAAAAACTCTCGTGTGACGGTGCGCCGGGTGGCCTCCTCGGCGACGGCCTTGGCCCCGTTCTCGCAGAACTCGGCCAGCTTGCGCCCGCCCGGCTCCTCCGGCCACGCGCAGCCGGGACAGTCGAAGCCGTTGCGCTGGTTGAGCCGCGCCAGCGCCGCGGCGGTGCGCACCGCGCCCATCTGCTCGAGCCCCCGCTGCAGCGAGACCATCACCGCACGCATGCCCGCCGCCTCGTGCTTGGCGGGCGCGACGGTCACCGCGCGTTCGTCGTAGTCGGCGGGGATGTCGCCGGACGCCCGGTGAAACCTCACGAAATCAACCTACATCGGCCGGGTCGGGCGGCCGGGCCGCGCGACCGTCAAACCGCCCGAGCCAACGCCGCCAAGGTGTCCGCCGAGGAGTGCACCGGCTGCCAGCCGAGTTCCTTTTTCGCCTTGGCGGTGTCCATCACCACCGATGTCCGCGCTACGTGCAGCCATTCCAGTATCGAAGGGACGAACGGCAATCGCGACACCGCCGCGGACGCCGCCGAGGCGGCGGCCGCGGGCACCGGCACCGGCCGGCCGCCCAGCGCCTTGGCCACGTCGCCCACCGTCACGACGCCGTCGCCGGCGATGTTGTACGAGCCCGGCGGCGTCGGGGCGGTGGCCGCCAGCGCGATCGCGGCCGCGACGTCGTCGTGGTGGACCAGTTGCAACGGAAAACCGGGGTCCGGCACGACCGGCTTCAGCATCGGCACCAGCTTGGCCGCGGCGCGCAGCGGGCCGGGCAACTTGTTCCACGGCATCGACCGGGCCAGGGCACGGGCCTTGGGCCCGGCGACGACGCAGGGCCGCAGGATGAAAACCTCCAGCGACGAGTCCTTGCTGATGTCGGTGAGCAGCGCCTCGCACGCGGCCTTCTGGGCGGAGTAGTAGTGCTCGGGGGACCCGCGGGTCGGCACGTCCTCGGTGAGCGGGACGGGGTTGTCGGGGTAGTAGCCGTACGCCGCCACCGACGAGGTGTACACCAGGCGCCGCGGCCGGACGCTGCCGACGGACGCCTCGAACACGTTGCGCGCGCCCTGCAGGTTGATTCGCGCGCTCTCGTCGCGCGAGCCCATGATGATGAACGCCAGGTGGACGACCACGTCGGCGTCCGCGACCAACGCGTCGACGGCCTCGCGGTCCAGGATGTCGCCCTGCCGGTAGATCGTCTTCACCCAGCCCCGCGACGACGGGTCGAACGGGCGGCGCGCCATCCCGATGATGGTGTCCACCGCGGGTTCGCGCTCCAGCGCCGTCACCGCCGAGATGCCGATGTCTCCCGTCGGCCCGGTTACCGCAACCGTGAGTCCCACCCGGGGTGTTTTCCCCGGCCCCACCGCGCCCGAAACCGGCGTCGCGAAAATCGCTGGTCAGCGGTGCGGATTTCGGGCGGCCACCCGTGAGGGCCGATTCAGACCCGTGCACGGCGGAGGTAAGTATGCTCGTCAAGGGCATCGAACTCGCGTGCGGAAAACGAGGCACAAGTGGCAGACGAATCGAAGGCCGGCGCGGACGCGGCGCCACCCGGCGGGGAGACGGCCGACCCCTCGACCGTCTTCGCGGCCCTCGCCGAGATCATTTACCAGGGCTCGGATGCCGACGAGATGTACGCGGCCATCTGCATCGCCGCGACCATGATCGTCAAGGGCTGCGATCACGCCAGCCTGCTGGTGCGCGAGAACGATCGCTACCTCACCGTGGGCGCCAGCGACCGGCTCGCACAGAAGATCGACGAGCTGGAACGGCGCGCGGGTGACGGCCCGTGCATCGACGCGATCGAGGAGGAAACCCCGCAGATCGACCCCGACCTCACCACGCCGTCGCTGTGGCCCAAGTTCGCGTCGCTGCTCGTCGCGGAGACGCCGGTGCGCGGCGCGATGGGCTTCCGGCTGCTGGTCAACAAGCGCAAGGGGGCCGCGCTCAACCTGTTCAGTAACAGGCCCAACGCGTTCGACGCCGAGGCCGCCGGGCGGGCAGCGGTCCTGGCCTCGTTCGCCAGCGTGGCCATCAACGCCGTCGCCAAGGGCGAGGACGCCGCCAGCCTGCGAAAGGGGCTGCTCAGCAACCGTGAAATCGGCAAGGCGGTGGGCATGCTGATGCTGCTGCACGGCATGACCGAAGAAGAGGCGTTCGACCTGCTGCGGCGACACTCCCAGGACCTGAACATCAAGCTGGCCGACGTGGCGCGGGAGGTCATCGAGAGGCGCGGGCGGCTGCCGTCCAACGGCGAGACTCCGCCTCCGCCGGGCACATAGCTCTGGGTCGGGGGCCTATTCGGGCAGCCGCAGCTCGGGCTTCTCCACCTCTTCGATGTTGACGTCCTTGAAGGTGACCACCCGCACCTGCTTGACGAACCGGGCCGGCCGGTACATGTCCCATACCCACGCGTCGGACAGCCGCAGCTCGAAGTAGACCTCACCTTCGGCGTTGCGGGGCATCATCTCCACGCTGTTGGCCAGGTAGAAGCGCCGTTCCGTTTCCACGACGTAGCTGAACTGGCCGACGATGTCCTTGTATTCGCGGTAGAGCGAGAGCTCCATCTCGGTTTCGTACTTTTCGAGATCTTCTGCACTCATCTGCTGAGACGTCCTTCTCCCTGCCAAGGTGCGCGGGTAACAACCCTGATGCCATCTTTCCTCACCGGTATTCGCCCCGCTCGGCCGGAGGGGCCGGTCTGAATTCGGCCACCACCCGCGTGTTCCACCCGCTGGCCACCCGCCGGACATTGATGAACGAATAGCGGTGCTCGGGGCACGGGCCGAGCCGGGCCAGCTCCCGACCGTGCGCGGGCGTGCAATACCCCTTGTGGTCGGCGAAGCCGTAGCCGGGGTGGTCGGCGTCCATGGCGACCATCAGCCGGTCCCGGCTGACCTTCGCCAGCACGCTGGCCGCCGCGATGCAGGCGGCCGCCGCGTCCCCGCCGACCACCGGCAGCGACGGCATCGGCAGGCCGGGCACCCGGAAGCCGTCGCTGAGCACGTAGCCGGGCCGCACCGACAGGCCGGCCACGGCGCGGCGCATGCCTTCGATGTTGGCCACGTGCACGCCGCGCCGGTCGACCTCGGCCGGCGGGATGAACACCACGTGGTAGGCCAGGGCGTAGCGGCGGATCAACGGATACAGCCGCTCCCGGACCTTCTCCGTGAGCTTCTTCGAATCATCAAGGGCCGCAAGGCTTTCCAGCCGCCCGGGCCCCAGCACGCAGGCCGCGACCACCAGCGGACCCGCGCAGGCGCCGCGGCCGACCTCGTCGACCCCGGCCACCGGCCCCAGGCCGCTGCGGTACAGCGCCGACTCCAGGGTGCGCAGACCTCCGGACTTGCGGATCACCGTCCGCGGCGGCCACGTGGTGGCCATGGCTATTGATTCTGCTGTGGGTTCACCGAACCCACACCACCCCATCGTGACGGCGGCCAGACGATGAACCTGGCCTTGCCGATGACATTGGCTACCGGCACCGTGCCCGATGTCGGGTCTCCGGTGCACAGCACACCCTTGAGCGCCTCGCCCGGGACGCTGGTGCAGTGGGCGCGCGAGTCCGCCGAGTGCGTGCGGTTGTCCCCCATCACCCACAGCCTGCCCTGCGGGACGGTCACCGGCCCGAACTCGCTGCCCAGACACGGGTACACCGACGGGTCGGCCATCATGGTCGCCGGATCCAGGTACGGCTCCTTGAGCGGCTTGCCGTTGACAGTCAGCCCGGTGTCGGCCCGGCACTGCACCGTCTGCCCGCCGACCGCGATGACGCGTTTGACCAGGTCGTTCTCGTCGGGAGGCACGAAACCGACGAACGACAGCGCGTTCTGCGCCAGGCGCAGCGCGGGGTTGGGAGAACGGATCGACCTGTATCCGACGTTCCACGACGGCGGTCCCTTGAAGACGATGACGTCGCCGGGGTGCGGCGCGCCGAAGCGGTAGCTGAGCTTGTCCACCATGATGCGGTCGCCCACACAGCCCGTGCACCCGTGCAGCGTCGGTTCCATGGATTCCGACGGGATCAGGTAGGGACGCGCAACGAACGTCAGCATCACGTAGTAGACCCCCACCGCGATCACCGCCAGGATGGCCAGTTCGCGCAGCGCGGACTTCTTCTTGCCCTCCGGCTCGCTGGCCTCCGGCTCTTTGGGCTCCGGCTCGGTGGGCTCCGGGGGCGCGTCGGGGGCCGTGTCCGCGTCGCGGGTGGAAACCTTCGGCTCTGACTGACCAGCGTCGGACTGGGGTTCGGGCGAGTCCGTGGTATCGGTCACGAGATCAGCGTAGCCAGCGCGGTTCGCGGCCCGGCCGGCCGCGTCCGGTCAGCGCTTTTCCTTGATCTTGGCCTTCTTGCCGCGGAGTTCACGCAGGTAGTACAGCTTGGCGCGGCGGACATCGCCACGGGTCACCACCTCGATGTGATCGATGTTCGGCGAATGCACCGGGAAGGTTCGTTCGACGCCGACGCCGTAGCTCTCCTTGCGCACCGTGAACGTCTCGCGGATGCCCGCGCCCTGCCGGCGGATCACCACGCCCTTGAACACCTGGATGCGCTCCTTGGCACCCTCGACCACCTTGACGTGCACGTTGATGGTGTCGCCCGGACCGAAGGCCGGGAGGTCGTCGCGCAACGACGCCTGGTCGACGAAGTCCAGCCTGTTCATCGTGAGAAGACTCTTCCTCGAGGTCGCGGCCGCGGCAGCCGCCCACACGCGGGTGTGAACGGGCCACCAGGCCGATGGTTTTTCGGGCTTCCGGGGCGTATCTCGCAGCGGGCGGGAAGCGGCCCGGTCCGCTGACAGCGGCGAGACAACTGGTCAATTGTGCCAGACGGCCCGCGTGCATTGAAAATCACAGGTAAACCCGCAGTTCATGGCGCGCCGAAAACGCCGGTGAATGGTACACATGACTCGGGTCAAAACCGCCCGCCACACGCACGTTTCCAGACGTCCGGAGGAGACAATGCGCGCACGGCCGCTCACTGTGCTCGCCGCCATGGCGGCGGTGACGCTGGTGATGGCCGGGTGCGACGAGGCGGTCGTCGCGGCGAGGTCCCCCGCGAAGGTGTCCACCAGGCCGGTGCGCGCCGCGGCCGACCGTCCGGCACAGCCGCCGCGGCCCGTCGGGCTCATGCTGGACGGCGCCACGCTGCCACCGCAGGCGTTGCCCCGCTCCGGGTTCGACGGACTGCAGGCACGAGTCCAGCGGGCCACCGATGAGGCCGCCGCCGGCGGGGCCATGCTGTCGGTGGCGGTCCTCGACCGCAAGACCCACCAGCTGGTCTCCAGCGGCAACACCCAGATCGTCGGCACCGCGTCGGTGGCCAAGCTGTTCATCGCCGACGACCTGCTGCTGGCCGAGTCGCAGGGCAAGACCGTGCTGTCCCCCGACGACCACCAGGCGTTGGACGCGATGTTGCAGTCGTCCGACGACGGCGCCGCCGAGAAGTTCTGGGACCAGGGCGGCGGGGACGCCATCATCACCCAGGTCGCGGGCCGCTACGGCCTGTCGTCCACCACGCCGCCCAGCGACGGGCGCTGGTGGAACACCATGAGTTCGGTGACCGACCTGGTGCACTACTACGACGTCCTGCTCGACGGGTCGGGTGGGCTGCCGGCGGAGCGCGCCAAGATCATCGTCAACGACCTGGCGCAGGCCACCCCGACCGGAATCGACGGCTACCCACAGCGATTCGGCATCCCCGAGGGCCTGTACGCCGAGACGGTCGCGGTCAAGCAGGGCTGGATGTGCTGCATCGGCAGCGCCTGGGTGCATCTGTCGACCGGATTGATCGGGGCGGACCGCCGCTACGTCATGGTGGTCCAGTCGCTGCAGTCCTCCGACGACGCCACCGCGCGCGACACGATCACGCGCGCGGTCAAGACGATATTCCCCAACGGACGGATCGGCACCGCCCCCACCGATTAGTCGCCCGACAGGTCGGGCCGGCGTTCCCGCGTGCGCCGCTGCGAAACCTCCCGGCGCCAGGCGGCGATTCGCGCATGGTCGCCGGACAGCAGAACCTCGGGAACGTCGAGGCCGCGCCAGCTCGGCGGCCGGGTATAGCTCGGCCCCTCCAGCAGCCGGTCCAGCTCGGGCGAGTGCGAATCATCGCGGTGCGACGCGGGATTGCCCAGGACGCCGGCCAGCAGCCGCAGCACCGCTTCGATCATCACGATGGCCGCCGACTCCCCGCCCGGCAACACGTAGTCGCCGATCGAGACCTCTTCGACCCGCATCCGCCGGGCGGCGTCATCGATCACGCGCTGGTCGATGCCCTCGTAACGGCCGCAGGCGAACACCAGGTGCGCCTCGGCGCTCCAACGCTGGGCGGTGGCCTGCTTGAACAGCGCGCCCGCGGGGGTGGGAACGACCAACAGCGTTTCGGCGGAACAGATCTCGTCGAGCGCTTCGCCCCACACCGGCGCCTTCATCACCATGCCCGGCCCACCGCCGTATGGCGTGTCGTCGACCGAGCGGTGCACGTCATGGGTCCACCGCCGCAGATCGTGCACGCGCAGGTCGACCAGGCCCGACTCGATCGCCTTGCCCGGCAACGATTGTCGCAGCGGGTCAAGATAGGCCGGGAAGATCGTGACGACGTCGATTCTCATGTCGATGCCCGCTAGCCCAGGTCCAGCAGGCCCTCGGGCGGATCGATCTCGACGGTGCGCTCGTCCAGCGACACCGACGTCACGATCGCGCCGACGAACGGCACCAACGCTTCGGCCGTTTCGGCGCCGTCGCCCCGCCGCACCGCCAGCAACTCACCCGCCGCGGTGTGCAGCACCTCGGCGACGACGCCGACGTCTTGTCCTCCCGTCGTCCGCACGCGCAGGCCCTCCAGCTGATGGTCGTAGTAGGTGTCCGGCTCGTCGATCGGCGGCAGGTCGTCGGAATCCACCACGAACAGGCTGCCGCGCAACGCGTCGGCGGCCTCGCGGTCGTCCACCCCGGTCAACCGCACCAGCAGCCGACCGCCGTGCTCGCGGGCGGCGGCCACGACATAGTCGCGCTCTCCCCCGTCGCCCCGGGATGCCTTGGCGCGCAACGTGGTACCCGGCGCGAAGCGCGCAGCGGGATCATCGGTGTGGATCTCCACGACCACCTCGCCGCCGATGCCGTGCGCTTTGACGACGCGCCCGACGAGCAGCTCCATGAGCGGCGCCGCCCTACTGGTCGGTGTCCACCACGTCGACGCGGATGCCGCGGCCACCGATGCCGGCGACCAGCGTGCGCAGCGCGGTCGCGGTGCGTCCCCCGCGTCCGATCACCTTGCCCAGGTCGTCGGGATGGACGTGCACTTCGACGGTTCGGCCACGCCGACTGGTCACCATGTCCACCCGGACATCGTCGGGGTTGTCGACGATCCCGCGGACCAGATGCTCGACGGCGTCAACGACGACGGTGCTCACGGGCCGGTCAGCTTTCGGTGGTCGATTCGGGCTGCTCGCCACCCTCGGCCGGCGCCTCGGCAGCGGGATCGGCGGCGGCGGGCTCGGCTTCGGCGACGGGCTCGGCAGCCTCGGCGGCGGGCTCGGTGGGCTCGGCAGCCTCGGCAGCCTTGGCGGCCTTCTTGGCCGGGGCCTTCTTCTTCGGCTTCGCGGCCTCGGTGGTCGGCTCGCCCTCGGCGGCGGCCAACGCGGCGTTGAACAGCTCGAGCTTGCTGGGCTTGGCGGGCCTGACCTTCAGCCGGCCCTCGGCGCCCGGCAGGCCCTTGAACTTCTGCCAGTCGCCGGTGATCTGCAGCAGTTTGCGGACGGGCTCGGTGGGCTGAGCACCCACGGACAGCCAATACTGGGCGCGCTCGGAGTTGATCTCGATCAGGCTCGGGTCTTCCTTCGGGTGATACCGGCCGATGATCTCGATGGAGCGGCCGTCGCGCCGCGTGCGCGCGTCGGCGACGGCGATTCGGTACTGGGGATTGCGGATTTTGCCAAGCCGGGTCAGCTTGATCTTCACAGCCATGGTTGAGCGACTTCTCCTTTGTGTCACGCTGCAATTCAGCGACCCGGGCGGGATGCGCGGATCCGGTTTTGCCTCGCGTGTGTGACCACCGCGCGGCCGTGACCGCAGGGCAGACAGCCGCCCATTGTGCCAGAACGGAGTGCTCCTGCGGAAATTCGCCCGGCAATGCCGGTAAGCTGCACGCCGATCAAATCGGCATCTGCGTCATGCGAAGGCGGCGGCGATGAACGCTAACGAAAGCCTCGATTTCGTCGAGATCCAGCAACTGCTGGCACGGTATTCCCGCTCACTGGACACCAGAGACTGGGAGCTGTACCGCTCCGTGTTCACCGAGGACGCGTTCATCGACTACGCGGCCTCGGGCGGCATCACCGGCCAGCGCGACCAGGTTGTCGATTGGCTGATCAGCACGCTCGGCACCTTCACCTGGAGCGGCATGCACTACATCACCAACGTCGAGGCTGAGGTGACCGGCGACACCGCCCGGGTCCGGGCGGCGGTCTTCAACCCGATGCAGTTCCCCGGCATGGACGGGCTGACCTACTTCGGCGGCTACTACCACCACGACATAGTCCGCACGCCGGACGGCTGGCGCAGCCGCAACCTGCTCGAGGAGATCCTCTGGTCGCAAAATGCGCCCCTCGAGGCCCGCTGAGAGTCGGGTCAACGGCCCTATCTAACCGCTGCCGGCCCCGCCGTCGTCGTCTTCCTCGAAGCATGCGAAGAGCTCCCATTCGCCCGGCAGGCCCTTGAGCACGTGAGTGCCCCGGGGCGAGAACACGAATCCCGCGTTGCCCGCCAGCGCGCGGGTGGTCGCTGACACCAGGATCTCGTTGGCCGCCGCCGCGCCGAGGATCCGTGCCGCCTCATGCACCGCGACGCCGCGCACATCGGCCCCCACCAGTTCCACCTCTCCGACATGGACGCTCGCACGGATCTGCAGGCCTTCCCGCGCGGCGGCCCGGCTTACCGCCGCCGCGCAGCGCAAGGCGGCGGCCGGGCCATCGAAGGTCGCCAGCAGGCCATCTCCGGTCGTGTTGACCTCGTGGCCGTGGTGGCGTTCCAACGCCGCCCGTGTCGCCTCGTAGTGTGCGGAGAGCAGTTCTCGCCAAGCGACGTCGCCGACTCGTTTCGCCATCGCCGTGGAGTCGACGAGGTCGGTGAACAGCAGCGTGACCAACGCCCGGTTGTGTGTGCCGAACAGCCGGAATCCCGCGAAGGCCCGCAACCCGGACCATTCGATCTGCACGCACGGCTCATCGCCGAGGGTGTACCCGTCATGACCGGGCAGGATCTCGAAGACGTCGTCCGGCCCGAACTGCAGCTTCGTTCCGTCGCGCATCACGACCTCGAACCGGCCCGACAACACGACCCCCACGTGGCGCGCGTCGCACCAGTCCCCGCCGACGCGTGGGCGCACGTGCGTCGACCACCGCCATCCGGGCTGCGTCACGATCCGCCCCACGGTCAGGTCGCCGACGTCGACCTGTTGGACCTTGATCCCTGGGAACTCGAGTGTCTCGTCGGGGCTCATCAGGTTCTTTGCTCGAACCCCGGCCATGCACGCATTTTCGTGCACGGTTGCGCCGGCGGTCAACGGTTACCCGGTGAGCGGCGCGGAAGTTACACTTTGCGGCCATGCGGAAACTCATGGCCGCGGCCGCCGCTGCGCTTACGGTCGGCGCCGTCGGCGCCACCGGCGGCGCGGTCACCGCCTCGGCCGACAGCATGCAGCCGGCCGGCTCGGTGCCGATCCCCGAAGGCCCCGCGCAGACCTGGATCGTGGCCGACCTGGACAGCGGTCAGGTGCTGGCCGGCCGCGACCAGAACGTGGCCCACCCGCCCGCGAGCACCATCAAGGTGCTGCTGGCGCTGGTGGCCCTGGACGAGCTGAGCCTGGACTCCACCGTCGTCGCCGACGTCGCGGACACCCAGGTCGAGTGCAACTGCGTCGGCATCAAACCGGGCCGCACCTACACCGCGCGGCAACTGCTCGACGGGCTGCTGCTGGTCTCGGGCAACGACGCCGCCAACACGCTGGCCCACCTGCTCGGCGGCCCGGACGTCACGGTCGGCAAGATGAACGCCAAGGCGGCCTCGCTCGGGGCGACCAACACCCACGCGGCGACCCCGTCCGGGCTGGACGGGCCCGGTGGCTCCGGCGCCTCCACGGCCCACGATCTGGCGGTCATCTTCCGGGCCGCGATGGCCAATCCGGTGTTCGCGCACATCACCGCCGAGCCGTCGGCGATGTTCCCCGGCGATAACGGCGATCACCCCATCACCAACCAGGACGAACTGCTGCAGCGCTACCCCGGCGCCATCGGCGGCAAGACCGGATTCACCAACGCGGCCCGCAAGACCTTCGTCGGCGCCGCCGCCCGCGGCGGCCGCCGGCTGGTGATCGCCATGATGTACGGGATGGTGAAAGAGGGTGGGCCGACGTATTGGGATCAGGCCGCGAGCCTGTTCGACTGGGGTTTCGCGCTCAACCCGGAGTCCGGCATCGGCTCGCTGTAGGCGCGCGAAACCGGTTGTCACAAACCCTGATTCGGCACCATCCCGGTTATCAGGGCGTTCAGCAACGCGATCCGTCGCTCCTCGATCTCCGGTTCCGGCAGTACCCCTCGCACGATTGCCGCTCCGTCGAACACGTTGGTCAACAAGGCCACCAGGACCGGAAACGTCTCCTCCGGGAAGCTCTCCGCGCCGGGCAGTGTGCGCGCGGCGTCGAGGATCTTCGCGGAGTACTGGGCGAGCACCTCGCGCAGATGGGCGTTGAGCTTCTCGTCGGTGCGGGCGGCGACCATCAACTCGTACAGCACCGCGTTGGTCGGGCTGCTGGTGATGTCCCGCAGGATCGTCAGCGCCGCTTCCAAAGCCGGCTTGTCGGGCGGGATCTCGGCCACCTGCTTGGTGAACGACTCCACCTGGCGACGCAGCACCTCCGATGCCGTCGCCGCCATGAAGTCGCCCATCGTCTCGAAGTGACGGAACAGGGCGCCCACCGACACCCCGGCGCGCTTGGTGATCACGGCGGCCGATGCGCGGGCGTATCCGACCTCGATGATGCTGGCGATGCTCGCCTCGAGGAGCCGTCCGACGGTCTCCTCGCGGCGCTGCTGCTGGGTCCTGGCCATCTTCAGACGCTCGCGGCGGCGGTCTGTTGTGTGCCGGCCCGCAGGTAACGGCCGGACTTGGCGGTGGTCCCGTAGCCGTCGCGGAACCGGCCCCTCTCGAACACGACGGCGCCGTTGACACCGGTCGCCACCACGGCCTCGTCGTTGCGGTTGACCATGCGCCGCAGGCCGCCGTAGAAGGGAACCTCCTCCTCGTAATAGCCGTCGACCGCGTCGTTCAGGCCGGCCGGGTCGATCACCACGAAGTCCGCGCGGTCTCCCTCACGCAGGGTGCCGGCGTCGAGGCCGAACCACTCCGCCAGCTCGCCGGTCAGCCGGTGCACCGCCCGCTCGGTGGACAGGAACGGCGCGCCGGCCCGGTGCGCGTCCCGCGTGCGCTTGAGCATCCGCAGGCCGAAGTTGTAGAAGGCCATGTTGCGCAGGTGTGCACCGGCGTCCGAGAAGCCCATGTGCACACTCGACTCGGCCGCGAGCGCGTTGAGCAGCTTGGGCCGGTGGTTGGCCACGATGGTCGTCCACCGCACGTTGCGTTCGCCGTTCTCGACGAGCACATCCAGGAACGCGTCCAGCGGGTGCAGCCCGCGCTGGTCGGCGATGGCGCCAAAGCTCTTGCCGATCAACGACTTATCGGGGCACTCGACGATGACCGCGTCGTGGAAGTCGCGGTGCCACAGCGACGGGCCGAGCTTGATGCGGTCGAACTCCTTGCGGAACTGCCGCCGGTAGGCCTCGTCGGCCAGTAACTCGTTGCGCTGCAGTTGGTCTCGCAGGTGCAGGGCGGCCGTCCCGGCGCCGAACTCCTCGAACACCGGCAGGTCGATCCCGTCGGAGTACAACTCGAACGGCACCGGCAGGTGCTGGAACCGCACGCTGGAGCCCAGCAGCTTGTTCAGCAGCCGGGTCACGGGCCCGAAGACGTACACGGCGAGCGGCATCGACTTGGCGTCGGCCGACACCAGCATGCTCATCCGAACTCCCTTGCGGCGCCCGAACATCCGGCTGCTGGCCAGGAAGAACAGCAGACCCGACACGGGGTTCTCGACATCGGGCGCGCTCTGCAGCATCCGGCCGCGCTTGCGCAGCACCTTGATCAGCCTGCGCCGCTCCCGCCAGGTCGCGAAGGTGGACGGCAGCGCGCGCGAGCGGAACCGCTCGCCGTCGAGCTTGTCGATCGCGGCGTCCATGCCGGACATGCCGAGCACCCCGGCGTCCAGCGCCTCGTCCAGCAGCGCCGCCATCTTCTCCAGCTCGGCGTCGGTGGGCTTGACGGTCGCGTCGGTGGCGCGGTCGAGGCCCAGCACCGCGGTACGAAGGTCCGAATGACCAAGCAGCGAACCGACATTCGGCCCGAGCGGCAGGGCGTCGATCGCCTCGATGTATTCGGCGGCCGTCGACCAGGTCCGGTTGGAGTCCAGGGCGCCGTGGACGTACTCGCGCGGCACCGCCTCGACCCGGCTGAACAGGTCGGCGGCGTCCTCGGAGTTGGCGTACACCGTGGACAGCGAGCAGTTGCCCAGCAGCACCGTGGTGACACCGTGGCGCACCGACTCCTTCAGCCCGGGGTCCAGCAGCACCTCGGCGTCGTAGTGGGTGTGCACGTCGATGAAGCCCGGCAGGACCCACTTGCCGGCCGCGTCGATCACCTGCGGGCAACCGGTCTCGTCCAGCGGCCGGTCCGACACCGTGGCCACCACACCGTCGCGAATCCCGAGCGTGCGGGTTTGCGGCGCACCGCCGGTGCCGTCGAACCACAATCCGTCGCGGATGATCACGTCGTAGGTCACTGTCTGCCTCCAGGTCGTTGGGTTGCGACGACCGTAACATAGATAGCAAGCACTCGCAATCTTTTCTTGGGAGGGTCATCTCCCCGGTCCGGACGGCGCGGTGGCCGACGGCGTCGGGGCGGCGGTGGCGGTGGGTGCACCGGTGGTCGTGGGCGGGCCGCTCGCGCTCGGGGCGCCGCCGATCGTCGCCGGATCCGGCACGTAGACGCCCGGCGCCGTGTCGCCGGTCCGGGTGGCCACCGTCGGGACCCGGACCACGGCTGATTGCTGGCCGCACTCGTTGCTTTGCACGGTGATGTTCATCTCGCCGACAAGATCACGCTGGGATCCGGGGCGCAGCGTCAGCACCTGCGTCATGGTCTGGGTGTGGGCGGCGCCGTCTTTGGCGACGCAGGGGAACTGCGCCGTCTCCGGCTCGGACCGCCATTCGCCGTCGGTGAACCGCATCACGACGGGACGGACGCCCGCCGCGTTGGGCTGCGTGTGCTCGTTGTTGTCGAGTTGTATCGCGGCGGCCGCACAATACGACGGCGTGCACGACGAGCGAAATGCCCACCAGGTGTTGACGTTCGGCGGTTGCGGGTTGGGCGTGTAATTGAAGGTCTGCCTGGCTCGCTGGACCTCGAGGCGATACGTGCCGTCGAGCGGGGCGGGCGGGCCGGACGGGGTGCTGGGCGCCGGCGGCGCGGCGGCCGGGGCGGAGGCGCTGGACGGCGGGCTCGCCGCGGGCGCGGTGTTGTCGGTCTTGCGTCCGATCACGAAGCCCAGGGCGAGCAGCCCGGCGACGAGCGCCACCGCCGCGGCGCCGACCAGGACCTTGCGCGGCCTGCGCTTCGCCGGCAAGGTCGCCGGTGCGGCGTCGGGCGCGGGCCGGGGCGCCGACCGGGTGGGCGGGAGGTCGGGCATCCACGCGTAGGCCGGATAGTCGACGACGGGGTCGGCCTCCACGGCCTCCGTGGCCCCCGGGCCGCGCTCGCCGACCGGGAGGCCGGCGGCCTCGGCGGCCGCGTCGGCGAACCGCCGGCAGCTGTCGAACCGGTCGCCGGGCCGTCGGGACAGCGCCTTGACGAAGACGCCGTCCATGCGCGCCAGCTCCGGACGCTGGTCGCTGAGCCTCGGCGCCGCGTCGTGTTCGGCCGGCGGCGCGCCGGTCAGCAGGTGAAACGCGGTGGCCGCGAGCGCGTACTGGTCGGCGCGCCCGTCGACGTCGGCGCCCAGCACCGCCTCGGGCGCGGCGTAGCCGACCGTGCCGGGTTGGCGGGCTATCCCGAAGTCGGCCAGCAGGATTCGTTGCTCGCCCGGGCCCGAGGTCAGCAGGATGTTGCCGGGTTTGACGTCGCGGTGCAGCATCCCGCGCTCGTGGGCGTGGTCGAGGGCCCCGGCCACCGCGGTGACGATCGCCAGCACCTCGCCGGCCGGTGCGACGGCGGGGAACCGATCGGCCATCAGCCGCGCGGCGCTGTTGCCCTCGACGTAGTCCATCGCGACCCAGAGCCGCCCATCGAACTCGCCGCGGGCGTACACCTCCACGATGTGCGGGTGGTAGAGGTTGGCGGCGACGGTCGTCTCCGCGAGGAAGCGCCGGCGAAAGTCGCCGTCGGCCGACAGGTCCGGCGACAGGACTTTCAGCGCCAGCCAGCGCGCCGCCCGCGGATCCTGGACGAGATAGACCTCACCCGTCACACCCGAACCAAGCCTGCGCGCCACCGGGTAACCGGCGAAGTTCGCGCCGCTGGCCAACGCCATACCCGATCCTAACTACGGCCGAAACACGTTGCCGCGCAAGATCACCAGATCGGGCTTGCTCAGCACACCGGGACCCTGCCGCGGGTCGTCCGCGTAGCACACCAGGTCGGCCGGGGCCCCGTCCTCCAGACCGGGCCGACCCAGCCAGCGCCGGGCGTCCCAGCACGCCGCGCCCAGCGCCTCGGTGGGGCTCATCCCGATCCCCTTGAGGGCCTCCACCTCGTCGGCGATCCGCCCGTGCGCGATCATGCTGCCGGCGTCGCTGCCGGCATACAGCGGGACGCCCGCGTCCAGGGCGGCCGCGACCCGCTCGTGGCAGCGGGCGTGCAAGTGGCGCATGTGCGCGGCGTAGGCCGGGTAGCGCTTGGCGCCGTCGGCGATACCCGGGAAGTTCTCGACGATGTTGATCAGGGTGGGCACCAGCACCGTTCGGTGCTCGAGCATCAGGGCGATGGTGTCGTCGGTCAGGCCGGTGCCGTGTTCGATGCAGTCGATCCCGGCCTTGATCAGGCCGGGCATGGCCTCGTCGCTGAAGACATGGGCGGTGACGCGCGCGCCGTGGGCGTGCGCGGCGTCGATCGCGGCCGCCAGCACGTCGTCGGACCACAGCGGGGCGAGGTCACCGACACCGCGGTCGATCCAGTCGCCGACCAGCTTGACCCAGCCGTCGCCGCGGCGGGCCTGCTCGGCCACCACCGCCGGCAGCTGCGATTCGTCCTCGAGCTCGACCGCGAAGCCCTTCTGATAGCGCTTGGGCCGCGCCAGATGCTTGCCGGCCCGGATGATGCGGGGCAGGTCGTCGTGGCCGTCGAGGCTGCGGGTGTCGGTCGGGGCGCCGCAGTCACGCAGCAGCAGCGCGCCGACGTCGCGTTCCGTCTCGGCCTGGCCGATCGCCTCCTCGATCGGGATCTCGCCGTGGTGACCGAGCCCGACGTGACAGTGCGCGTCCACCAGGCCGGGCAGCACCCAGCCGCCGTCGAAGGCGGTGTCGGCCCCGGCGACCGGTTCGGTGCTGATGCGGCCGTCGACGATCCACAGTTCGATCTCGGTCTCGTCGGGCAGCCCCAGACCCCGCACGTGCACGCGCACCGCGCGGCTACCCCCTTCCGGGGTTGCCCGGGAACTTCAGCTTGGACAGGTCGAAGTCGGCCAGCCCGGGCGGCAGCTCGTTGAGGCCCTCCGGCATCTGTGACAGGTCGGGGAACCCTTGAGGCATTCCCGGGCCGAGCGGGTTGCGGACCTTGGGCGGCGTCGGGCCCCTCTTCTTGCCCTTCTTGCCCGCTTTTCCTTTTGCGCCTTTGGCGCCCTTGCCCTTTCGCGTCGCGGACTTGCGGCCGATGCCGGGGATGCCCATGCCGCCGAGCATCGAGGACATCATCTTTCGGGCCTCGAAGAAGCGGTCGACCAGCTGATTGACCTCGGACACCGTCACGCCCGAGCCGTTGGCGATGCGCAGCCGCCGCGACGCGTTGATGATCTTGGGGTCGGCGCGCTCCTCCGGCGTCATCCCGCGGATGATGGCCTGCAACCGGTCGAGCTGCTTGTCGTCGACCTCGGCCAGCGCCTCCTTCATCTGGCCGGCGCCGGGCAGCATGCCCAGCAGGTTGCCGATCGGGCCCATCTTGCGAATGGCGAGCATCTGTTCCAGGAAATCCTCGAGGGTCAGCTCCCCGGCGCCGATCTTGACGGCGGCGGCCTCGGCCTGTTCGGCGTCGAAGACCTGCTCGGCCTGCTCGATGAGGCTCAGCACATCGCCCATGCCCAGGATGCGGCTGGCCATGCGGTCGGGGTGGAAGACGTCGAAGTCCTCGAGCTTCTCGCCGGTGGAGGCGAAAAGGATTGGGACACCGGTCACTTCGCGGACCGACAGCGCGGCGCCACCGCGGGCGTCGCCGTCGAGCTTGGTCAGCACCACGCCGGTGAAGCCGACGCCCTCGCGGAACGCCTCGGCGGTGGTGACGGCGTCCTGGCCGATCATCGCGTCCAGGACGAACAGCACCTCGTCGGGGTCGATGGCGTCCCGGATGGCCGCGGCCTGGGCCATCAGCTCGTCGTCGATGCCCAGCCGGCCGGCGGTGTCGACGATGACGACGTCGAAGTGCTTGGCCCGGGCCTCGACCAGCCCCTGTGAGGCTACGGCGACGGGGTCGCCGGGCCCGGACTCGGCAGAGGCGCCCGGATGCGGTGCGAACACCGGGACGCCGGCCCGCTCGCCGACCACCTGCAGCTGGTTCACCGCGGCGGGGCGCTGCAGGTCGCACGCCACCAGCAGCGGGGTGTGCCCCTGGCCGCGCAGCCAGGTGGCCAACTTGCCGGCCAGCGACGTCTTACCGGAGCCCTGCAGGCCGGCGAGCATCACCACGGTCGGCGGCGTCTTCGCGAACGCCAGCTGGCGGGTCTCGCCGCCGAGGATGCCGATGAGTTCTTCGTTGACGATCTTGACGACCTGCTGCGCCGGGTTGAGCGCGCCGGACACCTCGGCGCCCCGGGCGCGGTCCTTGATCCGGCCGACGAACGCCCGCACCACCGGCAGCGACACGTCCGCTTCCAGCAGGGCGAGCCGGATTTCGCGGGTTGTGGCCTCGATGTCGGCGTCGGTCAGTCGGCCCTTGCCGCGCAGCCCGGCGAGGGCACCGGTCAAACGGTCGGACAGCGATTCAAACACTCCGCCAGCCTAGTGGCAGTGCGCGAGGGGCCGGCCGGTGCCGCCCATCGACCGCGACACTTAAATCACGCACATAACACGCCGGGCGGATTCATACGGTCAGTGCAACATCCGTTGTTTTGAGGAGTTGCCATGCCGAGTGGTTATCCGTTTTCTCGGG